>NZ_JAGEKI010000027.1:0-64985 GCF_049887815.1 Pseudomonas sp. NFXW11 | reverse complement strand
CAATCTGATCAACCACCGCCAATTTAAAGGACAGTGAGTAATCTCGTTGTGTGCGCTTTACACCTTGTTCCATCTGACTCTCCGGAAATTCGGGATGGGAGGTGTAAACCTTATTCAGGACGGGACACGGACATGAAAAAGGCGCCTTGCAAGGCGCCTTTTTTGTTGGTCGCAGGGCTTAGAACTTGTAGCCCAGGCCCACCATGTAGACCCATGGATCGACGTCGACATTGACCTTGGCACGAGTGCCCGGGGCCACGCCGTTGTTGTCCACGTAGGCACGGGTATCGATATCGATGTAGCGCGCCTGGGCGTTGATCATCACGTTGTCGGTGAGCATGTAGTCGGCACCGATCTGCCAGGCCATGCCCCAGGAGTTCTTGGCGCGGAAGTTGTCGAAACCGGCTTCGCTGGCGCGGCTGCCGACGTGCTCGTCGTAGATCCAGGTGTAGTTGATACCGGCGCCGACATAGGGCTGGAAGGCCGACTTGTGGTCCAGTGGGTAGTACACCACGCTCAGGGTTGGCGGCAGGTGCTTGAGGGTGCCGAGCTTGCCGTTGGCCGGGGCCAGGGAGGTGTCGCGGATCTTCACGTCATGTTCGAACGGGGTGGCGGCCAGCAGTTCGATACCGATGTTGTTGGTCACCATGTAGGCGAAGTTCAGACCCAGCTGAGTGTCGCTGCTCATGGTCGCCTTGCCGCCCAGGTTGGCGCCGGCCAGGGGGCCGCGGTCAACCTTGACATCGGAACTGTCGGCTTTCGGATTGACGGTGATCGCACCGGCACGAACGATGATGTCACCGGCTTCGTGGGCGTTGGCAATAGGCGCGGCGAGTGCGAGCGCGATCAGGGAAGCGCTAAGCAGAGACTTGTGCATGGGAGCTCCAAAGGACGTTTCAAATTGGCTATGTCCAATGGTAAGGATCGTCAAGTTGACCGCCTTGACTCAGCTCAATGAAATGGCGAAGCCCACTTGCGGGGCTGAACTAATCTTGTGTTCTGCACTCTTTCGGCATTCGCCTTTCTCGCCCCGTTCATCCGCCCGGGGCGCCGCTGCCTGCGCTTACTCCGGCAGTTCGTAGACGTAGATCTTCTGCGCGGCCATCTGGTAGCCGGCATCCGCCAGCTCACTGCTGGAAGGCTTGACCTGCATGTCGCCCTCGATCCAGTAGGGCTGGTACAGCTCATCGAGCTTGACCCCGACTTCGCTAGTGACGTGGACGATCTGGTTCGACGGCGGTGGTGGCACATGGATGCAGGCGCCGAAATACGGCACCAGCAGGAACTCGGTGGTACGGCCTTCCTCGTTCACCTCCAGGGGCACGATGTAACCGGGCAGGCGCACCGCCTGGCCATCGAGGGTTTTCACCACCGGCGCATTGGGCAGATCCTGCTTGGCGGCCGGCGCCGACTCGGCGGACAAGGCATCGCTCATCTGCGACAGGTCGTGCAGCGGCTTCATGTTCGGCACCTCGGGCGGCGCGTCGGCGGGGATCATCTCCGACCAGGCCAGGTCCCTAGGCGCACTGGCTGCCCAAAGGGGGGCGGCCACCAGCAGCGTCAGGGCCAGCAGCGAACGCAGCAGGTGTTGGGTCTTCATCAGGCGGTACTCACAAACGGATCGACAGGCCATCGGCCAGGGATTGCCGGTAGGCGCGCCAGGCCGGCACGCTGCCCATCAGCAGCGCGGCGATCAGGATAGCGCCCAGCAGCGTCCACTCATACTGGCTGGGCCAGGACAGCGGCAAGTACAGGCCGTAACTCGACTGCACATAGCCCTGGGCCAGGGCTATGCCCAGGTACAACAGCCCGAGCCCGGCCACGACGCCGGACAGCGCCAGGGCGAAGGCTTCCAGCACCAGCAAACTGGCGATATGCCAGGGCCGCGCGCCCACCGAACGCAGGATCGCCATCTCCCGGCGGCGTTCGTTGAGGCTGGTGAGAATTGCCGTGAGCATGCCGATCAGGCCGGTCAGGACCACGAACAGCGAGACCACGAACAGCGCCTTTTCAGCGGTGCCCATCAGGCTCCAGAGTTCCTGCAGGGCTACGCCGGGAAGGATCGCCAGCATGGGCTCGCCGCGGAATTCGTTGATCTCGCGCTGCAGGGCGAAGGTCGAGATCTTGCTGTTGAGGCCGAGCATAAAGGCGGTGATGGCCTGGGGCGTGAGGTCCATGTTGCGTGCCTGGTCGGCGCTGATGCGTCCGTCGCCTCGCGCCGGCACGCCATTGTGCCAGTCGATGTGGATTGCCTCCATGCCGCCCAGGCTGATGTGCAGGGTGCGGTCCACTGGCGTACCGGTGCGTTTGAGGATGCCGACCACGGTGAAGGGCTTGTCGTCATGCTTGACCAGGCTGATGGCCGCCACGCCATGGGCCAGCACCAACTGGTCCCCCAGCTTGTAGTGCAGCGCCTCGGCCACCTCGGCCCCCAGCACCACCTCGAAGGGATCGCTGGCGAAGGCTCGGCCCACAGCCAGTTGCAGGTTCTGCTGATGGCCGTACTGGTAGTGCTGGAAGTAGGCATCGGTGGTGCCCATCACCCGGTAGCCGCGATGGGAGTCGCCAAGGGAAATCGGGATCGCCCATTTCACTTTCGGGTTGTTGGCGAAGTGCTCGAAGCTGTCCCAGCGGATGTTGTTGGTGGCGTTGCCGATGCGGAACACCGAGTACAGCAGCAGGTTCACCGAGCCGGAGCGGGCGCCGACGATCAGGTCGGTGCCGCTGATGGTGCTGGCGAAACTGGCCCGGGCTTCGGTGCGCACCCGCTCCACCGCCAGCAGCAGGCACACCGAGAGGGCGATGGCGAAGGCGGTGAGGATTGCGGTGAAACGGCGGTTCGCCAGGCTGGCCATGGCTAGACGGAACAGATACATCTCAGACCTCTGCAGGCTTGGCGGCGCGATTGAGTTCGGCCAGCGACAGGTTGCGATCGAACAGCGCCGCCAGGCTCTGGTCATGGCTGACGAACAGCAGGCTGGAGCCGGCTTCGCGGCATTCGGCGAACAGCAACTGGAGAAAGGCTTCCCGGGCGTCGTAGTCGAGCGCCGAGGTGGGTTCGTCGGCGATCACCAGCTCCGGCTGGCCAATCAGTGCCCGGGCTGCAGCCACCCGTTGCTGCTGGCCGATGGACAGCGAGTCGGCGCGGCGCCCGAGCAGGCCCGGGTCATTCAAACCCAGGTGCGCCAGCAGAGTGGCGGCGGCCTGATCGATGCTGCCGTGACGCTGGATAGCGCGGCTGGCCCGTAGTTTGGAAAAGTGACAAGGCAGCTCGACGTTCTCGCGTACCGAAAGAAACGGCAGCAGGTTGAACTGCTGGAAGATATAGCCGGTGTGATCGACCCGGAAGCGATCGCGGGCCCCGGCGGAGAGTTCGCCGAGCTCCTGGCCCAGCAGGCGGATGCTGCCCCGGTTTGGTTTCTGCACGCCGCCCAGAAGGCCCAGCAGGGTGGTCTTGCCACTGCCGCTGGGGCCCTTGAGAAACAGGGTTTCGCCGGCTTCCAGGGCAAAGGCCGGGATATCCAGCAACTCCGGGTGGCCGGGCCAGCTGAAGCCCAGGTCGGACAGTTCGATAAGTGCTTGGGTCATGTCGGGCCGATCAGCAGGTGAGTGTTGCAGCCGCAGCCTGCGGCAACGGCTGCAAGGGGGTCAGAACTTCAGGGTCGCGGCCTTGGCAGTGGCTTCGACACCTTGCTGGCCATTGGGCGAAATGAGTTGTACCTGAATTTTCTGGGTGGCGGGGAAGGTCTTGAAGATCTGTCCCAGGTCGAGGGTCTTCAATGCCTCGGGCTTGGCGCAGGTGAGCTGGTAGTGGGCGTGGATTTCACTGTGTTCATGCTGATGCTCGTGGCCGTCGGCGTCCTTGGCATCGGCGTCGTGGTCATCATCGTCGTCGTCATGCTTGGCGGTGGCTGGTTGGTTGCCGAACAGCGGGCTTTCCAACTCCTGCTTGGCCACCACGCAGGCGGCGGCCTTGGGCAGGCTGAACAGCACCAGGGGTTGTTCCAGCTGGGTACGGGCGGCGGCAACCTTGGCCTTGTCGGCGTCGGTGCTTGGCGCGTGCTCGAAGCCCACCAGGTTCATTGCCGGGCTTTCCAGCTCCAGCTCCAGGGCCTGGCCGTCGAGCACCGCGTTCAAGCGGCCGACACCGTGTTCATGGGCGCCGAGGCTGCCATGTTCATGCTCGTGATCATGGGCTTGTGCGGCCTGGGCAACGGCCAGCGGCAACAGGGCGAACGGCAGGGCGATTAGCAGACGACGCATGGCAAGTCTCCAGGGCAAAGATGAAATAAATGTTATGTGATCTTATAACAATCGGCCGCAGAGTTTGACCGCCTGCTTGGCGTTGTGCAAGACGCGTGGGAGCATGCTCGTCAGAAAAAATCGGGAGTACGGCAATGTTGCGGATACGTGGAAGCATCGGCGACTGGCCGGTGGATCTGACCCTGGAACTGGATGAGGGCGATTGGGCGCAACTGGGCGCGCAGTTGCAGGCGGTCAAGCCGGAGGTAGCGGCGGTGGCAAGCCGGCCGGTCAACCAGGACGACGCCCAGTGGCAGGCCGCCAAGGATCTGTTGCGCCAGGCTGGCCAGATCAGCGGGCCGGAGTTGCTGGAGCAGTTGCAGGGGCTCACTGGCAGTGCCGCAGCGGGCAAGCGCCTGCTGGTGCGCTTGCGCCATTGCGCTGAGGTCAAGGTAGTCAGCGGCGTCGATACGCCGCTCTACAGCTGGGTGCAGTAACCGCGTAGGAGCCGGCTTGCCGGCGAAGCGGCCGGCAAGACGTGCATCGGGCCCAGGAACGCATTCGCTGGCGCCGCCGGTTGAGGCTCAGTACAGCGCAGCGAACAGCTTGCGGCGGTAGGTGGTGACCAGTGGGTGATCGTTGCCCAGCAGGTCGAAGACTTGCAGCAGGGTCTTGTGGGCGATGCCTTCGTTGAAGCTGCGGTTACGCATGAACAGCTTGAGCAGGGCTTCCAGTGCGGCTTCGTATTGCTGGCGGGCCAGTTGCTGGATCGCCAGCTGATAGGCCGCTTCGTCGTCCTGCGGGTCCTTGGCCAGGCGTGCCTTGAGGTCGGCGGTATCCGGCAGGCTTGCCGCCTGCTTGAGGAAGGTGATCTGCGCCTTGGCGCCGGCCAGGGCAGCCTTGTGTTCATCACTCTTGACTGCGTCGAGCACGGTCTGGGCTTCGCTCAGCTCGCCACGTTCGGCCAGGCAGCGGGCGTACAGGATCAGCGCCTTGGGGTTGCTGTTGTCTTCGCTCAGCAGCGCCTTGAGCAGGGCTTCGGCGTCACCGATACGGCCGTCGTTGAACAGCGCTTCGGCCTGCTCCAGCGGGTCGTCGGCGGCGGGCGGTGGCATCTGCACATGGGGCTCGAGCATCGCCCGCACCGCGGACTCCGGCTGCGCACCAGCAAAGCCGTCCACCGGCTGACCGTCCTTGAACAGCACCACGGTGGGCAGGCTGCGGATGCCGAAGCGGGCAACAATGTCCTGCTCGATATCGCAGTTGACCTTGGCCAGCAGCAGCTCGCCCTGATAGCTCTCGGCGATCTGTTGCAGCATGGGCATCAGCGCCTTACAGGGCGCGCACCATTCGGCCCAGAAGTCCACCAGGACCGGCTTGTGGAAGGAGTTCTCGATCACCGACTGGTCGAAATCAGCGGTGCGGGCGTCGAAGATGTACGGCGTGTCCTGACTCATGGGGTATCTCGAATAAGCGGGAATGGAGCCACTATAAAGTTGCGCGGGGTAGATCGCTATCGCCTCTGGGAACCGCCTCGCCGGCCATTGGCCGTTGCGCATGATAGAGGCTGACGTTACGGAATTCCCAAGGCTCGGCCAGGTCCGGCAAGGTCAGGGCATTGAGCATTGCCAGGCGCTGGTACAACGGGTGCTGGAAGTCCCTGACCCGGGAATCCGCGACCAGCGCCTGGCGGCCACGGCTGAGGAATTCATCCAGCAGGGGCAGGTTGGCCCGGTCATAGAGCACGTCCGCCACCAGGATCAGGTCGAAGCGATCGGCCTCGGCGAAGAAGTCCGTGGAGTAGTTCAATTCGACGCCATTGAGTTCGGCATTGGCGCGGCAGGCGGCGATGGCCAGCGGGTCGAGGTCGCAGGCCACCACTTCCAGGGCTCCGGCCCGGGCCGCGGCAATTGCGGCCACGCCGGAGCCGGCGCCGAAGTCCAGCACCCGCTTGCCCTGTACCCAATGCGGGTGCTCGGCCAGGTAGCGAGCCAGGGCCAGGCCGCTGGCCCAGCAGAAACTCCAGTAGGGCGGTTCGTGGAGGATGCGGCGGGTTTCGTCCGGGGTGAAGGCGCGGTCCATGTTCTGGGCGTCGATCAGCCAGAGCTTGAGTTGGGTCTGCGGCAGTTCGCAGGCCACCAGCCGGGCGTCCCCCAACAGCTCGCCAAGGGCGCTTTGCAGGTCGAGCGGCAGGTTCATGGGGCTTTGACGAATGGCAGCTGGCCCAGGACCTGGGTGTTTGGCTGGTCGATGCGTTGTGCCGGCAGGTGCAGGATCAACTGCCCGGACTGGCTGGCGCGGCCGCGCAATTCGACCCGGGCGCCGGCCGGAAAGGCCTCGGCGGCGAAGCGCAGGCGGAACGGCAGGAGCTGGCCGGTGCCGCTCAGGTTGCTGCTGGCCAACAGGCGTTGCGGACGACCGCGTTCATCGATCACCAGCAGCGCCAGCTCGACTTCGGCGCCGGCCGGCACGCCATCGAGGGTGCCGCTCAGCTCACGCTGATAGGCCGGCAAGGGGCCGAGCTCGGCCGGTGCCTGATTGTTTTTCACGCTCTGTTGCTGGGACGAGGCCGGCGCCGCAGGTTTCGGGGCATCGCTGCTGCAGGCGACCAGCAGGCTGGCAAGGCTGAGCAGAACAAGCGGTCTGAGCGGCATCTGAAGCTCCTGCAAGGGAAAATTCCGAGTGCGAAACATAATAGTCGGTCTGTATACCGGAAAGGCTATGGCTTGTCTTGCCAGTGGGATGCGCTACCATGGCGCTCCCATTTTTTGTTGCCTGCCACCATGCACTGTCCCTTCTGCGGTGCCAACGACACCAAGGTCATCGACTCGCGTCTGGTCGCCGAGGGCGAACAGGTGCGCCGCCGGCGTGAATGCCTGGCCTGTGGTGAACGTTTCACTACCTTCGAAACCGCCGAACTGGTGATGCCGCGTCTGATCAAGACCGATGGCAGCCGCCAGCCTTTCGACGAAGACAAACTGCGCGCCGGAATGCAGCGCGCCCTGGAAAAACGCCCGGTGAGCGTCGAGCGCCTGGAAGCGGCGCTGGCCCATATCAAGCACAAGCTGCGGGCCACCGGCGAGCGCGAGGTGAAGTCCCTGGTTGTGGGTGAACTGGTGATGGGCGAGCTGCAGAAGCTCGATGAAGTCGCCTACATCCGCTTCGCCTCGGTCTATCGGCGCTTCCAGGACCTCAACGAATTCCGCGAAGAGATCGACCGTCTCGCTCGCGAGCCGGTCAAGCCATGAACCAGTCTGCAGAGCAAGTGGTACTCGACGCGCATTACATGGCCCGGGCCCTGGAACTGGCGCGCAAGGGCCGCTACAGCACCCATCCCAACCCCCGTGTCGGTTGCGTCATCGTGCGCGACGGCCAGGTGGTGGGCGAGGGCTGGCATGTGCGGGCCGGCGAACCCCACGCCGAAGTGCATGCCCTGCGCATGGCCGGCGAGCAGGCCCGGGGTGCCACGGCATATGTGACCCTGGAACCCTGCAGCCATCACGGGCGCACGCCGCCCTGCGCTGATGCCCTGGTGAGTGCCGGGGTGGCGCGGGTGGTGGCGGCGATGCAGGACCCCAACCCGCAAGTGGCCGGCCGTGGCCTGCAGCGTCTGGCCGAGGCCGGTATCGCCACCCACAGCGGGGTGCTGGAGGGCGAAGCGCGGGCCATCAACCAGGGCTTCCTCAAACGCATGGAGCAAGGCCTGCCTTATGTGCGGGTCAAGCTGGCGATGAGCCTCGATGGGCGCACCGCCATGGCCAGCGGCGAGAGCCAGTGGATCACCGGGCCCGCCGCGCGTTCCGCGGTGCAGCGCTTGCGGGCCGAGTCCAGCGTGGTGCTGACCGGTGCCGACACGGTGCTGGCGGATGACGCCCGCTTGACCGTGCGCGCCGCCGAGCTGGGCCTGGATGCCGAGCAGACCGCCCTGGCCATCAGCCGTCCGCCATTGCGGGTGTTGATCGACGGGCGCCTGCGGGTGCCCCTTGATGCACCGTTCTTCCAGGCTGGCCCGGCCCTGGTGGCCACCTGCGCCGCGGTGGAAGAGCAGCATGCCAATGGTCCGGAGTGCCTGGTGGTGCCCGGCGCCGATGGCCAGGTAGATCTGCACCGCTTGCTGCTGGAACTTGCTGCCCGGGGCGTCAACGAGGTGCTGGTGGAAGCCGGCCCGCGACTGGCCGGAGCTTTTGCCCAGCAGGGCCTGGTGGACGAGTACCAGATTTTCATTGCCGGCAAGTTCCTTGGCTCCTCGGCGCGGCCCCTGCTGGACTGGCCGTTGGCGCAGATGAGCGAGGCGCCATTGCTCAAGATCATTGAAATGCGCGCGGTGGGCGATGACTGGCGAGTCACTGCCATCCCCGCTCCAGCCACGAGCGTATAATTCCCGACTTTCGCCTACCCGGCGGCCCTGTTCTCGAGGAGGACTCCATGTTCACCGGCATCATCGAATCCATCGGCAGCATTCGCGCATTGACCCCAAAAGGCGGAGATGTGCGGGTCTATGTAGAAACCGCCAAGCTCGATCTGGCCGACGTCAAACTGGGCGACAGCATTGCGGTGAACGGCGTCTGCCTGACTGCGGTTGAACTGCCCGGGGATGGTTTCTGGGCCGATGTCAGCCGCGAGACCCTGGATTGCACGGCGTTCCATCAGTTGAAGGCCGGCAGCCGGGTCAACCTGGAGAAAGCCCTGACCCCGACCACCCGCCTGGGCGGTCACCTGGTCAGCGGCCACGTCGATGGCGTCGGCGAGGTGGTGGCGCGGGAAGATAATGCCCGGGCCATTCAGTTTCGCGTCCGCGCACCGAAGGAACTGGCCAAGTACATCGCCCACAAGGGCTCGATCACCGTCGACGGCACCAGCCTGACGGTGAATGCGGTGAACGGCGCGGAGTTCGAACTGACCATCGTTCCTCACACCCTGGCGGAAACCATCATGGCCGACTACCGGCCGGGCCGGCAGGTCAACCTTGAAGTCGATCTGCTGGCGCGCTACCTGGAGCGCCTGCTGCTGGGCGACAAGGCGGCCGAAGCCACCACTGGCGGCAGCATTACCGAAAGTTTTCTGGCCGCTAACGGCTATCTCAAATCCTGACTCAAGGGGGTGCCGAGTGGCGCTCAACAGCATCGAAGAACTGGTTGAAGACATCCGCCAAGGCAAGATGGTCATCCTCATGGATGACGAAGACCGCGAGAACGAAGGCGACCTGATCATGGCCGCCGAGTGCTGCAAGCCCGAGCACATCAACTTCATGGCCAAGCACGCCCGCGGCCTGATCTGCATGCCCATGAGCCGCGAGCGCTGCGAGCTGCTCAAGCTGCCGCTGATGGCGCCGCGCAACGGTTCCGGTTTCGGCACCAAGTTCACTGTGTCCATCGAGGCCACCGAAGGCGTGACCACCGGCATCTCCGCCGCCGACCGTGCGCGTACCGTGCAGGCCGCCGCGGCCAAGGATGCCAAGGCCGAGGACATCGTCAGCCCGGGCCACATCTTCCCGCTGATGGCCCAGCCCGGTGGCACCCTGGCTCGCGCCGGCCACACCGAGGCGGCCTGCGACCTGGCGCGCATGGCCGGGTTCGAACCCAGCGGGGTGATCTGCGAGGTGATGAACGACGACGGCACCATGTCCCGGCGTGCCGAGCTGGAAGCCTTCGCGGCCGAGCACAACATCAAGATCGGCACCATCGCCGACCTGATCCACTACCGGATGATCCACGAACGTACCGTTCAGCGGATTGCCGAGCAGCCCCTGGACAGCGAACTGGGCCAGTTCAACCTGGTGACCTATCGTGATTCCGTGGAAGGCGACGTGCACATGGCCCTGACCCTGGGGAACATCTGCGCCGAAGAACCGACCCTGGTGCGGGTGCACAACATGGACCCGCTGCGCGACCTGCTGATGGTCAAGCAACCGGGCCGCTGGAGCCTGCGTGCCGCCATGGCCACCGTGGCCGAGGCGGGCAGCGGCGTGGTGCTGTTGCTCGGTCACCCGCTGGATGGCGACGTGCTGCTGGCGCATATCCGCGAGACCGCCGAACATCAGCCGCCGAAGAAACCGACTACCTACAGCATCGTCGGTGCCGGTTCGCAGATCCTGCGCGACCTGGGCGTGCGCAAGATGCGCCTGATGAGTGCGCCGATGAAGTTCAATGCGATATCCGGTTTCGACCTGGAAGTTGTAGAATACGTGCCCTCCGAATAAAAGCCGGTCGTTTCCAGCTTGAAATTCGCGGCTAAAACATCACTCAAGAGCGTGTGCTAGACACGCTCTGGCTCTTTAAGAGAATTGTCGAATGACCCTGAAGACCATCGAAGGTACCTTCATCGCCCCTAAAGGCCGCTATGCCCTGGTGGTCGGCCGTTTCAACAGCTTCGTCGTCGAAAGCCTGGTCAGCGGCGCAGTCGATGCCCTGGTTCGCCACGGTGTGAGCGAAAGCGACATCACCATCATCCGCGCACCTGGCGCCTTCGAGATTCCGCTGGTTGCGCAGAAAGTCGCGCAGAAAGGCGAGTTCGCGGCGATCGTCGCCCTGGGCGCGGTCATTCGTGGCGGTACCCCGCACTTCGAATACGTGGCTGGCGAGTGCACCAAGGGCCTGGCCCAGGTGTCCATGGAGTTCGGCGTGCCAGTGGCCTTCGGCGTACTGACCGTCGACTCGATCGAACAAGCCATCGAACGTTCCGGCACCAAGGCCGGCAACAAAGGGGCTGAAGCTGCCTTGTCCGCCCTGGAAATGGTCAGCCTGCTGGCGCAGTTGGAGGCCAAGTGATTAGCGACGATAGCGATCGTTTCAACCCGCGCGATCCCAAGCCTGCCGATGCCGGCAAGCCATCCAAGAGCGCCAAGCGCCGCGAAGCCCGTCAGCTCGCGACTCAGGCTCTCTACCAATGGCACATGGCCAAGCATTCGCTGAACGAGATCGAAGCGCAGTTTCGGGTCGACAACGATTTCACCGACATCGACGGTGCTTACTTCCGCGAGATCCTGCACGGGGTTCCGGCCAACAAGAACGAGATCGACAACGCGCTCGTGCCTTGCCTGGACCTGGCCATCGATGAGCTGGACCCAGTGGAGCTGGCGGTGCTGCGCCTGTCCACCTGGGAGCTGCTCAAGCGTGCCGACGTGCCGTACCGCGTGGTGATCAACGAGGGTATCGAACTGGCCAAGGTCTTCGGTTCCACCGATGGCCACAAGTTCGTCAACGGTGTTCTCGACAAGCTGGCCCCGCGTCTGCGCGAAGCTGAAGTCAAGGCGTTCAAGCGCTGATCCGCGCTTGCAGCTGCCATGGGCGAGTTTGAGCTGATCCGTAACTTCTTCGCTGCCGCGCCCTGTGCGCAAGGCGGCGAGGGCGTTGCCCTGGGGATCGGCGACGACTGCGCCCTGCTGGCGGTTGCCCCCGGCGAGCAACTGGCGATTTCCACCGACACCCTGGTGGCCGGTGTGCATTTCGCCGACCCTTGCGAGCCCTTTCTTCTTGGCCAACGCTCCCTGGCGGTGGCTGTCAGCGACCTGGCGGCGATGGGCGCCAAGCCGCTGGCCTTTACCCTGGCCCTGACCCTGCCGACGGTGCATGCCGATTGGCTGCAGGCCTATGCCCGCGGTCTCAATGCCATGGCCCAGAGTTGCGGCGTGCGCCTGATCGGCGGCGATACCACCCGTGGGCCACTGACCCTGACCCTGACCGTGTTCGGCAGCGTGCCGGCCGGCCAGGCCCTGACCCGCAGCGGCGCCCGCGAAGGCGACCTGCTGTGTGTTGGCGGCGAGCTGGGCAATGCCGCCGGTGCCCTGCCGCTGGTACTGGGCCAGCGCAGCGCCGAGGCGACAGTGGCCGAGCCGCTGCTGGCCCATTATTGGTCGCCGCAACCGCAGCTGGCCCTGGGCCAGGCGCTGCGGGGCAAGGCCAGTGCGGCCCTGGATATCTCCGATGGCCTGCTGGCCGATTGCGGGCATATTGCTGCCGCCTCGGCGGTGGCCTTGCAGGTGGAGCTCGAAAAGCTGCCCCTGTCCCCGGCGTTGCTGGGCTTGCTTGGGTTGCAGGGCGCCCGTGCTGCCGCCTTGAGCGGTGGTGACGACTATGTACTGGCCTTCACCCTGCCACCGGCCGAGTTGGCGCCATTGCTGGCGGCAGGCTGGCCGGTGCAGGTGGTGGGGCGAGTGGTGGCCGGGCAGGGGGTGACCCTGCTGGACGCCGATGGCCAGGACATCACCCCCGGCATCCGGGGTTATCAACACTTTCCGGAGACACAGTGACAGATCATCCGAAACAGGTCCCGGCGGAGTTCGTACCGCCGTCGGTCTGGCGCAATCCCTGGCATTTCCTGGCCTTCGGTTTTGGTTCCGGCACCTTGCCCAAGGCACCGGGCACCTGGGGCTCGCTGGTTGCGCTACCCTTTATCCCGCTGTGGCAGATGTTGCCGGACTGGGGCTACTGGCTGATGCTCGGCGTGACCATGCTGTTCGGCTTCTGGCTGTGCGGCAAGGTCGCCGACGATCTGCGGGTGCATGACCATGAAGGCATCGTCTGGGACGAGATGGTCGGCATGTGGATCACTCTGTGGCTGGTGCCCGAAGGCTGGTACTGGCTGCTGGCGGGATTCCTGGTGTTTCGCTTCTTCGACATACTCAAGCCCTGGCCGATCCGCTGGGTCGACCGGCATGTGCATGGCGGGGTCGGCATCATGCTCGACGATGTGCTGGCCGGTGTCTTTGCCTGGCTGACCATGCAGGGGCTGGTGTGGTGTTTCCATTGAGGGATTAGGCATGGCGGTCAGCCGCGCGCTGCTGATATTGCTGGTGCTCTTGAGTTGCAGCGGCGCCCGTGCCGGTGAGCTGCCGCAGCAGGTCCGTATCGCCAGCGAAGAGTGGAGCCAGTACACCGAGGCCGATGGCCAGGGCCTGGCCTGGGACATCCTGCGGCAAGTGTTCGAGCCGCAGGGGATCAAGGTCGAGCGCAGCAGCATGCCCTACACCCGTTCTGTGGGGCTGGTGCAGCGCGGCGAGGTGGATGCGCAAGTGGGGGCCTACCGCGACGAGTCCGTGGGGGTGCTGTACCCGCACTGGAATTACGACACCGACCACATCTATGCCCTGGGCCTGGCCGACAGCCCTGAGCTGACCCTGGTGAATATCGGCAACTACCGGTTGGTCTGGGTCCGCGGCTACCAGTACCAGGAATACCTGCCCAATGTTCGGCGCTACAACGAAATTCGCCGTCGCGTCGGCATCTTGCCGATGTTGCTGCACGGTCGCGCCGACTATTACATCGATGCCCAGACCGAGATCGACTACGTGCTCGGTGAGGCGTCCAACCCCTCCCAGTTCAAGCGCTCCCACCTGGCCGAACTGCCACTGTACCTGGGCTTTGCCGACAATCCCCGAGGTCGCGCGCTGCTGGCGTTTTACGACCGACGCATGGAGCAGCTGGTGAAGGAGGGCAGCCTGCGGGCAATTTTCCAGCGCTGGCAGCAGCCCTATCCCTTTGATGCCAGCTCGCAGCCGGCCCTGCGCTAATCTAACTTTTCGATCCATATCTCCGAAAATTCAGCCTAAGCGCCCCGGGGAGGCTGCTGTTACAATGCCGCCCCAGTGAATCTCCCGTCCTCATACAGATCAGGAGCACACAGTGCCCGTCGTTTTTGTTGCCGCTTGCAAGCTGCCCACGCCTTTTGCGCAATTCACCATGCATGGTTTTCTCGATGAAGCCACCGGCCGCGAGCATGTGGTGCTCAGCCTGGGGGATATCGCCGATGGCGCCCCGGTTCTCGGTCGCCTGCACTCCGAATGCCTGACCGGCGACGCCCTGTTCAGCCAGCGCTGCGACTGTGGCTCGCAGCTGGAAGCAGCGATGCAGGCTGTGGCCCGTGAAGGCCGTGGGGTGATCCTCTACCTGCGTCAGGAAGGTCGTGGCATCGGCCTGTTGAACAAGGTCCGCGCCTACGAGCTGCAGGATGGCGGTGCCGATACCGTGGAAGCCAACGAGCGCCTGGGCTTTGCCGCCGACCAGCGTGACTATGCCATGTGCCTGCCAATGCTCGAGCATCTGGGGGTCAAGTCGCTGCGGCTGATGACCAACAACCCGCGCAAGGTCAAGGCCCTGACCGGCATGGGCATCCAGGTCGCCGAGCGCGTGCCGCTGCACACCGGTCACAACCCGCACAACAAGCTGTACCTGGCGACCAAAGCCAGTAAGCTCGACCACATGATGGGCAACGAGCACCAGGGCGAGGTCGACCGCGCGTGACCCGGGGCCAAGTGCGACGGCGCCTGGCCGTGAGTTGGTGGCAGTACCTGGCCCTGGCCTTGCTGCCGCTGTTGGTGATCAACCTGGTGTTCGGCCAAGGCGAGGCGATCATGCCGGTAATGGCGATGCCGATTTTTATCGCCGGCACGGCCTCGATGTTCGTCAGTCTGCGTTTCTTCAACGGCTACAAGCATGCCTTGATCGCCACTGGCAAAGCCCTGGATACCCCTGACGAACCGGCGGCCTGGATCACCCTGGCGGCGCGGCGTCGGCAGGCCTTCCTGGCGGCCTCGTTACCGGCCTGGATCGGCGCCTTGGCAGTATTCGTCGGCCTGGAAGCGGTGCCACTGGTGTTGCTGGCGCTGTCCAGCGCGGTGCTGTTCTACCTCTACCGTATCCCGCGTCAACTCGCCTGATGCGGCGTTGGCTGGCGCTGCTGTGCCTGCTGGCCAGCGTCCCCGCACTGGCGGCGCAGCGGGTGGTCAGCCTGGCGCCATCGCTCTCGGAAATCGTTGTCGAACTGGGCGCCGCCGAGCAGTTGGTAGGCGTGCTGGATGCCGGCGAGCGTCCGCCACAGCTGGCGGCGCTGCCGTCGGTGGGGCATTACGGCCAGCTGGATATGGAGCGCTTGCTCAGCCTCAAGCCCGACCTGCTGTTGCTCTGGCCCGCCAGCGTCGGCCCGGCCCAGCGTGATCAGCTGAAACGTCTGGGCATTGCCACCTATGTCGCCGAACCCCATGACCTGCAGCAGTTACTGGCGCAGATCGCCGAACTCGGCGAGCGCCTGGGCCGGCCTGTGGCCGGACGGCAACTGGCCGCGCAGTTGGGCGAGGAACTGGCGCAGTTGCGCCAGCGCTATCGGCGCCAGCCGCCGTTGCCGGTGTTCTATCAGGTGTGGGATCGGCCGCTGTACACCCTGGGCGGCGGGCAGATCATCAGCGATGCCTTGGCCGTCTGTGGGGCCCGCAATGTATTTGCCGACCAACAGTTGCCAGCCCCCCAGGTGAGTGTCGAGTCGGTGTTGCAGCGCAATCCGCAGGCCATCCTGGCCACGGTCCAGGAACAGTTGGAGGCCTGGAAGGCCTGGCCGCAGATCGCCGCGGTGCAGCAGGGGCGCTTGCTGCTGGTGCAGGACAAGGGTCTGGAGCGGCCCAGCGGGCAGATGATCGCGGCCACCGCCAAGCTCTGTGCGCTGATTGCGCCCGAGCGCTGAGCCGGTAAGCCGGTTCCTTCGGGAAGGCTGTAGGAGCCGGCTTGCCGGCGCAGGCGCCTGGCCTTAGAGCTCAGGTGTCCAGGTCACGCCGAGCATCCAGGTGCGGCCTTCTTCGCGGTAGTTGTAGTTGTTCTGGTATCCAGGGTCCAAGTGGCTGTACCGCGTGCGGGCGTAGGCTTTATCCAGCACATTGTCGACTTTCAGGGACAGCTCCAGCTCGGAAGCCACTGCCCAACTGCTGCGCAGGCCGAGCAATCCATAGCCACCCAGGCGCTTGTTGTTGTCCCTCTCTCCATAGCTGCTGCTCGCTGCCTGCCAGCTAGCCCCTAGGGCGAGGCGATCGAAGCGTCGGTCCAGGTCGAGGCTCAGGGTTCGGCGTGCTCGCTGTTGCAGGGTTTTCCCGGTCTTGCGGTCGCGGGGATCAATGACCGACAGCCCTAGACTGCTCTGCCAGCCGAACAGCTCCTGCTTCAATGCCGCTTCAAAACCATTGATGCGGGCCGAGGCGATGTTCTCTGGGCGTCGTGCTTCATTGTTGTAGAGAATTGCCTGTTCGATGTCGGTGCGATACAGCGAGGTTTCCAGACGGCTGCTTGCTGTCAGTTGGCTGCGCCATTGCAGCTCATAGCTTTTGGAGTGTTCGGGCTTGAGATCGGGATTGCCGTTTTCCGGGAAGTACAGGTCAGTGAAGGTAGGCGCACGGAAACCTTCGCTGTAGGACAGCAGCAGGTCGTTGTCCGGATTCAGCGGCAGGGTCAGGGTGCCGCTCCAGGTGTTCTGGCTGCCATATTGCTGGTTCTGGTCACGGCGCAGGCCCAGTTCCGTGGAGAAGTTGTCGCCTTGGTAGCGGTGCTGGATAAAGGCTGCCCGGTTCCAGCGGCTGTCCTCGTCATAGGCGCTGCTGGCATTGACCCGGTCCTGATACCAGTCCGTACCCAGGATCAGGCTGTTGTGTTCATTCAGGGTCAGGTCGTTTTGCCAGCTCAACGAGTCGCGGTAGGTGTTGAAGGTGGCGCGCTCGTCGCTGAGTTTGTCGTACTTGAAGTCGCGGTTCTCGGCGTGGCCGATTTCCACACGGGATTGCCAGCGCTCGTTGATCCGCGCGTCGATAAAGCTGCTGGTACTGCTGACGGTGAAATCGGTATAGGGCTGCTGCTCGACGGTTTGCCTGGTGCTGCTGATGTAGCGCCCGAATGGGCTGTCGTATTCGCTCCGCCCGCGATTATCCAGGAGGTTCAGGCCGGCCTCGAGATCATCGTTGAAGGCGTGACTCAGGCTCAGGCTCAGGGATTGATTGCGATAGGCATCATGGTCCTGGTCGCTGGGATAGGACTCCCGGGTTGAATCAATTCCCGCCGTTTCATCCAGGCTGGCACCGAGGCTGAATCGAGTCTGCCCGTTGCCGCCGGAAAGCCCCAAGCTGCGTTCCCAGGTCTGATTGCTGCCGAATCCCAGGTGCATGCGTCCCTGCAGGCCTTGCTGCGCGCCGCGGCGGGTGAAGATCTGGATCACCCCGCCAATGGCGTCGCTGCCGTAGATCACCGAACGCGAGCCGCGCAGCACTTCCACCCGTTCGATTTGCTGGATATTCAGGTACTGCAAGTTGCTGTCGCCGGAGGAAGAACTGCTGATGCGCTGGCCGTCCACTAGCACCAGGCTCTGGGCCGAACCAGTGCCGCGCAGATAGATGCCCGGGAGGCTACCGCGGCCGCCGCTGCGTGCGACCTGTACCCCGGGCACCCGTTGCAGCAGGTCGGTAAGGCTGGTGGGCTGCAGGCGGTCGATGTCTTCCCGGGTAAATACCGTGTTGGCGGCACTGCTGTCGTTGCGCGCTTCGACCTGGCGGTTGGCACTGATCAGCATTTCGGGCAGTTTCAGCGCCTGGTCGCGGTCGAGGGTATCGGCCAGCAGTTCGCAGCAGGGCAGGAGGCAAAGGGGTAGGACAAGGCGGGCGACTTGCATGGCTATTCCATTAGCACGGTGCGGCCTTGGCCGCAGACGGTAAAGGGACTGGGCGGGGTGCTGCGGACGCCCGGGTGATGGGCGTCCGTAGTTACGTGTGGCGGTTACAGGCCCAGCAGTTGCAGGCGCTGGCGTACCGAGGCTTCGATACCGGCCTCGTCGAGGCCGCATTCGGCGAGCATCTGCGCCGGCTTGGCGTGCTCGACGTAGGCGTCCGGCAAGCCCAGGTGCAGGATCGGCTTGAGGATGTTCTCGCGAGCCAGGAATTCGCTGACCGCGCCACCGGCGCCACCCATGATGGCGTTTTCCTCGACGGTCACCAGCAATTCGTGGTTGGCGGCGATCTCGCGTACCAGGGCTTCATCCAGTGGCTTGACGAAGCGCATGTCGACCACCGTGGCGTCGAGCTTCTCGGCCACCTTCAGGGCTTCGGCCAGTTGCACGCCGAACACCAGCAGGGCCACTTGCTTGCCCTGGCGACGGACTATGCCCTTGCCGATCTCGATCGGTTCCAGGTCCTTGTCGATCGGCGCGTTGGGGCCGCTGCCCCGTGGGTAGCGCACCGCCGCCGGGCCGTTGTACAGGTGCCCGGTGCTGAGCATCTTGCGCAGCTCGTTCTCGTCGCTCGGGGTCATCACCAGCATGCCGGGGATGCAGCGCAGGTAGGACAGGTCGAAGCTGCCGGCGTGGGTCGGGCCGTCTTCGCCCACCAGGCCGGCGCGGTCGATGGCGAACAGCACATCGAGGTTCTGCACCGCCACATCGTGGATCAGCTGGTCATAGCCGCGCTGGAGGAAGGTCGAATAGATCGCCACCACCGGCTTGGCACCTTCGCAGGCCATGCCGGCCGCCAGGGTGACTGCGTGCTGTTCGGCAATCGCCACATCGAAGTAGCGCAGCGGGAAGCGCTCGCTGAAGGCCACCAGGTCGGAACCTTCCTTCATCGCCGGGGTGATGCCCACCAGGCGCGGGTCGGCGGCGGCCATGTCGCACAGCCATTCGCCGAATACTCCGGAGTACTTGGGGCCACCGGCCTTTTTCGGCGCGGCTGCCGGAGCGTCCAGGGGCTCCAGCTTGGTGATGGCGTGGTAGCCGATCGGGTCGACTTCCGCCGGGGCGAAGCCCTTGCCCTTCTTGGTCACCACATGCAGGAACTGCGGGCCCTTGAGGTCACGCATATTGCGCAGGGTGGCGATCAGGGTCGGCAGGTCATGGCCGTCGATGGGGCCGATGTAGTTCCAGCCCAGTTCCTCGAACAGGGTGCCGGGCACCAGCATGCCCTTGGCGTATTCTTCGGTGCGGCGGGCGATTTCCCAGGCACCCGGCAGGCGCGACAGCACTTTCTTGCTGCCTTCGCGCATGCTGGCGTAGGTGCGGCTGGAGAGAATCTTGGCCAGGTAGTTGGACAGGCCGCCGACATTGCGCGAGATCGACATGTCGTTGTCGTTGAGCACCACCAGCATGTTGGCGTCCACTTCCGGCGCGTGGTTCAGCGCCTCGAAGGCCATGCCCGCGGTCAGGGCGCCGTCGCCGATCACCGCGATCGCCTTGCGCTCGCTGTGCTGCAAGCGGGCGGCGATGGCCATGCCCAGGGCGGCGCTGATGGAGGTGCTGGAGTGGCCGACGCCAAAGGTGTCGTACTCGCTCTCGGAACGCCGGGGGAACGCTGCCAGGCCGTCTTTCTGGCGCAGGCTGGCCATCTGCTCGCGGCGGCCGGTGAGGATCTTGTGCGGATAGGCCTGGTGACCCACGTCCCACACCAGCCGGTCGTCCGGGGTGTCGAATACGTAATGCAACGCGATGGTCAGCTCGACCACGCCAAGACCTGCACCGAAATGCCCACCGGTCTGGCCGACCGTGTAGAGCAATTCCAGGCGCAATTCATCGGCCAGGGTTTCCAGCTCGGCTTCGCCTAACCGGCGCAGGCCGTCCGGCGTCTGGGCACGGTCGAGCAGCGGCGTGGTCGGGCGTTTGCGGGGAATCTCATGAAACGTCGTGGGCATCAGGCGAATCGTTATAGGTATAGAAAGAGGCGGCAGTTTACCTTAAGCATCGCAAGCTGCCCACGCGGAGCGCCGAACTTGGCCGATATGCGGCCGCTTATCGGCGCCCCGTCAGTTGCGGCGCTCGACGATATACCGCGCCAGCTCGCGCAGTGGCTCGGCCGCTGCGTCAAACGGCCGCAGGGCATGCAGCGCCTGGTCGCGCAGCTCCAGGGCGTACTCCTTGGCGGCGTCCAGGCCCAGCAAAGACGGGTAGGTCGGCTTGTCTCGGGCAATATCGGCGCCCTGGCGTTTGCCCAGGGTTGCGGTATCGCTTTCAACGTCGAGAATGTCGTCCTGCACCTGGAACGCCAGGCCAATGGCCTGGGCATAGGTTTGCAGGGCCTTGAGCTCGTCCTTCTCGGCCCGGCCGCTGGCCAGGGCACCGAGGATCACGCTGGCCTCGATCAGGGCACCGGTCTTGTGCCGGTGCATGTATTCCAGGGCTTGCTGGTCGAGCTTGAGGCCTACCGAACCCAGGTCGATGGCTTGGCCACCAACCATGCCCGCCGGGCCTGCGGCCTGGGCCAGGGTGGTGACCATGCGCAGGCGGATCTCGGCGCTGGCGTCGCTCAGGTGTGGCGCCAGCAGGGCGCTGAAGGCCAGGCTCTGCAGGCCGTCGCCGGCAAGAATCGCGCAGGCTTCGTCGAAGGCCTTGTGGGTGGTGGGCTGGCCGCGGCGCAGGTCGTCGTCGTCCATCGCCGGCAGGTCGTCATGCACCAGGGAATAGGCATGAATCAGTTCCACTGCGCAGGCCGCGCCGTTGGCCTGCTCGGGCTGGCCGCCCAGGGCCTGGCAGGCGGCGTAGGCCAGCAGCGGGCGCACCCGCTTGCCGCCGTTCATCACGCTGTAGCGCATGGCTTCATACAGGCGCGCCAGCTCCGGGCTCGGGGCGTTGAACAGGGTCTGCATGGCAGCATCGACGCGGGCCTGACAGGCGGCCTGGTAGGCGGCGATCATTCTGCCGGTTCCGCGTCGAAGGGTTGTTCCGCCAGTTCGCCATCGCGCTCCAGCAGGATCTGCACCTTCTGCTCGGCCTGGGCCAGGGCGGCCTGGCAATCACGGGTCAGGCCGATGCCTTGTTCAAAGGCGGTCAACGAGTCTTCCAGCGACAGCTCGCCGTTCTCCAGACGCTCGACCAGGGTTTGCAGGTCGGCGAGGGATTGTTCGAAATCTAAGGCAGCTTTTTTGCGGGCCATGGCGGCTATCCCGGGTGACGTTAAACCGGCGCGACACTAGCAGACAGCGGGTTTCGGGGCAAATGACAAGCGTTTGCCGGCGGTCCTTGCAGGCGCTGGCGAGAGCCTTTAGCCAGGGCCTCGCCAGGGGCTTGAAGGGGGCGGGAGATTCAGCGCATAGCGGGTACTGCGACCGCCACCGGGCAGGCGGCTGAGGCAACCCTTTTCCAATAGGTCGCTCAGGTGTCGGGTGGCTGTAGCCTTGGATACTTTCGCCAGCGCTTGGTATTGGGCAGCGCTGATGCCATGGCTAAAGCCGTGTTCATCTGCATCCAGCAAGCGGTTGAGTACCTTGACCTGCTCTGCGCTGAGCGCCTGGCTACGGTGGTGCTGCCAGAAACGCGCCTTGCCCAGTACCTGTTCGATACGTGACATTGCTTGATGCAGGCTGCGCAGCAGAGTCTGCAGGAACCACTCAAGCCAGGGGCTGATATCCAGGCCGCCTTTCTGGCTGCTCTCCAGCACCCGGTAGTAACCGGCACGGTCATCGAGAATACTGGCGGACATGGCGTAGAAGCGGATGGCCTGGTGTTCCGCCTGGGCCAGGGCCAGATCGGTAACGGCCCGCGCCAATCGCCCGTTGCCATCGTCGAAGGGATGCAGGGTGATGAACCAGAAATGCGCGATCCCGGCCCGCAGCAGCGGATCGAGCCCGGGTTGGTAGCGACTGGATTCAAACCAGTCGAGAAACTGCTGCAACTGTTGTTCAAGCCCAGCCCTGGGTGGGGCCTCGAAGTGCACAGTGGGTCGCTCGATACGCCCGGAAACCACCTGCATCGGTGCCTCACCGCGAAGTTCACCGACACGGATCGGCATGCTCATCAGGCTTTGGTCCTGAGACGGAAACAGCCAGTGATGCCAGCGCATCAGGCGGGCCAGCGTCAGGGGTTGGGCAAAGTGCTGGGCGGCATCCAGAGTCAGTTCCGCCAGCCCCTCGCTGCGTGGATTGGGGCGGTTTGCCGGCGGCGATTCCAGGCCCAGGCGCCGGGCCAGGGATGAACGGACCGAGCCGACGTTCAGCCGTTCGCCTTCGATGGCGGATGAGGTGAGGATGTTCTGCAGCAGGGCATCAAGCTCGCTCTGGCTGCTGAGTTCCTGATCCACCACTGCCGACATGCCCAGCAAGCGTCCTTGAGCCTGAGCGCATTCGCGAAGCAAAGGCGCAACACGTTCGACCTGCCAATCGAAGCTGTGCCAGGTCGAGTGTTGCCAGATCCAGCGAGGATGATCCATGGGTGGAACTCCGTCGTGAGCCGAATAAATGGTTTATTCGGCTCATTGAATGAGCTGATTGTGCGATTTATTCGGCTCGGCTTCCAGTGCAGTTATCAGGTCCGGAGTTGCCTCGATTCCAGTCGGGCAGCTAATAGGCGGGCCTGTGATGCCGTTGTCGCGCTGGCGGTTATGAAATCCGTGATGTCGCCGTAATAGCACTGTCTGCGGGGGTTTCAGGCCATTGCCGATTGCCTCGCAAAATCCCTGTCGGACAATTGTGCAACGCTTGCCAAGTCGCTAATCTGCGGCCTTTGCGACGGCCCTTGCGGCGTGTCCGTTTCTTTCTCTATCGACAGCCGCGCCGAGGATCTGGCGCCAGGGTTTCCCCATGCATGGCAGGACGCAATACATGCGCGCTTTCTTCGCTCTGGCGCTTGCCTGGTTGCTGCTCGATACGGCGCAGGCCGAACCTGGCGCAGAGCTTCAGGAGCCCCTGGCCGGCTGGCGCTATTCCGGGCTGCTGGACCGTACCGAGCAAGATCGGGCGGCCTATCCGACGCCGCCCATCGACCGTGGTATCCAGCGCAACCGCACCATGATCGAGGGCCGGCTCAAGGCCATCGGCCATTTGCGTCAGCCCCACAGCCTGTCGGTCAATGGCAATCCGCTGAACCTCTACACCGACGAGCAGGGCCGCTTCGGCCGGCCCTATGCCTTTGGCGCCGGGTCCAACAGCGTCGAGGTACGTAGCTCCGAGGGCAAGTCGCTCAAGCGCGTGCAGTTCTATGAAGCCAACCCCGACAAGACCCCGCCGCGAATCCGCGTGGTGCTGGGCTGGGACGACCCCAAGGCCGAGCTGGACATGCACATCATCACCCCCGACGGCCAGCACGCCTTCTTCGGTCACCCCGGCCTGAGCAATGGCGGCGGCCTGGACCCGGACGGCGTCGATGGCCCGGGCCCGGAAATGTTCACCATGACCGCGCCGCTGCGTGGCACCTACCTGATCTACGTGAACTACTGGGGCAACTACGGCAGCGGCGGCTACAACTTCGACGAGGGCAGCAATCAGAACGAGGTGATCACCTCGCAGATCAATCTGATCCTTAACGAAAACACCGTCGATGAGAAACGCGAGACCTTTATCGTGCCCATGCGGGCCATCGGCGACCTGTTGCTGGTCAAGTCTTTCAACTATTGAACATCCCGCACCACGGATGAATTGGGCTTTGTGAATCATGAGCGAAAACACCGCATCCCCGGCGACCGGCGTTCCCGGCACTGAACAACCCGGCAGCCAGCGGCGCTGGCCGATCCTGGCCGCGGGCCTGTGCCTGGTGGCGCTGGCCGTCACCGGCGTGGGCTGCAAGCCCAAGACCACGGCGCTGGAACTGACCGGCGACAAGCTGGGCCTGAGCCGCCCCGACGGGCTGCTGGAAACCCATTCCCTGACCCAGTTGCCCAAGGACCTGCTGGCGGTGCCTTTCCTCAAGGAAACCCTGACCGAGGACTTTGTCTTCTATTACCAGGCCCATGCCGACCGCCTGGGGCTGATCGGCAGCCTGCGGCGGATCATCTACGAGCATGACCTGAAATTGCAGGACAACCTGATCGAGCAGCTGTTCGACCAGCCGGCCGACGTGGCCCTGTGGCGCGGTGCCGATGGGCGCCTGAAGGATTTCCTGCTGGTGATGGACCGCGGCGGCCTGGCCAAGCTGCTGGAGCCCCTGGCCAAGGTGGCCCTGGACGATACCCAGTTGAGCAAGCTGGCGGAGCTCAAGGTCGGCGGCGACGCGGTGACCCTATATCAGCTGAACTACAACGCCAGCAAATCCCTGGCGTTCGCCTCCCATGGCGACAAGCTGGTGGTGCTGTCCAACCCGGCCAAGCTGTACGACCCCGCCAGCGGCGCCGACGATGAGCATGGCGCGGTGTCCACCACTGCCCTGGAGGCCCTGCTCAACGGCGACAAGCTGTTCCCCGAAGCCTTCGGCCTGGAAGCGCGCAAGCCTGAGGTGCAGCAGCGGCTGGCGGTCAACGCCGGCGTGCTGGCCATGGGTTACCAGCGTTTTATCCCCAACTTCGCCGGCCTGCGTTTCGATATGGACGACAAGGGCTGGCACAGCTACCTGGCCCTGGAAGAGCAGGACAACCAGCCGGACTTCGACTTCAAGCCGATCTGGCAGGCCATGCCCATGGGCGCCAGTGCCTGCGTGGCGTTGCCGGTGGCGGCGCAGCAGCAGAAGCCGCTGCTGGTCAAGCTCGGCGCCGAGGAGTCGGTGGCCCAGGCCCTGACCGAACACATGGCCGGCACCGCCGGGCTGTGCTGGTACGCCGATTCGCGGCTGTATACACCGCTGCTGGTGGCCAGCCTGAAAGACCAGGACAGCGCCAAGCTCGATGCCGACCTGGGCAAGCTGTTCGGTTCCATGGTGGGCTCCCGCGAGGCCAAGGTGGCAGAGAAGATCTTCCCGGTGGTGGAGCAGCAGAACGGCGATGTGCACCAGTGGCAGCGCCAGGTCAGCTCGAACTTCGGCCCGTACCCGGCCAAGCAAGCCAAGGACCCGCAGGCCATCACCGGTCGCGCGTTCATGCAGGTCAGCCTGGCGCGCCACGGCTCGACCCTGGTGTTCTCCCTGGATGACAAACTGGTGGACAAGGCCCTGGGCACCCTGGACAAACGTTTCCCGCCCCTGGCCGATGTCGTGCCCAAGGATGCGCTGATGCCGGTGTATCTGGGCCCGCAATCCCTGGCACAACTGATCCAGCAGGAAACCTTCGACAGCCTGCCCCAGGACATGGAACCGGTGTTCAACAACGCCGCGCAGACCTACCTGGTGCCCAAGCTGCGCACCCTTGGCGGTTATGGCAAATATGCCCTGACCCTGCCCGAGGGCAGCGAGCCCAATGGCCACTGGCAATGGTTGCCCCTGCAATGGCGCGCGCTGTGAGTGCACTGCGCAGAAGCCTGAGCGGGCTTGGCCTGCTGGCCCTGCTGCTGAGCGGCGCCGTGGCCGCGAACCCGGTACCGGCACTGGACGTGCAGCAGTCCCAGGTGTTCCGCGCCTGGTTCGTGCGTATCGCCCAGGAGCAACTGAGCCAGGGCCCGAGCCCGCGTTGGTACCAGCAGGATTGCGCCGGGCTGGTGCGCTTTGCCGCCAACGAGGCGCTCAAGGTTCACGACAGCAAATGGCTGCGGGCCAATGGCCTGTCCAACCGCTACCTGCCGCCGGAGTTGCAACTGAGTGAGGGCCAGCGCGCCCTGGCCCAGCAGTGGCAGCAGGGCGGCGGCAAGCAGGGGCCCTATGTCAATGCGATCAAGCTGATCCAGTTCAACAGCCAGCTGGTCAGCCGCGACCTGGGCCAGGCGCGCCCCGGCGACCTGCTGTTCTTCGATCAGGGCGACGACCAGCACCTGATGATCTGGATGGGCCGCAACATCGCCTATCACACCGGCACCACCACCCCCACCGATAACGGCATGCGCTCGGCCAGCGTGCAGCAACTGATGACATGGAAGGACACCCGATGGATACCCGACCCCGCCAACCCCAACTTCATCGGCATCTATCGACTGAACTTCCTCACCCAATGAGCGAATCGCGTATGTGGCGTTTTCTGTTTCGACTGACTGTTGTTCTGACCCTCGTGGCCCCCATGAGCCTGGTCAATGCCGAAGACTCGGTGCCCTCCAGCGATTACGCGGCGGTGTCCGGCGAGAGTTTCTTCCTCCTGGCCGACAGCAGCTTTGCCAGCGACGAGCAGGCCATGGTGCGCCTGGAAGCCCCCGGTCGCGACTACCGGCGCTTTCGCATGGAGCCTTATGGCGGTGCCGATATCCGGGTGTACCGGATCAACCAGCCGCTGGATTTCCTCAAGCGCCAGAAGAACCTGCACCGAGTGGTCAGCGATGGTCAGTTCAAGGGCGAGGGCCTGTCCAACACCCTGGCCTACCTGTGGGACAACTGGTACCGCAAGTCGCGGCGGGTGATGCAGCGCGCCTTCTCCTACGAGTCACGCAAGCAGGTCACCGAAGAGGTGCCGGAACTGAAGGTCGGCAACGCGCTGCTGGCACCCACGCCGTATGACGCCCAGCCACAGTTCGCGCTGATTCCGGGGCTGCCGCTGGTGACCCAATTCCGCTACCCGCTGTGGCAGGCCAAGCCGATCCAGCCGCCGGCCGGGGTCGATCTGTCCGGTTCTTCCAGCCAGTTCATCAATGTTGCGCCGGGCAACGTCTATATCCCGCTGGGGCAGCTCAAGCCGGGCCTGTACCTGGTGGAAGCCCTGGTGGGCAAGTACCGCGCCACCACCATGGTCTTCGTTTCCAACACCGTGGCGGTGAGCAAGATCGCCGGCGACGAACTGCTGGTGTGGGCCGCGGGCAAGCATGAAGGCAACTCGGTGCCCAAGGTCAATGTGCTGTGGACCGACGGCCTGGGGGTGATGAACAGCGGCGCCACCGACGACCAGGGCCTGCTGCGGCTGAAGCACGTCAGCCCCGAACGCTCCTATGTGATCGGTGAGGACCAGGAAGGCGGGGTGTTCGTCTCCGAGAACTTCTATTACGACAGCGAAATCTACGACACCAAGCTCTATGCCTTTACCGACCGGCCGCTGTATCGCCCGGGGGACTGGGTGTCGCTGAAGATCGTCGGTCGCGAGTTCAAGAATGCCCGCGACTCGGTGCAGCCTGGCGCCGGTGCGGTGCAGGTCAGCGTGCTGGATGCCGCCGGCACCACCTTGCAGAACCTGAGCCTGAACCTGGATTCCAAGTCCGGCACCCAGGGCCGCTTCCAGTTGCCGGACAACGCCGTGGCCGGTGGTTATGAGCTGCGGTTTGGCTACAAGGACCAGGTCTACAGCAGCGCCTTCCGCGTGGCCGAGTACATCAAGCCGCACTTCGAGATCTCCCTGGCCCTGGCCAAGCCGGACTTCAAGACCGGCGAGCCGGTGAAGGGCAACCTGGTGCTGCTCTATCCGGACGGCAAGCCGGTGGCCAATGCCCGCCTGCAACTGAGCCTGCGGGCCCAGCAGCTGTCGATGGTGGATAACGAGCTGCAATACATGGGGCAGTTCCCGGTGGAACTCACCAGCGCCGAGCTCACCACCGACGCCAAGGGCAACGCCACCCTAGACTTGCCGGCGGCGAACAAGCCGAGCCGCTACATGCTCACCGTGTTCGCCAGCGATGGTGCGGCGTATCGGGTCAAGACCACCAAGGAAATCCTGATCGAGCGCGGTGCCGCAAGCTTCAGCCTCGGCGCACCGCAGCGCTTCAGCGCGGTGGGCGACAAGGTGCAGTTCAGCTACGCCAACCAGAACGCCAGCGAGCAGAGCAAGAAGGTCACGCCTAACCGCTACAGCTGGGTGCGCCTGGAAGACCAGAGCACCGGCGAGGGCAAGCTGGCCACCGGCGACAAGGGTTTCGCCCTGGCTTTCGAACGCCCCGGCACCTACAACCTGACCCTGCGCGACGAGCACGACCGGGTACTGGGCGGCACCAGCCATGCCGTTACCGGTGAAGGCGTGAAGGCCGTGCCGGGCACCGTGGAAATCGTCCTCGACAAGCCTGAATACAAGGCCGGCGACGAAGCCCTGGCGCTGATTACCTTTCCCGAGCCGATCAACGATGCGCTGCTGTCGCTGGAGCGCGACAAGGTCGAGGCCACCGCGCTGCTGTCCAAGGGCGGTGACTGGCTGAGCGTGGAAAAGCTCAGCGCCACCCAGTACCGCGCCCGGGTGCCGGTGAAGGACAGCTTCGCGCCGAACCTGACCTTCTCCGTGCTCTACACCAAGGGCGGCGAGTACAGCTTCCAGAACGCCGGGATCAAGGTGCTGACGCCGCAGATCGATGTGGCGATCCGCACCGACAAGGAAAACTACCAGCCGGGCGACACTGTGACCGTGGACCTGTCCACCCAGTTCGCCGGCAAGCCGGTGCCGGCGCACCTGACGGTGAGCGTGGTGGACGAGATGGTCTACGCCCTGCAACCGGAAGTGGCGCCGAGCATCGACCAGTTCTTCTACCACCCGCGGCGCAACAATGTGCGCACCAGCGCCAGCCTGTCGTTTATCAGCTACGACGTGGCTCTGCCGGGCAGCCCCACCGCCCCGGGCAAGGCCAACCGCAGCGAGCGCGGGGTCAAGGTACTGGAGCGGCCACGGCGTGAAGACGTCGACACCGCCGCCTGGCAGCCGGAACTGCTGACCGATGGCAGCGGCAAGGCGCGTTTCACCTTCCGCATGCCGGATTCCCTGACCCGCTGGCGTATCACCGCCCGGGCCATTGCTGACGACGGCCAAGTGGGGCAGAAGAAGCAGTTCGTGCGTTCCGACAAGGCCCTGTACCTGAAGTGGGGCGGCCCGACTCGCTTCCGCAGCGGCGACAAGCCGGAACTGGGGCTGTTCGCCTTCAGCCAGTCCGAGCAACCGGCCAAGGCCGAGCTGGTGATTCATTACGCCGGGGAGACCCAGCGCCTGCCGCTGACCCTCAACAGCGGTATCAACTATGTGGCGCTGCCGGCCATCGCCCCGGGCAATGGCCAGTGGAGCGCCGAGCTGGTACAGGGCGGCAAGACCGTGGACAGCCTGGCGGTGCGCCTGGTGAGCGACGCGGCCGGCTGGCAGTCGGTACAGACCCAGAGCCTGGACGTGGTCACCATCAGCACCCCGCTGGGCCTGCCCGCCGATGCCGGGCAGATCCGCCTGCGCCTGGACGACAGCCCGCAAGCGCTGTTCCGTTCGGCCCTGGATGACTTGCTGGAATACCCCTATGGCGGTGTCGAGCAGACCGCCAGCCAGTTGCTGCCATTGAGCGTTGCCTATCCGGCATTGGCGAGCAATCCGCAGATCCGCGACCGGCTGCGGCTGATGATGCAGAACAGCCGCCTGCGCCTGGTGCATATGGCCGGGCCGGAAGCGGCCTTCACCTGGTGGGGCGAAGACGCCGAGGCGGATGCGTTCCTCACCGCCTATGCCTATTACGCCGACTGGAACGCCAGCAAGGTGCTGGGCCTGGACCTGCCGCCGGAGCACTGGCAGCGGGTGCTGGAGGTCTATGCCAAGCAGGCCGGTAACACTCCGTTGCTGCAGCGGGCGCTGATCCTGTCGTTTGCCCGGGAAATGAAGCTGCCGATCAACACCCTGGTCAGCGGGTTGATGGACGATCTGGTCAAGGCCGGTGCCGGTCCGGCCGCCAGCATGGACGACGACAGCAGCGACAGCCTGGTGATGGAGGACCCGGATTCGGCCCTCGGCCTGGCCAGTGCGCGGGTGCTGACAGCCGCCCTGGCACGGGAAGCCAAGGTCACTCCGCCGCCAGCCTTCGTGACTCAACTGGAGGCTGCGCAACAACAGCTGGACACCAGCTCCCAGCCCTTCACCCAGGCCCTGAGCCTGTCGCTCAAGCCTTTTGACCAGGGCGCGGCGCGGGCCTTGCTGGCGCGTCTGCTGCCATCGCAATCGACCCTGGAACGGGCCCTGGCCCTGACCTGGCTGCAACGCAGCGTCGCCCAGGCGGCACCGGCCATGGCCTTGAACCCGGGGCAGGGCTGGCAAGCCCAGCAGGGCGCCAGCGGTGAAAGCTACTGGCAGTGGCAGGGGGCGCAGTTGCCGACCGTACTCAACCTCAACAGCGTGCCGGAGCGTCCGCTGCGGGCTTCGTTGAGCTACCTGAGCAAGCAGGAGGCGGGCACCCCGCTGCCGGTGAATATCAGCCGGCGCCTGCTGCGCCTGGTGCCGGGTGACGAAGCCTTCACCTTCAAGCTGGAGCCGGTGGGCAACAAGCCGATCGCCAGCGATGGCCTGTACCTGGATGAAGTGATCATCGCCAATCAGGGCAGCCGGCCGCTGCTGTACGGCATGCTCGAAGTGCCGCTGCCGCCGGGCGCTGATGTCGAGCGCACCACCTGGGGCATCAAGCTGGCTGGCCCTGGCGGAACCGAAGCGGCGTCCCTGGAGAAGGCCCGTTCCGAGCCTGGGCAGATGAGCTACGCGGTGCCGCTGGATGCGCTGAACGACAACAGCGAAGTCCGTCTGCGGCACTTGGTGCGCTTCTCCCAGAAGGGCCAGTTCAACCTGCCGCCGGCGCGTTTCTATCAGGTCTATGCGCCCGAGCATCAGGCACTGGAGCGCACGCCGGCCCTGGGTCAGGTGTCGGTCAAGTAGCATGACGCGGCGTTGGGCCTGGTTGACTCTGTGTTTGCTGCCTGGGCTGGTTTCAGCCCAGGACGAGCCCCTGCGCCTGGCCTGGAAAGCCGCGCCGGACAGCGAGCTGATGAGCCTGAGCAAGACCCAGGTGCTGGCGCGCGAGCCCCTGCCCAAGGATCTGCAGGCGCCCCTGGGCAGTGTGTGGAAGCTCTTCGTCTACGCCTGGCTGGTGGACACCGGCGCCCGCGAGGCGGATTACGCTTGCCAGGGCAAGTCCAAGGACGAGGTCTATTGCTGCACCGTGGGCGGCAGCATTGCCCGGGACCAGGCCCTGGTGCGTTCCTGCGGGCTGTATTTCGAACCCCAGCGCCTGCAGTTGTCCGCCGCCGACTGGCGCCAGTACTGGCAAGCCCGCAATGCCCCGAACTGGTTGCAGGACCTGAACCAGTTACAACCCCAGACCCGGGTGCCGGTGGCTGAGCTGTTGCAGGTGCTGGCGCTGTTGCCGGCCCGGGATACGGCGCGGCGGGTGCTGTTGGATGTGGTGCTGAATGCCGCTGACGGTGCCGTGGTGGGGGAAGTGGGGGCACGCCTGCGTGTCAAGACCTGGAGCTGGCTGGCGGACCGCGACCCGCAGTCGCGCCAGGGCGGTTTTGCTGGTTGGCTGGTGGACGGCACGCCGCTGTGGGTGGGCGGTCGTGGTACCAGCCAACGGGTGCTGAAGGACTATGCCCAGGCCCTCAACCAGGTGCTGCCGGATAATCCGCCTGTGGATAAAGGCCGTTGCGTGGAAGTCAGCCTGTTTTCCCGCTACCCGCTGCAAAGCCTCAGCCAGAACGCTCAGCCGGTAAAACCGGGGGCCCTGCAAGGGGATTACCGGGTGACGTTCGCCAATGGCAATCAGCTGGATATCCACAGCGGTGGCGAACTTTTCCTGCTCGGCGACGCCTCCGGGCAACGCCTGGTGGCGCGCCTGGACCGCGAGGAATACGTGGCCCGGGTGCTGCAGCGCGAAGCCAGCGCCGAGCCTGTGGAAGCGGCCAAGGCCCTGGCCGTGGCCATTCGCACCTACCTGCTGCAGAACGCCGGGCGCAGCGGCGAATGCCTGAGCATCGACGACAGCAGCAATCGCCAGCGGGTGGCGCCGCGTCCGGCCACTGCCGAGGCCCGGGCGATTGCCGCCTGGACCAGCGACCTGGTGCTGGCCGGCACCCAGGTGACCTACCACTCGGACCTGCGCGCGCCGGACAAGCTGTCCTGGCAACAGGCGGTGGAACAGGCCCAGGCTGGGCAGCGCTACGATGCGATCCTGCTGCATGCCTATCCACGGGCCAGCCTCAGTCGCTGGGACAACCCGGTGGCTTCCTGCGAACCCTTGCCCGCGGCCCAGGACTGGCTGCTGAAGCAACGTCGGCGCTGGCGCCAGCCTTTGCAGCAGGAGGTTGGCTATAACGAGATCAGCCAGTTCGCTGTCTGCCGCCTGGGCTTTGGCCGGCCTTACGTCGACCGCGAGCGGCAACGCATCTATGTGCGCGGTGTGCTGTCGCTGCAAGACCGCCTCGACCTGACTCACGAATACCTGCACCTGGCCTTTGAAGCTCATCCCAATGGCCAGGATGAAACCTACATCGAAGGGCTTGCCCGCCACCTTTTATTGGAATAGGCCATGAAATTTCCTGCTCCCCCGGTTCTCCTGTTCCTTTGTGGAATCTTCAGCCTGCCCATGGCCCTGGCCGACAGCGGCATCCAGCTCGACACGCCCAAGGGCGGCTGGCGTACCCGTGCCGTTGATGGCGAGCAGTTCCGCCAGGAGGTCAACTACCCGGCGTCCTCGGTGAATACCCCACAGGGCCAGGCCGACACCGCGCGGATTCGCGGGCAGATCAAGGGTGTGCCCAAGGCGAACAAGGCGCCGGGCAAGCTGATCGTCAATGGCGTCAGCATGCCGCTCAAGGTCGATGAGCAAGGTGGCTTCGACCGGCCTTACTCCTTTCCCAATGGCAGCAACAGCGTCGAGGTGCGCAGCCCCGATGGCCAGCAACGCAAGCGCGTGCAGTTTCTCAATACCGGCGGTGGCGTGACCCCGCCGAAGCTGCGGGTGCTGCTGTCCTGGGACAGCGACAACACCGACCTGGACCTGCACCTGGTGACCCCCGACGGCGCCCATATCTGGTACGGCGACCGGGTGGCGCCCAATGGCGCGGCCCTGGATGTGGACGTGACCACCGGTTATGGCCCGGAAATCTTCTCCATGCCGGCACCGCTCAAGGGCCAGTACCTGGTGTATGTGAACTACTACGGCGGTGGTTTTCGCAGCGATGAGGATGACGACGGCGGCCAGGAAAATGCCGTGCAGCCATTGACCACGGCCCAGGTGACGGTGATCACCGAAGAGGGCACGCCGAATGAGAAGAGTGAATCCTTCATCGTGCCGATGCGTGCGCCAGGGGAGCTGACACTGGTGCGCAGTTTCAGTTATCCGTGATCGATTCCGGCCTGGTGCTTGTAAGTTTATTGCCTTGAGACAATACGAAGCCCCGGCGTTTGCCTTGCAATGAATCACCATTCATAGGCAGGGAAACGCAGAGCATGGGTGCTTTTCAATCGTGGTTGAGGTGTTGTGTGGTAGCCGGCGGCTGTGCTTCCGGCCTGGCGTTGGCGGCGGGTGCGGATGGCCTGCAGCGGGTCAAGGTGGAACTGGCGACGCCGCCCCTGGTGCATGCGCATGAGCAGGTGGTCAGTGGGCCGCCGAAAGTGATGCAGTTCCATATGCGCGTCGAAGAGAAAAAGATGGTGGTGGACGACCAGGGCACCACCCTGCAAGCCATGACCTTCAACGGCTCCATGCCCGGCCCGACCCTGGTGGTGCATGAGGGCGACTACGTCGAGCTGACCCTGAGCAATCCGGCCAGCAACAGCATGCCCCACAACATCGATTTCCATGCGGCTACCGGCGCCCTCGGCGGGGCGGCGCTGACCCAGGTCACCCCGGGCCAGGAGGTGGTATTGCGCTTCAAGGCCGACCGCAGCGGCACCTTCGTCTACCACTGCGCCCCTTCGGGCATGGTGCCCTGGCATGTGGTCTCGGGCATGAGCGGGACCCTGATGGTACTGCCCCGCGATGGCCTGAAGGACCCGGCCGGCAAGCCGCTGCACTATGACCGGGCCTACACCATCGGTGAGTTCGATCTCTACATTCCCAAGGACAAGGACGGCCAGTACAAGAAGTATCCGGACCTGGCATCCAGCTACCAGGACACCCGCGAGGTGATGCGTACCCTGACCCCGAGCCATGTGGTGTTCAACGGTCGGGTGGGCGCCCTGACCGGCGCCAATGCACTGACCGCCAAGGTCGGCGAAAGCGTGCTGTTCATTCATTCCCAGGCCAATCGTGACAGCCGGCCGCACCTGATCGGCGGCCATGGCGACTGGGTGTGGACCACCGGCAAGTTCGCCAATGCCCCGCAACGCAATCTGGAGACCTGGTTCATCCCCGGCGGTTCGGCGCTGGCGGCGCTCTACACCTTCAAGCAGCCGGGTACCTATGTGTACCTCAGCCACAACCTGATCGAGGCCATGGAGCTCGGGGCCCTGGCGCAGGTCAAGGTGGAAGGGCAGTGGGATGACGATTTGATGACCCAGGTCAAGGCGCCGGGGCCGATAGCGCCGGCCAAGCCATAGCCTGAGGTGGATGCTGCGCCGGGGCCCGAGCTATCGAGCCGCGGCGCGGTGGTTCGCCATCAGAGGTTGAGGGCGAACTTGAGGTAGCCCGGATACACCTGGAGCCAGTCGTCCTGGAAACGGTGGCCCTGATCGTGTTCATGGCTCTGCAACTGATTGCCGGGCTCCAGGGCCTGTTGCGTGGCGGCGGTGAGCTTCTGGTTGCTTTCATGCTCCTGGGCGCCGTGGACGATGACGATGCGCTTGTCCCGAGCCTTGGACTCGGCGAAAGGAATCCGGTAGCCACCGGGCGACAGCAACAGCGCGCCGCTGTAGTGCTGCGGGTATTCGGCGATCAGGTGCGATGCATGCTCGGCGCCCTGGGAGAAGCCCATCAGGGCGATGCGCGAGCGATCGATGCGGGTCTGCTTTTCCAGCTTGTTCAGCGCCGCGCTGACCGCTTCCTGGGTCGGCGCCACCGACTTCTGCTTCCACATGAACTGATGCTCGTCGCGCTTGAGGGTGCCGTTGATGCCCACCAGCACGGCTTTTTCTCCCAGCAGGCTGGCGCGCATATCCAGGTCGTCGCTGCCTTCGGTGCCCAACCCCGACAACCAGACCACCACTGGCCAGCCCGCGGCCGGGGCCTTGCCCTGGGGGATGCTGAAGGCCGCCAAGCCAGCATCCTTGGCCTTGGCCGGGTAATTTTTCTCGGCGGCTTGCAGCAGCTTCTTGTAGGCCGGGCTCTGCTGCAGGCCTTGCAGTTCGTCGTCCTCCTTGAGAATCACCAGTTGCCAGAAACCCCTCTCGCGGGCCTGGTCGAGAAGCTCGGCGGCGCGCTGGTTCTTGTTCATGGCCGCCAGGCTGCCAGCGGCCTGATAGGAAGCGAAGGCATTCTTGGGGTCGAGGCGGGCGGCGGTCAGGTAGTAGGCCAGGGCACCGGCGTAGTTGTCGTGCTGGCTCTTTTCATTGTCCCCGGCGTCGATGAAGTCCTGGGGCGAGGCGTCGTCCAGGTACAGATTGGCCATGGCCGCCATGCCCTGCCAGCGGCCCTTGGCAACCTCTTGCGAGTCTTCTGCGTGGGCGCCGATGCTGCTCAGGGTGAGGATGGAAACAACGGAGAGAAACGACAGGGGCAGGCGTACTGCGGCCGGCAACGACATGACTGGAAGTCCTTTTTCAGAGAGATACGCCCCGGGAGCCTGCCCGGGGCGGCGCGCAGCTTAGCATGGCTTTATGCCGGCTTCGATGGCCGGCAAGTCGAGCAGGCTCGCTGGTTGCTGCGGGTTCAGTCGCTCTGGTCGGCGGTGGAGATCACTTCGTCGATCTTCCAGCAGCCCTTGTCCTTGATCATGCGCACGTCGACCACCTGGGTGGTGTCCGGGGTGCTGCCCAGGGTCACCTGTTCCTTGGCACTGGAGCCCTGGATCTGTGGTTCGCTGACCTTGATCTGGGTCAGCCACTCGTCCATGTAGTCCTGGGCCTTGAGGAAGTAGTCTTCTTCCAGGCCGTCGGGGCTGGCCATCTGCTTCTTGATCTTGGCGATCAGCGACTCCGAGACGTACTGCTTCATCTGCGGGGCGTTGTCGGTGATAGGGTCCTTGTCCTGGCTGTAGCTTTGCAGGTACCAGCTGTAGAACGCCTGGGTCGCGGGCTTGGGCGAGCTGGCGCAATCGGCCAGGGCGAGCGGCTGGTGCAGGGCGAGCGCGGCCAGCAGCGAGCAGAAAAGCATTCTCATGGGGAACCCCTTACGGATGGCGATAGATTTTGTAGTCGGGCTTCTGCACCCGGTAGGAGTGACCCGGGTAGAAACCATGCAACTGCTTGAAGTCTGACACCCAGAGCTTGCCGTTGAACATCGCCATATGGCCGTGAGGGTGGCCGGGAATCGGCTGGATGATCACCACGTCGCCCGATTGGGGCGCCTGGCCAGCCGGCTGCTCGACAAAGCCGGCGGAGGTCAGGGAGGAGCCGAAGTCCTTGGCCGAGTGCTTGCGGTGCAGAATCACGCCACCGCCACCGGCTTCGATCGCCTGTCGGGTGTAGGCCGCACAACGGCCGGTACTGCCCGCGTGGGCGTGGCTGTTCAAGTGATCGATTGCGGCTTCTTTATTCCACATGCCTGGTCATCCGTGAGTCCTGAAGAGCGGCGATTTTATTCTCGTGCAGGCTAGGCGGAAATACTGGCTAAATGCCCTGTTATGAGATCCAAGGGAAATGCACTAAGGTACTTCCAGAGTCGATGAGGTGTGACGACTTGGCAGGGCGGAGAGGTGTTGCTTGCATTGTCCGATGCGGCTCATTGCCGTATATCGTCGTGTTGCTAGCACCACATGTTCATTTTTTTTGAAATCTGTAACATATTGTCGCTCAACATGTCTCGGTAGACTGCGGCTCTATCGAATAGCGTAAAAAATTAGCAGTTTATAGGTGATTTTTAGACGCTTAGCATGGGTTGCTAAAATTTATGAGAAACAACCCTGTTACGAAAGAGAAATTGGAGTAAATAAGAAATCATCTTATTAGGCGGAGGGACGAAGAATGAAATGGGTCAGATGAATTATTTGTCTCGCGAACGTTAAATGACGAAGTGTTCAAGTGTGGCTTGTCGTAATGGTCGTTGTACATGCTCTGGGTGTTTTAATGTATTCATGGATTAAAGCCAAAAGTAGTGAAAAAGGAGACTTGTGAATAATCATTCTCTGCATTCTTTCGATGAGCTTCGCGAGGCTTCGTCTAGCGATTGCGATGGTGCAAAGGTCGCTATAATGATGTGTTCTTTTAATGGTGTTTCATTTTTAAAAGAGCAACTCGATTCATTTGAGCGGCAGCATCATCGGAATTGGGAATTGTATGTGTCAGATGACGGCTCTCAGGATGATACCTTAGAGCTTATTAAGAGGTGGGGTTGCGAGCGAGTTAAGATTTTTGACGGGCCCAGGAAAGGGTTCTCTGCAAACTTTCTTTCTCTGACCTGTCGGGAAGAAATTAATGCGGACTATTATGCTTGGTCCGATCAGGATGATATATGGAGGCAGGAGAAGCTTCAGAGAGCACTGAGTTATCTGCAAAAGGTTCCTGCAAATGTACCGGCTCTGTATTGCGGACGTACTGAACTAGTTTCTGAAACTGGCTTACATGTTGGTTACTCTCCAAATTTTTCTCTTGCGCCACACTTTAATAATGCACTGGTTCAAAACATTGGTGGTGGTAACACTATGGTGTTCAATCAGGCTGCGCGTCTTCTTCTTCAGAAAGCCGGGGGAGATGTAATCGTCCCTTCCCACGATTGGTGGGCTTATCAACTAGTCTCCGGTTCCGGAGGGGTCGTTCTATATGATTCGGAACCTATGGTGCTGTACAGGCAGCACGGCGATAACTTAATTGGTGCCAACTCGAGTTGGCTCGCAAGGCTTCGGCGCTTGCGCATGATATTTAAAGGCCGTTTTTACGAGTGGAATGGACAAAATATTATTGCACTTGAGTCAATGTTTTCTTGTTTAAAAGATGAGCATCGAGCGACCCTGTCTCGGTTCAAGAATTTGCGCAATAAGTCACTTTTTGCCAGGGTGTTTGGCTTTTTTCGCCTCGGCTTGTACAGGCAGACACTGATGGGGAATTTGGGTTTGGTTCTTGCGGTGTTGCTGAAAAAAATATGAAAGCATCAAAGTGAGTTGTTGGTGTCTGAGTTTTCTGGAAGGTGCAACTGTATGGAGGCGTTCAATGCAGGTGTTTAGTTGTCTTTCTGCAGCTTTTGGCTTATTGTCGGGGCATACATTGTGCTGGAGATTTAAAAAGTGAGATCGTTGGTTTCTTGTTTACGCTTTAGGCGTTTCTTGGCTTCTGACTTTTCTCTTGAAGTTTATGGCGCTTTTGGAGTTAGAAAATACTCAGGTTTTGGTGGCGTCTCGCAGGGCTCCATTGTTCGAGTGGCAGGTGCTTCGCATTCTTTCTAAAGAGACATGTTTATATGCGTGGTCGTCTTGTGCATAGCGTTATGATTTTTTCGTGTATTATTCTATGTCTGTATAGTAGGTTCGGTGTCAAGGTAGGCTTGGGTCAAAGTATCCTCTGGTACATTTCGGTGCTTGGTAGTCAGTTGCCTATTAGGGCTTTACCGGTATTTTCTGCCAGAAACCCACAAGTCGGTTCATTTGCCAGGACGGAGCACTTCATATGATTCCAGGTCCACAATCATCTATAAGGCGGGAAATCAGCCCTGATACTGTTCCTTCTGGATCCTTAGCAGCATTGATAAAAAGTCTGTGGCTTCATCGGCAGTTGATCGGGCAAATGACCAAGCGCGAGGTGCTTGGACGCTATAAAGGTTCGGTTATGGGGTTGGCGTGGTCTTTTATAAACCCTATTTTTATGCTTGCGGTGTATACATTTGTCTTTTCTGTGGTGTTCAAGGCTCGTTGGGGAGGGGGAGGGGGAGAAAGCAAAACCCAATTTGCGTTAGTGCTTTTCACAGGGATGATTGTGCATGGTTTGTTTGCTGAGGTGCTCAATCGAGCGCCCAGCCTGATTCTTTCTAATGTGAATTATGTAAAGAAAGTCGTTTTTCCATTGGAGATTCTGCCCGTCGTCAGTATGGCAGCAGCTCTGTTTCACAGCCTAATTAGTTTGGGTGTGCTGCTGGTCGCCTTTACCTTATTCAATGGCTTTCTGCATTGGACTGCCATTTTTATCCCCTTGGTATTACTACCTTTGGTCATCCTTACTCTTGGCCTGGCTTGGATACTGGCATCCTTGGGGGTATTTTTACGTGATGTGGGCCAAACCATTGGTCTTCTAATGACAGTGATGTTGTTCCTCGCTCCAGTTTTCTATCCGATAACGGCTTTGCCGGAAGACATGCGGTCTTGGATCCTGCTAAACCCAATCACTTTTATTATCGAGCAGACAAGAGAAGTGCTTATATGGGGGAAGGGGCCAAGCTGGGCTGGGCTATTTATCTACACGGTAATAGCTAGCGCTATAGCATGGATAGGTTATATGTGGTTTCAGAAAACTAGAAAAGGTTTTGCTGATGTCCTCTAAGATTGATAAGTCCACTATATCGGAGTTATCTCTTACTTTATCCAATCTAGTGTGGCATCAAGCTAGTGTCACTCGCGCTCGCCGTGAAGCAAAAAATGGGCATCGTGGTGCGATCATTTGGTTTGCTGGGTTATTTGGTTCGGGGAAACCTACATTGGCCCATGCTATTGAGGAGTTTCTGCACCTACATGGTTGTCAGACCTTTGTCTTGGATGGTGACAATGTGCGCCATGGACTCTGTAGTGATTTGAGTTTTTCAATGCAGGACCGTCAAGGAAATATACGTCGAATTGGCGAGATGGCGAAACTTTTTATAGAGACGGGAACTGTTGTTCTGACAGAGTTAATTTCTCCCTGCCGAGCTGATCGTGTTAGAGGAATGGTTGAACGTAATAACTTTATTGAGGTTTATTGTAATGCACCAATTGAAGTCTGTGGGTCGCGCGACTTAAAGGTGATGTATAAGAAAGCGCGTGCCGGAGAGGTTTTGGGTTTACGGATGTCTCAGCTTCAATTGAAATTCCTATGGGGCCGGAAATTGTTGTGAGTAGCGGAGCGCTCGAACTTGATGCATGTGTGCATCAAGTTATCGATAAGATAACTTGGTGTTTTTTTCTTTAGAAAATTAAAGAATTACAACTGGCATAAAATATGAACGATATCGCCATAAGCGTTAGTAATCTCAGTAAATGCTATCAGATCTACGATTCGCCACGTGACCGCTTAAAGCAATTTTTTATACCTCGGTTGGGCAGGTTTGTTGGCTGCGCAGCTAAACAGTATTTTCGTGAATTTTGGGCGCTAAAAGACGTCTCGTTTGAAGTAAAAAGAGGCGAAACGATTGGTATCGTTGGTCGTAATGGAAGTGGCAAGTCAACCTTGTTGCAAATGATCTGTGGTACGCTCAGTCCGGAAGTCGGAACTATACAGACCTATGGGCGGATTGCTGCCCTGTTAGAGCTTGGCTCGGGTTTCAATCCTGAGTTTTCTGGACGCGAGAACGTCTATATGAACGCCTCGGTACTTGGTCTGACAAGAGATGAGATAAATTTACGTTTTGACGAGATTGCTGCATTTGCTGATATTGGGGAGTTCATAGAGCAGCCTGTTAGGTCGTACTCAAGCGGAATGATGGTGCGCTTGGCATTTGCAGTTGCAATAAATGTTGAACCCGATATTTTGATTGTTGATGAGGCGCTTGCAGTTGGTGATGCTGCGTTTCAGCGCAAATGTATGAGAAAAATTAATGAGCTGAGCGACAGCGGCGTTACGCTTTTGTTTGTTAGTCACGATATAGAAACAGTAAGAAAAATATGTAGCCGAGCAATTTATTTTAATCGCGGTGTGATGCTTGGTATAGGTTCAGCTAAAGACATTTGCATTGAGTATGAGCGTGACTTGTTTGGCGCTGCGAAGGGAGTTGATGCATCCTCAGCCAACGACGTTGATAAAGGCGAGCCGTCTGAATGTGGTGCGCTAGATCCGGAGCTGCTTTCGGTTAGCGAAAAAGTTTATGGAGATGGTCGTGCTCAAATATTTGATATTGAAATAACGAATGAATACAAACAAAGAGTAAATGTACTAGAGTCAGGTATCGATGTGTTTATATCATATCGTGCAAGATTTCTCGAAGCTTCAGAGTTTCCTGTATTTGGAATGATGCTGACCAATCGAGAAGGTGTGTGCGTATTTGGTACCAATACGCAAGGGCAAATACTCTCGGCGCGCCGTTATTCTGCTGGCGATGAGCTTGTAGTTAAGTTTCACCTTACCAATAATCTTGGGCCAGGAATTTACTACCTAACGTGTGGGATTCATTCTGGTGAAGGTGACGAAGGCTTGATTTACTTGCAGCGACGCATGGACGTGTTGATGCTGAAAAGTATAGTGTCCGAAGGTTTGAGTATTGGAGGAACCTCTAATCTTTATCCTAGAATTGAAGGGTTTTATGCTGGGGGCGGTTTGTAATGACGGAGATGAAAGTGGAAGGCTCAGTTGTGAAACAACCCGTTATCTTCGTGCATTCGTTGTTTCGCTCGGGCAGCACATATCTATACAACGTGCTTAAGCGTACTGGAAAGCTTCATGTCTATCACGAGCCGATGCATGAGATGATAGAAACTCTTCATGAGTCCTGGGAGGCGTTGGCCGATCGAAGAGATGAGTTGAAGAGTATTTTGCGTCACGGTTTTTTGGTTGGAGGATATTTTGATGAATTTTCTCATCTGCTACCAGAAATCAAAAAAACGTTTGACTCGAGCTTAAGCTTTGGTAGTTATTTTATTGGGCAAGATGATTCTGATTCTAAACTAAAAGCATATATAGACCTCCTGCTTGAAGGCGCGCTTAATGCTCCGGTGCTACAGTGTACTAGAACTGTGGGGCGAATCGGTTGGTTAAGAAAAAACTACGATTCAAGGCATGTTTTCTTGCTTCGGAATCCCTGGTGCCAATGGTACTCATACAAGTCAGATCCATATATTTCGGTTACTCCGCGATTGATTTATTCGCAAGAGAGAATTCCGGCGGTTCTGAGTGATGTATTGAATGTTAGGGGGATTTTGCCGTTAAAGGGTGATAGCGTACAGGCGAAAGTTGCTTTTGCGTTTGAGAATCCAATTTCTCCGGCTGACGATTATTTCCTTTTCTTTGCTATTTGGCTTCATTCTTTTTTGTCCGGAACACAAGAAAGTGAAGTTGTTATTGATATGGATGCATTGAACTCAAATGTGACCTATCGAGAACAAACAATCAATAACTTGGCGGGTGTGGGTATTACATCTGTCGATTTCTCAGATGTCAATTTGCATCGTATTGTTTTTTCTCTTCGGGAATTAGCTACCTATAGCGTCATTGAAGATCAGGTTATTGAGATTTTTAGGAGGCATGAATACAGCGCTGAGGTTTTGGCTAAAGTATCTGGGTATCTAGCAATAGAGCGTCGTGTGACGTTCATATCTGATAAGGCGCTTAGTGAGCCTGCTTCCGGAGTCCTCGAGGACGCATATAGGATGCGGGAAGCGCTGTTTGCACGCGACGAGCAGAGCTCTAAGTTGATAGCCCGGCTTAATTTGGCCCTGAATCAGGGTAATTTACAGGTCGATATGCTGAGTCAGTTTGTGACCGAGCGTGACTTGGAAATTCAGCGCCTTAGTCAGACTGTTGCTGAGCGTGATCTAAAAATTATTGGTTTTAATGAAGCCTTGGCTGGTCGAGGCTTAGAGATCATTAGTCTTAATCAAGCTATTGTTGAGCGTGATCTGCAGATCAATGATCTCAATGGTATGGTAAGCGAACTAAGTTTAGAGATTGACAATCTCAGTCGTGCTCTGGTAGAACAAGTCGATATTGTCAATGCATTTAAACGAAACTCTTCAGGGAAAGATAAAGGCCTCCTTTCGAAAATGAATAGCCTATTAGCAAGCGCAGGGAGTAATGGCATGGTGCAGGAATTAAGTTCTGTGGCCGGAGCTGAAGCGTTTTTTACTATTTGCTCTAAGAATTTTTTAGCTCATGCGCGAGTGCTCTATAATTCAGTACGCCCGCATTATCCTGACGCTAGATTTTTTGTCGTGCTGTGTGACCGTGTTGATGGGATGTTCGATCCGGCAAAAGAACCTTTTGAATTTATCTTTCTTGAAGATTTGAATCTTCCAAATCTTTCCGATATGGCGGCGCGCTATAATATTACCGAGTTTAATACGGCGGTCAAACCTTTTGCTTTCACGCATCTATTGAAAAACTTCGGTTTCGGTTCGGTGGTATATCTCGATCCGGATTTATATTTTGTAAATAAAATGGAGGAGTTAGATCTACTACTTCATGATGGCGCCGAAGCAGTATTGACACCACACATATTGCAGCCAGCCGAGAATGACGAAGTTCATGATGGAAAGATGCTTCTGTTCGGTATCTACAATCTTGGCTTTCTAGCTTTGAGGAACACTCCTGCTGTACTCACTTTTCTTGCTTGGTGGGGAAGGCGCCTGGAACGTGATTGTGTGATCCGTTTGGAGGAGGGGCTGTTTGTCGATCAGAAATGGGCAGACTTGTTACCTGCCTTTGTCCCTGGAACAAAAGTCATTCATCATCCAGGTTATAATGTTGCATATTGGAACCTTCCACAGCGGAAAATTGTACGGGATGGCGAACGTTGGCTGGCAAATGGTGAGGCGTTACGTTTCGTGCACTTTAGTGGCAATAAACTTGACGACCTGAAGGTATTCTCGCGCCATAGTCAGCAAGTTACGATAAATAGCATTGGCGATTTGCGCCATTTACTTGATACCTACCGTGAGGAGGTTTATGCACAGGGCCATGCGTTTTATCGTAAGTTTCCATATGCTTACAGCTGGAATGGAGAGGCAGGCGTTAACCTGCATACGCCATCGCAGCTAGATTTAGCCGCATCAACTGTCAGTGCAGAAGTTTCATCGCCGCCTATACATAAAGAGCCTCAAGGTACCTTGAGTCATTTCATGCGGCGTGTGACCCTCATTAAGCAAGCAGCACCAATAGCCAAACAGCTTTCAGGTGGTTGGGGCCCCTTTGCCCAACGGGCTTGGCGTGCTTATAGATTGCATGGCTGGCATCACGTTAAGGTGAAGGCTCTTGAGCTTACCAGATATAGAGTGCCGCCGACTCTTAGGAATAATGACGTTATACGTGCTGAGCAGATTGGTTCCGTATCTCCTCGTCTGTTATATCTCGACTGGGCAATTCCCAAACCTGATCAAGATGCCGCTTCAGTAACTGCAAAGTTGCTGATGGAGATTTTCGACTCCCTGGGTTATAGGGTGACTTTTATTCCTTGTGGACTTAAGTATGAAGAAGGGTACTTTGAGGAGTTGGTCGCTGCTAACGTTGAAGTGATTGTTTATCCTGAAATTACTTCTGTTCGAGATTGGCTGGCAGAGAATGCCCGTAATTTTGACGTTTGTGTACTTGCTCGGGGGCCAGTTGTCTGGCCTTATTTTGAAACAATCAAGACTCATGCTCCGAATGCGCGGTTGATCTTTAATACGGTTGATCTCCATTATCTAAGAGAGCAGCGACAGGCAGAGTTGACAGGAAATAAGAGTGCGTTCGAGGCCGCACTCAAAACTCGTGATCAAGAATTCGAGCTGATCGAAAAGTGCGACCTGACGATACTTTTAAGTCAAGAAGAAATGTATACCGTACGTGAGGTCGCTCCTGAGGCTTCGGTAGTGAACTTGCCAGTTATTTTTAGCGATATACCTGGATCAAAATCATCATATTCCGAACGAAGTGATATTTTGTTCATAGGTAGTTTTCCTCATCAACCTAATATTGATGCGGTTCTGTATTTTGTCGAGTTCGTATTTCCTATTGTTCGTCAAAACATCCCAGATATACGCTTCAAGGTGATTGGTGCTAATCCTCCCGAGTCTATTCGACATCTTGCTGAAGTACCTGGTGTCGAAATTCTTGGTTTTGTGAAGGATCTTGAACCGATCTTCTCGGAGATTCGCCTTTCTGTAGCGCCGTTGAGATACGGTGCAGGTATCAAGGGCAAGATTGGTACCAGTCTCTGTTACGGGGTTCCTTGCATGGCCACTCCTATTGCCTTGGAGGGAATGGGGCTGGTTAATGGCAAAAACGTGCTTGTGGGAGAAACCCATGAGGAACTTGCTGAGGCTATTTGCAGAGCCTACTCGAATGAAGAGTTGTGGAATGAACTGAGCCGGGAAGGACATCTTTTTGCGCTGAATAATTATTCTGTTTCAGTCATTCGAGACCGGGTTGAGAGTTTGCTATCGGCTACAACCAAAGGCTGGAAGCAGATCCAGTCTGCCGTAGAACTAGACGGCTGGGATGCTTTCCAGAAACACTCGAAACGGCTGGAGAAAGAATACCAGCAACGTGAACTGGTTGAGCAGTCTCTGCTTCCAACAGACGGTTCCGCGTTTTTTAGATCCCCCGGGTTCTGCTGCACTTGCGGTAGAGCAACAAACTTCCTTACAAGTTTTATGTACTCGACTGGGAAAACTCCTGATGGTCGAGAAATGCCGAATTGGCGAGAGCACATGCAATGCGAACACTGCGGTTTGGTCAATCGCATGCGTGCAGCATTGAATGTCATGCACACATATGCCACGCCTTCTTCAAGCAGCAGGATTTATATTACAGAAAGGCTGACAGCGACATATCGCTGGCTGGAGGAGCGCTATGAGAACCTGCAAGGCAGTGAGTACTTCGGGCATGAGCACGTACCCGGAACGGAGGTGAATGGGATAAGGCATGAAGATGTGATGAACTTGAGTTTCAAAGAGGGTTCATTTGATTTGGTGCTCTCATTTGATGTCTTGGAGCATGTCCCTGATCCTGACAAGGCGTTTGTGAGGATCTATAGCGTGCTTGATCAGGGAGGGATGTTTATTTTCTCGGTACCGTTCTCTTCTGAGTGCAAAGCAGATTTGATACGAGCAACCCTTCAAGATGACGGAACTATTGAACACCATTTACCTCCGGAGTATCACGGTAATCCTGTCGATCCCGAGGGTGGGGCACTATGCTTCCGATACTTTGGGTGGGACATGCTTGAAAGGCTAAGGGGTATTGGATTCAAGAATGTTCGTTGCCTTGCCTATTGGTCTCAAGAACAGGGATATCTTGGGAAGGAGCAATACCTGTTTTTAGCGGTTAAGTAAATTACTAGCGCCGCTTACTAAATAGGTTGCTGTAGCGGTGGTTTATTTGTCGATGAGGCTCTAGTGGTGCTGTCGTCTGATCTCTTGCTTTTCGGGGCAGCACCAGGAAGTTTATATTCTAATAAATAGTAACCACCGCTATTTTAGGATCTTGATGTCGCTGACTTTCTTCTGTTTATTTTTAGGAGCTTTGCAAGAGTTTTCATACTAATAAACAGTGCTGGAGTTTCAGGGGCTGATGTAGTGCAAGAACTCGAGAGATAAGATATGACCCTAAGAATATTTGTTGTTGGTGCCTCAGGATATATAGGTAAGGCTTTGCACCAGGCTGCAAGCGCAGAGTTTGAGGTGTACGGAACGTCATCTTCTAAGTCCGGAGAAATGCTTGAATTAAGCTTGGGCGCACCTGATGATTTTGACTACGAAGTTATTGGGTCCAATGACATTGTATTCCTGACTGCTGCAATATCGGCACCGGATATTTGTGCGCGAGAGTATGAGTATGCGCGATCAGTGAATGTGGTTGGTACCTCTGAGTTTATACGCAGAGTTATTGCGCGCGGTGCGCGTCTAGTTTTCTTCTCCAGCGATACTGTTTATGGTGAACAGGATTTTGTTTTTGATGAAAAAACAGAAACTCGGCCTGCCGGAGAGTATGCCGAGATGAAGTGTGAGGTGGAAAACCTTTTCTTGGCTGACCCGCTTTTCAAGTCGGTTAGGCTTTCTTATGTTTTTTCAAGAGAAGACAAATTTACAAAATACCTGACAAACTGCGCCAAAAAGGGAGAAGAAGCAGAGTTGTTTCATCCTTTTTATAGAGCGGTTGTTCATCGTGATGATGTTGTTGAGGGCGCTCTGGCTCTTGCTCGGCGTTGGAGTGAACTTTCTTATCCTATTATTAATTTTGCTGGTCCGGAGATTATTTCCAGAGTGGAGTTTGCGGAACGCTTGAAATCATCTTCACTGCCAGAGCTGGAGTATAAGGTTGTTGAGCCAGACAGCGTTTTTTTTAAAAATAGACCTAGAATGATTTCTATGTCATCAGGGATTTTTTGCCAACTCCTTGGGCGCCCTGCCCGCAGCCTGTCTGAGGCTGCGGAAGTTGAGTTTTCATAATTTTAAACTTTTTGAATTTTCAGGGGCAGTAAATGACTAAGAAGATACTGATCACAGGTGTTACTGGGCAAGTGGGCTCCCAGTTAGCTGATTATGTTCTGGAAAATACAGATTATGATGTAGTTGGTATGATGCGGTGGCAGGAGCCAATAGATAACCTGTCCCATCTGGTAACTCGAATCAATAATAAAGATAGAATCAGTCTAGTTTATTCTGATCTGAACGACTATGCCTCTATTGCAAGAGCGCTTTCTGATCTAAGGCCGGATTTTATTTCTCATCTGGCCGCTCAGTCATATCCCAAAACGTCCTTCAATATTCCTATTGAAACACTGCAGACCAATATTATTGGTACGGCAAATCTTCTTGAAGTAATTCGGCAGCTTAAAGAAACTGATGGGTATAACCCAGTGGTTCATGTCTGCTCTTCAAGTGAAGTTTATGGCAAAGCTAAACCTGGGGTTCCTTTAGCAGAAGATACTCCTTTTCATGGTGCTAGCCCCTATAGCATCAGTAAAATAGGTACGGATTATCTGGGGCGGTTTTATGGCGAAGCTTATGGAATTCGAACCTTCGTAACCAGGATGGGGACTCACTCCGGTCCGCGCAGAAGTGATGTCTTTTTTGAAAGTACAGTTGCAAAGCAAATAGCATTAATCGAGGCCGGGTATCAAAAGCCGTTCATTAAGGTTGGGAACCTTTCCAGTACACGAACCTTTCAAGATGCTCGTGATGCGGTTAGGGCTTACTTTCTACTGCTTGAAGCTAGTGAGCGCGGTGGGGTTTCTCCTGGCGACTATTTCAATATCGCGGGAGAAGAGGTGTTCAAGCTACCTGAGGTTATTGAGTTGCTATTAGGGATGAGTACTAGAAATGATATCGCGGTTGTTACTGATGAAGATCGGTTACGACCGATTGATGCGGACTATCAGATGTTCGATAACTCGAAGATCAGATCTGTAATTGATTGGAAACCGGAAATTCCAGCTCGACAGATGTTTAGTGATTTATTGAATCATTGGCGGAATGAGGTGAGTAAAGGAAAAATACCTTTGAACAGATAGTCTGGCTATTTGTTTTGGATTGATTTTAAATTGTTTTAATGTTTGCTGAGCATTATTTATGATTATAAGAGCAAGGGCACCTCTTCGACTTGGTTTGGCCGGAGGAGGCACGGATGTTTCCCCTTATTGCGATATCCATGGTGGCTATGTTTTGAATGCTACTATTGATCGCTACGCTTATTCTGTGATCAAACTACTGGATGAGCCTGTCGTTCGCTTTCTTGCTTCTGATCTGCAAACCGAGAAGGTCAAGAGTATTTCTGAACCTTTGGTTCTTAATGGGAAATTGGATCTACACAAGGCTGTCTATAACCATATGGTGCAGCACCATAACGGTGGTAGACCTATTCCTATGGAATTAAGCACCTACTGTGATGCACCAGCAGGTTCTGGCTTAGGCTCCTCTTCTACACTAGTTGTCGTAATGATTCGTGCATTTGTAGAGTTGTTGAACCTGCCTCTGGATGACTACGCCATTGCGCAACTCGCTTATAAGCTAGAACGTGTCGATTGTGGGTTGCAAGGTGGGAGGCAGGATCAATACTCTGCGACTTTTGGCGGATTCAACTTCATGGAGTTTTATGCCGGCGGCAGCACAATTGTCAATCCATTGAGAATTAAGAACTGGGTGATCTGTGAGTTGGAGGCATCACTTGTACTATTTTTCACTGGTGTCTCGCGTGAGTCAGCTAAGATCATTGCTGACCAAAGCGCTAGTGTCAATTCTGGAAGTATTGATGCGTTAGAGGCAATGCACGGAATAAAAGCCGAAGCACTGGTTATGAAAGAGTGCTTGTTGCGGGGGGATTTCGAAGGACTGGTCGAATCTATGCGCTTAGGGTGGGAGAATAAGAAACGCTCGGCGAAAACTGTATCTAACCCCCATATTGATGAAGTTTACAATACAGCCATGAGAGCAGGTGCGCTGGCTGGCAAGGTATCAGGTGCTGGAGGGGGAGGTTTCATGCTTTTCTTTGTGCCTACAGAAAAGCGTATGGAAGTAATTAGGGCGTTGAAAGAATTCGATGGGCAGATTAGCAACTGTCATTTTACAAAACATGGAACACAAGCTTGGCGGGTCTAGCAGATATATTTTTCCTAGGCTGGCCATTGCGTTGGAGTAGATGATGCGAAGCTATATCGTTAAAGAGATAAATGAAGCCCTGAGAGTCCAGCAGACTATGCTGGAAAATACCTTGCTGTTGGAAACTTTGGAATATGCTGCTTCAGCCTGTATAAAGTCTTTTCAACAGGGAGGGAAGATAATTCTTGCAGGTAATGGTGGTAGTGCAGCTGATGCTCAGCATATCGCTGGAGAATTTGTTAGTCGTTTTGCCTTTGATCGCCCGGGTTTGCCTGCGATCGCCCTGACCACCGACACTTCTATATTGACGGCTATTGGCAATGATTATGGCTACGAAAAGCTCTTTGCCCGGCAAGTGCAAGCTCATGGTCAAAAAGGCGACGTATTTATTGCTTATTCGACATCAGGTAAGTCTCCAAACATTGTATTGGCGCTAGAGGAGGCTCGTGCACGAGGGTTGGTTTGCATTGGGTTGACGGGCAATCGCGGCGGTCCAATGCATGAACTTTGCGATCACCTCTTGGAGGTTCCAAGCCCAGATACACCTAAGATCCAAGAGGGGCATTTGGTCTTGGGTCATATACTGTGTGGTTTGGTAGAACAAGAACTTTTCAAGGTGGTTGGGTGATGGACGCAATAGTATTGGCTGGTGGTTTCGGTACTCGGTTGCGGGAAGTTATACCCGATGTTCCCAAGCCTATGGCACCTATTGCAGGAAGGCCGTTTCTCGAAATTCTGCTGAGTACTCTTTCTCGCAAAGGATTTAAGCGTGTAGTTTTATCGCTGGGATTTATGGCCGATAAGATTTCGGGTCACTTCGGCGAGAAGTTTGCAGGCATGGATTTGACCTATGTCGTCGAAGAAAAACCGCTAGGTACGGGGGGAGCAGTACGTCTTTCACTTACCCAATGTCATCAGGATCATGTTTACATTTTCAATGGTGACACCTTTCTGGATTTAGATATTGGTGCGCTTGAACAGCACTGGCAACGGCATAAACTCCCGATTATTGTTGGGCGAAAGGTTGCCGATACGGGGCGTTACGGGCGTTTGTTAGTAGTTGAAGATCGGGTTCAAGGCTTCACTGAAAAAGGACAAGCAGGACCAGGCCTGATTAACGCTGGGTGTTATGTGCTCAACCGAGGTCAACTAGACCATTTTCCGTTGAATACTCAATTTTCGCTTGAAGCTGATTATCTGGCTAGTGCGGTGACTATTCAGCCATTTGATTTGTTCAGTACTGATGGGCAATTTATTGATATTGGTATTCCAGAAGACTTCAAGCTTGCGCAGAGCCTGCTTGCGGGAATAGTCTGAATTTTGGTTTGACGATAAATTCCGGGCATCTTCAGATGCTTAAGCGGTTTTTGTCTTTGAGTGTATAGCGGTGCAGATCAGGGCGGTGTGATTAAATTACAAGAAGGTGGTTGCTACTCGCCCTGCTTATTTTTCGGTAGTTGGTTTTGGGTATGCACATTTTTCCGAGAAAAAATGGCTGGGGTTACCAATGCGGCTGCCCAGCTCTTGGCTATTTCATTATGTATTAATGCGCAGCATCAACTGTGCAACTGCATCGTCGAGTTTGATTTTTCCAGTATTGATTTCGAGATCCGATGCCTCTGGAGCTTCATAAGGACTTCCTACCCCCGATAAATTCGGTAGTTGCCCAGCCCTCGCCTTTTTGTACAGTCCTTTTACATCACGTTGTTCGCAGACCTCCAGCGGCGTGCTAACAAATACCTCTATAAAGTTGGTTTCGCCAATCAGCTCTCGCGCCATCTGACGTTCCTGTCGGAACGGAGAAATGAATGCGGTCATGACTATCAGCCCCGCATCCATCATCAACTTGGCCACTTCGGCAATGCGTCGAATGTTTTCTACCCTGTCTGCGTCTGTAAAACCTAGGTCCTTGTTCAGTCCCTGGCGCACGTTGTCACCGTCAAGGAGGTAGGTTCTATAACCACTGGCGTGCAGCTCGATTTCCAGTGCGTTGGCAAGTGTCGATTTGCCTGAGCCGGACAGGCCGGTAAACCAGATGACCTTACCTTGGTGACCATTGAGTTTTTCGCGGTCCTGACGATTGATGGACAGAGCTTGCTTATGCACATTTTGCGCGCGTCGCAGGCTGTGGTTGATCATCCCCGCCGCCACCGTGGCGTTGCTGATGCGGTCCACGAGTATAAAGCTGCCGAGCGTCCTGTTGTGCTGGTAGCTGTCGAAGACCAGGGGAGTGTTGAGTGCAAGCGTGCACACGCTGATGTCATTGAGTTGCAGCTGTTTGCAGGCGTGGTGGGCGAGGGTATTCGTATCGACCCGGTACTTGATGTTGGTAATCGAGGCTGATGCCCATTGGGTGGCCAGTTTGATGTAGTAGCTGCGGCCGTTCAGGCCCTTTTCTTTGTTCATCCACACCAATGTTGCTTCGAATTGGTCGGTGCTCTCCAGAGGGTGTTGCCCTAGAGCAATTACATCGCCTCGGGAAACTTCAATTTCCTTGTTGAGTTTCAAGGTGACTGCATCGCCACTAAACGCTTTTTCAACTGCTCCATGGGTGCTGATGATGTCAGTCACCGCTGCGGTTTGACCGGACAGGGTTACGCGGACTTCGTCGCCAACGCTGAGTGTGCCTTGCGCCACATAGCCGCTAAGTCCGCATAACGAAGCCTGCGGACGGTTGACCCATTGCACCGGGAATACCAGGCGCTCGGACTCAGGAGCGATGATTTCGAGCCTTTCCAGGTACTCGACAAGCGTCGCTCCGCAATACCACGGAGTGTTAACGGAGATCTGCGTAACATTGTCGCCCTTCAACGCGCTGACGGGGATCGCGGTTACTTCTTCAAAACCCAGCGTTGAAGTGAATCCCCGGAAAATTTCAACAGAGCGTTGAAAGGCCTCAGGCGCAAAGCCCACCAAATCCATCTTGTTGACCACAAGCAGCAGTTGCCGAATGCCAATCAGCGATGCCAGATAAATCGGCCGTGGAGTTTGTTTCGGCACGCCTTGGCTGGCATCGACCAGGACAACAGCCAACTCAGCAGTTGAAGCACCCATGAACAGCTTGTGTGTGTACTGCTCGTGACCCGGAGCATCGGCCACAATGAACTTGCGTGTTTGTGTCGAGAGATGGTGATAGGTCACTTCGGAGCCTTGCGCTTGCTCGGCGGCCAACTCGTCTACCCATAACGCAAAGCCCTTGTCTTGGGTGTTGTTGTGTTTAGAGGCTGTCTGCAAACCGCCCAACTCAAGGGCTTGCCGGGACCCCCAGAGCAATCGGCTAATCAAGGTACTTTTGCCGGTATTTTCATTACCGCAGGCAATTACACGCAGCAAATCTTGACGAGATTGCTGTTCAAGAAAGTCGCACAGACTCTGCGGCTCTGATGCTGGTAGGGGCTTGCGGCGGCGAGGAATGATCTTGGTCATGCTCAGACTAAATTGGCTTGAATAGGGTGCGTGGGACAGGTGGCCAGTTGCCTGGCCAGTTCCTGGGCGAGTTGTTGCGTATGCACGCGTAGTTCGGGAGCGGCAATGGCTTCCCAATCGCGAGCCTTGAGCATAGGGCCTACGTACCATAGGCCTTGAATTGCATGCCCCGGTGTATCGCAGGGTTGATACTTATCGTTGATGAGCAGGCCTTGGCCACAGGGAGCTGGAGTTAAGAGTTTGTTTTTGGCCAGTTGTTGAAGCAATGGATGCGAGCCCGAGTCGATGGTCATGCTAGGGCCGGTGCAATTGATGATGGCCGCTGCCTTCAGGGTTTCTGAACTCTGCTGGGCACGTGGCTTGAGTTCGATCTCTAGCCCGTCGGTGTTGCTATTGCGGATCGCCAGTAGTCGTGCTGCCATTACATGCACTTGGCCTGTCATTAGCAAGGACTGTAGTCGGTCGGCCGCCAGTGGGGCCAGTCGGTGGCGGTGAATGTCCCAGAAGGCCACTACATGGCGTAGAAAACGCTGTCGTTCGCCCAATGCAAGCTCTTGCCAGAGTCGAGGTGTATGAGGACGAAGCTGGTTCAGCACATCCCGCCAGTCGCTGCCCAGGCTTGTCTGCCGGCGCACTTCCTGTCGCAGTTGGCGCATCAGGCTGCGCATTTGCAGCGGTCCTTCACTTACATAGTCGGGAAACTGGCTGCCAGGAGGTGGGTTGGGATTGGGCCGGTGTGGGTGAGGTAATAGCCCATGGCGAGACACCATCCATACCTTACGCGGCTGGGTTTGTTGGGTCAGGTGAAAAAGAGCATCCACGGCCGTGTGGCCCGTTCCTAGAATCAGAACGGGTGCATTGGCTGGTAGCCGGTTCATGCTATCGAAATCCCAAGCCTCTATTACCTGGGCGCGCTCGGCGGGGCCGAGCGGTAATGGAAAGCGTGGTAGTTGATGTCCCAATGCTAGAATCACCTGGCGTGCTGTCAGGCATTGATCCGATATCAGTCGAACCCTGAATCCGCCCGCAACGGCAAGAGCATCAATTTCATACGCTTCGCCAACCAGCACTTGGAGTCGCCCGGGGTACTGCGCCACGGCGTCTTGCAGGCATTGTTCTAAATAGCGGCCATAAAGGCGGCGCGACACGAAGCTGCCAGTATTGATCGACGAATCAATATGCTGGCAAAAGTCCACGAAATGCGAGGGCTTATCGGCAAATGCACTCATGTTGCCGGCGGGCACGTTGAGTAGCAGGTTGTCATCGTTGCTGCGGTAGGCCAGGCCACGACCAAGCACTGGCGTGGGGTTGAGTAGCGTGACTCTTGTACGTTGTCCGCAGGTCGACCGCAGCAGATGAATCGCCGTGAGGGTGCCGCTGAGCCCACCCCCTACAATTAGTACTGGAATCAAGTCTGTAGACATCAGAAGTACCCCTGCTGGTCTTGCTTTTCCATGGAACAGACGTTGTCGCTATCGAGCGTGCGGCTTTGTTGCCCGGATTGCTGTGAGTTGATGATTTCCAACAGGATGTCATCCACTGTTTCGGCATCGGATTCGACTGCGCCAGTGAGTGGGTAGCATCCGAGAGAGTGCAAGCGTACTTTTTTGATTTGGATTTCTTCACTCGGCTGCAGGCGGCAACGTTCGTCATCAACCACCATGATCATTCCCGCTCGCACCGCTACCGGACGCAGCTTGGCAAAATACAGAGGCACAACAGGGATGTTTTCCTGGCGAATGTATTGCCAGATGTCGAGCTCGGTCCAATGGGCGAGCGGTAACGCGCTGATACGTTCATCCCGGTTCTTGCGGGTGTTGTACAGGTTCCAGAGCTCCGGCCGCTGGTTCTCCGGGCCCCAGTGGCGGTGGGCAGTGCTGAGCGAAAATATCCGCTCCTTGGCGCCGAATTTTTTTTCATCGCGACGGTTCCCCCCCAGGATTACATCGAACTTGTAATGCTCCAGCGCCTGCTTGAGGCCTTCGCTCTTGATGATCGCGGTGAACTGGGCCGAGTCGGGGTCACCGGGGAAGAAGTTCTTTTCGAACGCATGCGGATTGCTGTGTACCAGTAGCTGCATTCTGCTTTCGCGGGCAATGGAGTCATGAAACCAATTCATCTCCTGGAGTTTCCAGCGAGTGTCGATGTGCAGCAGTGGAAAAGGCGGGGGCGCCGGGGCAAAGGCCTTGGACGCCAAGTGCAGCATGACACTGCTCTCCTTGCCGCAGGAGTACAGCATGACGGGATTCTGCGCCTCGGCTACGGCCTCACGGATAATGTGGATGCTCTCCGCCTCCAGGCGTTTCAGGTACAAGGCGCGGCTAACGTCAGGGGAGGAAGGTGTGCGCAGAGCTGGAGGCAGGGCTGGTGGGTACACCGACTGGCAGAGCTGGATATCGGTGGTGCTGCTCATCGACCGCGTCGCGGCAACCAGTGATCCGTGGGGAAACAGAGCGATGGGCTTGCCTAGGTGTTGGTGCAGTGCAACCAGGGCATTTTGCAGTATTTGTTCTGTAGTACCTGGCAGCGGTATCCAGAAGCGTGCACCTCGCGCATCGTTGGCATGCAGAGCTGGCTGGCCACTGGGTAGTGGCCAGAGCCGGGCAAACAGTATACGGTCTCGTCGTTTTCGCGCTTGTTCAATGGCCCAATCCAGAATCAGTCGATTTGGAGGGCGATCGCACTCGTCCAGCAGATTGTGCTCCGACAGTTCCTCGGGCCGCAGCCCCAGGGTATGCAGTCGTCGTTCGGCTGTGCGCCTAGTGTCTACATCACCTCGGGCTTTGAGGTGTGCGAAGGCGAGTTCGGTATCCCAGACCTGTTCCTGGTCCAGGCCAAGCAATGCAGGTGTGGTGCTTGTCGCAAAATGCGCCATTTTTCGCTTTCCAATGCGTAGTTTCCATTGGAATGTAAATTACGCTATTTTTGGGCTCGGAAAAACAATATGCGACAACATCGCCTGAGTCATTTTTGAGCAGGCGTTGTGCGTGAGTTCAGCGGGCGCTTCTTATGAAGGTTTGCTTATAGTCCGTACCCGCGGCAGTCACCACTCAACCGAACTGTGCCAGAGCTGTGTCCGAACTGACGCTGCGCACCTGGTTGCGGCCTCGATGCTTGGCGCCGTATAGCGCTTCGTCGGCCAGGGACAGCAGGCGCGACACTTCATAGCCCGCGGTGGCACTGGTCACCACACCGATGCTCACGCTGAGCAGCCCCGGTTCCAGCAACGGCAGGCGAGCGAAGGCCTGGCGAATCTGCTCGGCCACTTGCACCGCTGTTGCCTCATCGACGTTGGCCAGCAGGCAGGCAAATTCTTCACCGCCGATGCGTGCGAACACATCCTTGTTGCCCAGGGTTTGCGTGAGCACCTGGCTGAAGGCGATCAGGGCCTGGTCGCCGGTCTGATGACCAAAGGCGTCGTTGAGTCGTTTGAAATGATCCAGGTCGCACAGCAGCAAGGCCACCGGTTGCTGTCGACGCCGGCATTCAGCGAGCATTCGTTCGCCGTGCGCCATAAAGGCTCGGCGGTTGCCGATGCCGGTCAGGGCATCGCAGAAGGCCGCCGCCTTGAAGCGCCGCTCGATCCGTTCCTTGACCATGGACAGGGTCACGTAGGCGATGCCGATGACGTAGAGCATCGACTCGAACAGCATGAAAGAGAAGAAGGGCACTCCGGCGCCATGTCCCTGAAAGGCCTCTTTCAGGCCCAGGCCCTGATCGATGACCGCGCGCACGCTGTAGAAACCCGTATGCAACAAGGTCAGGACCAGGGCCGGCATATAGGCGACTTCCAGGCTGTGGCGGCTGCGCCAGAACTCCAGGGTAGTCAGCAGGCCGTAACCCACCACCAGCAGCGAATACACCGAGACCCGCACGGTCATCGACTGATAGAAGGCCGGGATCAGGCACAGCGTCAACCACACCACCGCGCCGGCCAGCATGCCGGGAAGGTGGGGGGCGCGTCCGGCAAAGGCACGCATCGCCGTCCAGTTCAGGGCGGCACTGAGCAGCAAGGTGACGTTGCCGAGTACCTTGGGAATGAAGTCCACGCCCTGGTCACGCAGGCTCACCAGCACCATGCCGGCTGCGGCCAACAGCATCATCGCGCCCAGATAGGCCAGCGGCCGCTCACGGGTTTCCCGCAGCCAGGCGTGGAAGGTCAGCAGCCCCATCAGGAAGAAAATGAAGATCGACACCACGAGCAGGGTGGGGATGTGCAGGGCCATTTCCTGGGTTCTCGTTTTTATCGTGCTCAAGGGTCGGAGAGTCGAGACCTGCCGTGCTAGAAGGAGCGAAGCGGCAGGCCAAGTGCCATCAGTGGCCGCGATTGTAACGAGAACTGGTTAATTCTGGTGGACGTTCGTGCAAGAAATGCCCGGGCCTAACGGAAGCTCCCGCAGAGCGCGTTGCCCTGGTAGCTGTGCATCAGGGGGGCGAGGAACATGAAGGGGCCGCAGGCGTAGAAGTCCGAATCGATCTTCTGGCTCGAATACAGCAGTGGGGTTTCCACCCCGTCGATGTCTTTGCCATAGGCCGCGGCTCTGTCATAGGACTCGCACACAGGCAGTTTCAGGGGAATGGGCACTATCACCGCCCAGAGGGTGGTGCCGCACCATTGCCGCTGGGGGGCAGCCTTTTCCGTGCGGGTGATGACCGGGAGCCTGGAGTGCTCGATGAGCTGCTGGTGCGCGGCGGTTTTCGACTCTTGCTTGACCGGCATATCGACCCAAGCACCCACACAGCCACCCAGGCCAAGCAGCATGGGCAGCAGCGTGGCCTTCAGGGGCGGCCCGAGGTGCTTGATGGTCCTGTGCTTGAGGGTGAAAGGGGCTTTGGGCTTGATTGGATCGTGCATCCTGCACCTGCTGTTGGAATAAAGGAGTATCTGGGAGCTGGGCATCAAGAATGCCGACTTGTAGTGGGTGAAATCACCCATCGAGGTGTCCGGAGTTGGTTGAACGCTACATTCACCAGCGCTATCACCGCCGCTTGGGATGCCTTAACTTGCTGAGAGTGCCTTGAACAACACACTCAACATGTTGGGGCGGTCAGTCTGAACAGGACTGATCAGCACTATCTCTCGGTCATACTTTTCAATGCCTACAGGCTCCACAGCGCACTTATGGCCCCAATGTTCAAAACCGGACCAATACGGCACAAGGCTGACGCCGAGGCCTTCGGCTACCAGCATGGCAATGGTTTCTAGTGCGTCCAGATCCACCAGCGGCGTCGGCATCAAGCCATTGTCCGCCAAGTAACTCTCTGCATGGCGTCCGCCCCACGAGTTGGGATCGTATCGAATGTAGGGATGGGTTTGCAGCTGGCTAAGGATACTGCCCGAGGACTTTTCCTTCGACAGGAAAATCAGGGGTTCCTTGCGCAGTGACTCCATATGTAACGCTTTTGGTAGTTCAAAGGGGGGAACTACCAATATGGCGGCGTCCAGTTCGCCGGACAGCAGGGCTTGATACAACGAGCGCGATGTACCCGGCACTATGACCGGTTTGAGGCCCGGCGCTAACTCGGTCAGGGCCCGTAATGCGCTGGGTAGCAGGCCGGTCAGAACGGTCGAAACCGCACCTATTCTGAACTGTCCCGTAAGCCCCTCCACATCGGCGTCTCCCGCCAGTAACGCCACTTCGCGAACGATGCGCTTGGCTCTGGGCAATAGCCCAAGGCAGGCTTCGCTCGGCTTGGCTGCATGCCCGACGCGAGACAGGAGTTCAAAGCCGAGTTGCCGTTCGAGCGCGAGGATACGCTGACTGACCGCTGCTGCCGTCAGCCCTTCCAAGCGTGCGGCATGGGCTATGGAGCCGCATTCCACGACAGTGATGAGGCTTCTCAGGTAACGCGTATCCATAAGAAATACTTTCGATGGCAGTAAGAATTACATGCTATCTCTTTTCATGAAACAAGCACAAGATTTGTCCAGTCCAGCCATTTCCGCCTTCCTGCGATACTTAGGAGACCCTTATGCAGTCGATTTTTCATTTTGCTTATCACGTTCGCGATTTGCAGCTTTCCCGCCAGTTCTACTGCAACTTGCTGGGGTGTGAGGAGGGTCGTAGTACCGATACTTGGGTCGACATCAATTTCTTCGGGCATCAGCTTTCGCTGCACTTGGGTGAACCATTTCCCGTGACTAATACAGGAAAGGTCGGCGAGCACATGGTGCCGATGCCCCATCTAGGCGTGATATTGAAAATGTCCGACTGGATTGTTTTAAGAGACCGTTTGATCAAGAGCCAGATGAAGTTTGTCCTCGCACCCAGCATTCGTTTTCCAGGGGCCCCCGGCGAACAAGCCACAATGTTCTTCCTTGATCCCGCCGGGAACCCTATCGAGATAAAGGGGTTTACTGATCTGCAATCGGTCTACGCGATTTGAAGTGGCTTCTGGCGGTGTGATTCCCATAAGTGTCGATCCTCCAAGGGATGACAACCTTCAGATAAGTTCACAAGGTTAATTCGTCGAATACGCACTCGTACTTGATGACACTCAAGCGCCTGATAAAAACAACAACGATATACAAACTTGAGGTATTGGAATGAATAGTTTCAAACTCGCCTGTGTTGCACTCACTGCTGTTTCCATGATTGGAGTTAGCGGAATAGCGCTGGCTGGTTCCACGCTGGACGCCATTCAGAAGAAAGGTTTCATTCAGTGCGGTGTCTCCGATGGGTTGCCGGGTTTCTCCGTTCCGGATTCCACGGGCAAGATTGTCGGTATAGACGCCGACGTCTGTCGTGCCGTAGCCGCTGCCGTGTTCGGCGACGCAACCAAGGTCAAGTTCAGCCAGTTGAACGCCAAGGAGCGCTTCACCGCGCTGCAATCCGGCGAAATCGACATCCTTTCGCGCAACACCACCATGACCAGCTCTCGTGACGCCGGCATGGGCCTGTTTTTCCCGGGCTTCATCACCTACTACGATGGCGTCGGCTTTCTGGCCAACAGCAAGCTGGGCGTGAAGAGTGCCAAGGAACTGGATGGCGCCACTATTTGTATTCAGGCCGGTACTACTACCGAGCTGAACGTGTCGGACTACTTCCGCGCCAATGGCCTGAAGTACACCCCGATCACCTTCGACACTTCCGACGAAAGCGCCAAGTCACTGGAGTCCGGCCGTTGCGACGTGCTGACCTCGGACAAATCCCAGCTCTACGCACAACGCAGCAAACTGGCTTCGCCGAAAGACTACGTCGTTCTGCCAGAAACCATTTCCAAGGAGCCTCTGGGGCCAGTGGTGCGTAATGGCGATGACGAGTGGAACAAGATTGTCCGCTGGGTCGGCTACGCGCTGCTCAACGCCGAAGAGGCGGGTGTCACTTCGAAAAATGTCCTGGGAGAAGCCAAGTCCACCAAGAACCCGGATATTGCGCGCTTGCTGGGGGGCGACGGTGAATACGGCAAGGACCTGAAGTTGCCGAAGGACTGGGTCGTCAAGGTCGTCAGCCAGGTCGGCAACTATGGCGAAATGTTCGAGAGGAACCTTGGCAAGAGCTCTCCGCTGGAAATCGACCGCGGCCTGAATGCGCTGTGGAACAACGGCGGCATCCAATACGCACCACCTGTGCGCTGATGGTTCTATTACCCGGCGGGCCAACCGCCGGGTGATGTTCTGTTCCATTATTCCTGGGGCACTTCATGCAAAATTCTATCGGCGCACCTACGCAGAGGTTCTCCCTCAGCGATCCGCGAGTGCGTGCATGGTTATTCCAGATCATCACGGTCGTCGCGGTGATCGCAATGGGCTGGTTTCTGTTCAACAACACCCAGACCAACCTTCAACACCGGGGCATTACCTCGGGTTTCGACTTTCTCGAGCGCAGCGCCGGCTTCGGCATAGCTCAACATCTGATCGACTACAGCGAATCGGACAGCTATGTCCGCGTATTCGTCATCGGCTTGCTCAATACCCTGCTGGTGACCTTTATCGGCGTGATCCTGGCCACCTTGCTGGGCTTCATCATCGGTGTGGCGCGGCTGTCGTCGAACTGGGTGCTCAACAAGCTGGCCACTGTCTATATCGAGGTTTTCCGTAACATCCCGCCGCTGCTGCAGATCCTGTTCTGGTACTTCGCGGTGTTCCTGACCATGCCGGGGCCGCGCAACAGCCATAACTTCGGCGACACCTTCTTCGTCAGCAGCCGCGGCCTGAACATGCCCGCCGCCATTGCCTCCCCAGGTTTCTGGCCGTTTGTGATCAGCGTCGTGCTGGCTATCGTGGCGATCGTGCTGATGTGCCGTTGGGCCACCAAGCGCTTTGAGCAAACCGGTGTGCCGTTCCACAAGTTCTGGGCTGGCCTGGCGCTGTTCCTGGTGATCCCGACGTTGTGCACCCTGGTCTTCGGCGCCCCGGTGCACTGGGATCTTCCCACGCTGCAAGGCTTCAACTTCGTGGGCGGCTGGGTGCTGATTCCCGAGCTGCTGGCCCTGACCCTGGCCCTGACCGTCTACACCGCGGCGTTTATTGCCGAGATCGTGCGTTCCGGGATCAAGTCGGTAAGCCATGGCCAGACCGAAGCGGCGCACTCCCTGGGGCTGCGCAACGGTCCGACCCTGCGCAAGGTGATCATTCCCCAGGCCCTGCGGGTGATCATTCCGCCGTTGACCAGCCAATACCTGAACCTGGCGAAGAACTCGTCCCTGGCCGCCGGTATCGGTTACCCGGAAATGGTCTCGCTGTTTGCCGGCACCGTGCTCAACCAGACCGGCCAGGCGATCGAGGTGATTGCCATCACCATGAGCGTGTACTTGGCGATCAGCATCAGCATTTCCCTGCTGATGAACGGGTACAACAAGCGCATTGCGCTGATCGAGCGGTGAGGAAGCGCCCATGACGACTCATATCTTCAAGCCCGATATGCCGCCGCCCGGCAGCAGTATCGGTGCCCTGGCGTGGATCCGCGCCAACATGTTCTCCAGCTGGCTCAACACCCTGCTGACCCTGTTCGCCTTCTACCTGATCTACCTGGTGCTGCCACCGCTGCTGCATTGGGCGATTTTCGACGCCAACTGGGTGGGCACCACGCGCGCCGACTGCACCCAGGACGGCGCCTGCTGGGTGTTTATCCAGCAGCGTTTCGGCCAGTTCATGTACGGCTACTTTCCGGTGGAACTGCGCTGGCGTGTGGACCTGACCGTGTGGCTGGCGGTGATTGGCGTGGCGCCGTTGTTTATCGCGCGTTTCCCGCGCAAGGCGATCTACGGGCTGGCCTTTCTGGTCTGGTATCCGCTGGTTGCCTACACCCTGCTGCATGGCGGTTACCTGGGCTTGAGCAATGTTGCCACCAGCCAGTGGGGCGGCCTGATGCTGACCCTGGTGATTGCCACGGTGGGCATTGCCGGGGCTTTGCCGCTGGGGATAGTGCTGGCGCTGGGGCGTCGCTCGCGGCTGCCGGCGGTGAAGATGGTGTGCGTGACCTTCATCGAACTCTGGCGCGGGGTGCCGTTGATCACCGTGCTGTTCATGTCCTCGGTGATGCTGCCGCTGTTCCTGCCCGAGGGCATGAACTTCGACAAGCTGCTGCGGGCGCTGATCGGGGTGATCCTGTTCCAGTCGGCCTATGTGGCCGAGGTGGTGCGCGGTGGCCTGCAGGCGATTCCCAAGGGCCAGTACGAAGCGGCCGCGGCCATGGGCCTGGGCTACTGGCGGGCGATGGGCCTGGTGATTCTGCCGCAAGCCCTGAAGCTGGTGATTCCCGGCATCGTCAATACCTTTATCGCCCTGTTCAAGGACACCAGCCTGGTGATCATCATTGGCCTGTTCGACCTGCTCAACAGCGTCAAGCAAGCCGCCGCCGATACGGTATGGCTGGGCATGGCCACCGAAGGCTATGTCTTCGCGGCCCTGGTGTTCTGGATTTTCTGTTTCGGTATGTCCCGCTACTCCATGCATCTGGAGCGTAAGTTGGACACAGGCCACAAGCGTTAGGAGTTCTCTTTAAATGAGCGAAGCAATCAAACAGCCTGTGGGCCCTGAAGGCATTATTCAGATGCAGGGCGTGAACAAGTGGTACGGCCAGTTCCATGTGTTGAAAGACATCAACCTGAATGTCAAACAGGGCGAGCGCATCGTGCTGTGCGGGCCTTCGGGCTCGGGCAAGTCCACCACCATCCGTTGCCTCAACCGCCTGGAGGAACACCAGCAGGGCCGTATCGTGGTGGACGGCGTGGAACTGACCAACGACCTCAAGCAGATCGAGGCCATTCGTCGTGAAGTGGGCATGGTGTTCCAGCACTTCAACCTGTTCCCGCACCTGACCATCTTGCAGAACTGCACCCTGGCACCGATGTGGGTGCGCAAGATGCCCAAGCGCAAGGCCGAGGAAATCGCCATGCACTACCTGGAGCGGGTGCGCATTCCGGAGCAGGCCAACAAGTACCCGGGGCAGCTGTCCGGTGGCCAGCAGCAGCGGGTGGCGATTGCCCGGGCGCTGTGCATGAAGCCCAAGATCATGCTGTTCGACGAGCCGACCTCGGCCCTCGATCCGGAGATGGTGAAAGAAGTACTGGACACCATGATCGGCCTGGCCGAAGACGGCATGACCATGCTCTGCGTGACCCACGAAATGGGCTTTGCCCGCACCGTGGCCAACCGGGTGATCTTCATGGACAAGGGCGAGATCGTCGAACAGGCGGCGCCGAACGACTTCTTCGACAACCCGCAGAACGATCGCACCAAGCTGTTCTTGAGCCAGATCCTGCACTGAATAGCTGAATGCAGTTGCTGGTTCCGTTGGGTGCTCTTGGGTGTGCACCCATTGGAGATGGAGCTCGAAAGTCCAACCGTTGGCTGTAAGGCCGCCGTGTAATTAGTTGTCGGGTTATCAATGGCCCAAAGGAACGATATGCGCAATTTTAGTAATGCTGATGCCACTGCCATTTCGGAACTGGTGCGTTCGGATGCGGTGAGTCCTGAGACAGTAAGCGAACACTTTCTTGAGTGTATTGAATCGCGGGAGCCGACCATAAAGGCATTCGCATCTTTCGACCCGAATTGGGTGCGCACTCAAGCGGGCCAGTTAACAAAGGCTCAAGCGAAAGGTCTTCTGGCGGGCGTTCCAGTGGGTATCAAGGACAATTACGATACCGCCGACCACCCCACTCGGTTTTACTCCTGGATCTATGATGACAACTGCCCGACGCGAGACGCGCATGTGGTCTCGCTTCTGCGCTTGGCCGGGGCAGTTGTCATGGGCAAGACCCATACCACCGAATTCGCTTACATGCACACCGGCCCCACCCGCAATCCCCATGATCTCGACAGAACTCCCGGAAGTTCCAGTGCCGGATCGGCGGCGGGGATGGCCGCTGGTTTTTTCCCTATCGCGTTGGGAACACAGACCGCCGGATCATTGATCAAACCCGCGTCCTATTGCGGGCTTTACGCCTTCAAGCCTTCGTATGGCCTGGTTTCTCTTGAGGGGGTCAAGCCATTAGCGCCGAGCTTTGACACGGTGGGGTGGTACGGCCGCTCCGTTCGTGACCTGGACCTGATGGCTCAAGTCTTGATCCCCGGCTTCCCGGAGGGCACTGATGAACGGCATCTGCGTTCGTTCGGTTTTTGTCGTACGGCCCGATGGGATCAGGTGGACGAGAACGTCGCCATGTCACTGGAGGCCGCAGTGCAAGCCCTGCGCTCGGCAGGGCACCAAGTGACCGAGGTGCGGCTGCCCGAGGAGTTTTCTACTGTCTTTGATGACCATCTCTTGATCAATGATTGCGAGGGCGCTCGATCATTCTCCAAAGAGCTACAAATGCATCCGGACAAACTGAGCGTAGAGTTTTTGGCCATGATTGAGCGCGCCCGCTCAACGACTTGGGAGCAAGAGTCCGCGGCGAAAAGGCGTTTGGCAAAGTTGGCCCCTGTGCTTGAAGAGATCTTCAAGCCTTTTGATGCCATCTTGGGTGCCAGTTGTGGGATCGTCGCCCCGTTAGGCCTTGAGGCCACGGGACCTTCCGATTTCATCAAGTTCTGGATGGCTTTTGGACTGCCGCAAGTCAATATCCCTCTGCTTCGGAACAACGGGGCGCTTCCTGTTGGCCTGCAAATGATCGGGGGATTTAGAAGTGACAGGGCTCTTCTGATAGCAGCGGAACAGGTTGCTGCAGTGCTGAGGGAGAGCAACTAAGGACGGGCTGAAAAGCTGACCTTTGTATTCCCGGATGGGCTTATTTCGGGCATTAAAAAGCCGGCTTGTGGCCGGCTTCTCGGGGACTGGCTTGGTTCATTTTTGGTAAACCGCACCAGCCTGCAAAACGTACACCCAGCTCTTGCGGCTGGCTGTGGGACTGGGCGGGAAAGTCATCCGCTTCGTCGGGCGCTGCGACCACAAGAAGGTCGATGCGCAAAGGTGGGGCGCAGCATACGCACATTCGCCGGGAATTCCCAGTGCAAAGCGCGATCCAGAGGGCTCAAGGGCGAAAACTCTGCGGAGTATATGTTGCAGAGTGCGTGCTTGGCCTTGGCTGGCGCCCGTACAGCAGGTACAAAAAAGGTTCTTCACGGAATCCCGGGAAACTCAGAAACAAAAACGCCGATTTGATAGATGATGTTCGTGCGAGCAAACAGATCTAAAAAACCGGCGTTCTTATGCGTGATATTAATACTTTCCTTC
>NZ_JAGEKI010000026.1:0-66180 GCF_049887815.1 Pseudomonas sp. NFXW11 | reverse complement strand
TAGTGAAACGATGCATCGCCGATGGTAGTGTGGGGTTTCCCCATGTGAGAGTAGGTCATCGTCAAGATTAAATTCCGAAACCCCAATTGCGAAAGCAGTTGGGGTTTTGTCTTTGCGCGATGGAAAATTGAAGTCACTACATGCTGACCTGATTCTCTGTTTCTGGTGATTTCTATGCAATGGCATTGGGCCTGGCTATCATGCCTGCCTCATTGTGAGGCGGAACTTGCATGTTGACGTTGTTAGAGCTTCTTAAGGATGGTCGATTTCACTCGGGGCAAGCCCTTGGTGACGCGCTGGGCGTCAGTCGTAGCGCCATATGGAAGCAATTACAGCTTCTTGAGAGCGAACTAGGGCTTGCTGTTCACAAGGTTCGAGGTCGCGGCTACCAGTTGCCCTCACCCATTATCCTGCTGGGCGCGAAGGAAGTATCCAAGCACTCGTCCTCCCTTGCTTGGCCCGTGCATGTTTTTGACTCTATCGACTCGACGAGCGCAGAAGCTCTCCGCTCTATAGGGCGAGGATGCGCGGCGCCCTTCCTGGTTCTGGCAGAGCGCCAGACTGATGGACGAGGACGACGCGGTCGCAAGTGGGTTAGCCCTTTTGCTGAAAACGTCTACTACAGCCTGGTTTTGCGTGTGGAAGGGGGTATGCGGCAGTTGGAAGGCCTTAGCCTGGTGGTTGGGCTGGCGGTCATGAATGCTTTGCGAGAGTGCGGAGTTCCTGGTGCGGGGCTGAAGTGGCCCAATGATGTTTTGGTAGGCCAGAAAAAAATCGCAGGGATACTTCTGGAGCTGGTTGGAGATCCCGCGGATGTATGTCATGTGGTCGTAGGGATTGGGATCAATGTGAACATGCAAAGTGCTGAGGAAGTCGATCAGGAGTGGACGTCAGTAAGGCTTGAGTCTGGGAAGGTGCTGGATCGTAATCAGATGATCGGGCGGCTCAATGAAATCCTTGCTCTCTATCTCGAGCGCCATCGATCTGGAGGGTTTCCTGCTATCCAGGAGGAGTGGGAGCAGGGTCACCTCTGGCAAGGACGAGCGGTATCCCTAATTGCAGGCGCAAATAAGATTGATGGCGTGGTCTTGGGTATAGATCGCCAAGGGGCCCTGCGCCTGAGAGTCGGAGGAGAGGAGAAGGTGTATAGCGGTGGTGAGCTCAGCTTAAGGTTGCGCAAGGAGCCTTGAGCGATGCTGTGGGGCATCAAGTGGCGCGATTTCTCTTTGGTTTGCGCGTTAGCGTGCGTTCTGTGTTGCTGTCGTAAGATCGGGTTTGCCTGATCTAGTCTTTATCGGGCTGCTATATATGGTCTGTTCTTCGCCCTGGGGTTTCTATGCGCTGGTTGTTTCTGCTGTTATTGGTCCTCAATGGTTTTTACTACGTCTGGCATCAGCAGGAGGCCCCTCTTCGAGCTAAAGAGGTGATGCCTTTATCTCTCTATCGTGGTGCCCAGCAAGATATCCGTTTGTTGAGCGAGTCTGCCGAATCTTTAGTGCGGCGCGACAAAGGCAAGGCTGGAGAGGTGGATGCAGGCTGTCTCTACCTGGGAGGCTTTTCGCGGCGTGAGTTGGCTCAGACGCTTGAGCAGCGATTGGTTGGGCTGGGGTTGGAGGTCAAATTACTGTCTGTGAATGCTCCGGGCCTCAATGGCTTTTGGTTGCGAGTATCGCCTGAGACCAAGCATTTGCTGGACGATCCTCAGCTGCAGAGCCTTGCTAAGGAATTCAATGAGTTAAAACATAAAATAATGCCATGTGAGGGGGTTGCAACTAGCGAATAGGTTGCATAGAATGGCGCCCGCTCCGCAGCGAAGACCTCATGAGGTTGGAAGTGCGAGGCGAGGTCAACGCAGCTAACTTCAAGATTTTATTGAGAAAATGCTTGACAGAAGGGTGGCATGATATAGAATGTCGCCTCGCTTAGGAGGGGTTCCCGAGCGGCCAAAGGGATCAGACTGTAAATCTGACGTCTACGACTTCGAAGGTTCGAATCCTTCCCCCTCCACCAGATTTAGCGAGAGCTGCAGGCTCCGCGGGTATAGTTTAGTGGTAGAACCTCAGCCTTCCAAGCTGATGATGCGGGTTCGATTCCCGCTACCCGCTCCAAGTTTGCAGGTTTTGCAAAGTGTTACGCTCTTGTAGCTCAGTTGGTAGAGCACACCCTTGGTAAGGGTGAGGTCAGCGGTTCAAATCCGCTCAAGAGCTCCATATAACAAGGCAGATATGAAAATATCTGCCTTTGTTTTAATGGCTTGTGTAGGTTGCTAAATTCTTCTCCTGAGGGTGATTTCGATGGCTAAGGAAAAGTTCGAACGTAATAAGCCGCACGTTAACGTGGGTACTATCGGTCACGTTGACCACGGTAAAACCACTCTGACTGCTGCTCTGACTCGCGTTTGTTCCGAGGTTTTCGGTTCGGCCAAGGTTGACTTCGACAAGATCGACAGCGCCCCAGAAGAGAAAGCTCGCGGTATCACCATCAACACCGCTCACGTTGAATACGATTCGTCTGTGCGTCACTACGCACACGTTGACTGCCCAGGTCACGCCGACTACGTAAAAAACATGATCACCGGTGCTGCCCAGATGGACGGCGCGATCCTGGTTTGCTCGGCCGCTGATGGTCCGATGCCACAAACCCGTGAGCACATCCTGCTGTCTCGTCAGGTTGGCGTTCCGTACATCGTTGTCTTCCTGAACAAGGCTGACATGGTTGACGACGCTGAGCTGCTGGAGCTGGTTGAGATGGAAGTGCGCGACCTGCTGAGCACTTACGACTTCCCAGGTGACGACACTCCGATCATCATCGGTTCGGCTCTGATGGCTCTGAACGGCCAAGACGACAACGAAATGGGTACCACCGCTGTTAAGCGTCTGGTAGAAACTCTGGATACCTACATCCCAGAGCCAGAGCGTGCAATCGACAAGCCGTTCCTGATGCCAATCGAAGACGTGTTCTCGATCTCCGGTCGTGGCACCGTGGTAACTGGTCGTGTTGAGCGTGGTATCGTTCGCATTCAGGAAGAAGTTGAGATCGTTGGTCTGCGCGACACTCAGAAAACCACCTGCACCGGCGTTGAAATGTTCCGCAAGCTGCTCGACGAAGGTCGTGCTGGCGAGAACTGCGGCGTTCTGCTGCGTGGCACCAAGCGTGACGACGTTGAGCGTGGCCAGGTACTGGTTAAGCCAGGTACCGTTAAGCCGCACACCAAGTTCACCGCTGAAGTGTACGTTCTGAGCAAAGAAGAAGGCGGTCGTCATACTCCGTTCTTCAAAGGCTACCGTCCACAGTTCTACTTCCGTACTACTGACGTGACTGGTAACTGCGAGCTGCCAGAAGGCGTTGAAATGGTAATGCCAGGTGACAACATCCAAATGGTTGTTACTCTGATCAAAACCATCGCGATGGAAGATGGTCTGCGTTTCGCTATCCGTGAAGGCGGCCGTACCGTCGGCGCTGGCGTCGTAGCCAAAGTCATCGAATAAGTTCTTGATATATCTCCATCAGGCCGACATAATGGTCGGCCTGATTTTGTTTTTAGGTCAGTAGCTCAATTGGCAGAGCGACGGTCTCCAAAACCGTAGGTTGGGGGTTCGATTCCCTCCTGACCTGCCAGATTCACTCAATGTGTCTGGCTTTCTTTTCACAGGATCTTCATAGATGACTCCTAAAGCTGAAGCTCAAGGCTCTCGCTTCGATCTGGTCAAGTGGCTCGTAGTAGTCGCTCTGGTCATCGTTGGTGTTGTTGGTAATCAGTATTATTCTGCTTCGCCAATCCTGTATCGCGTGCTCGCTTTGCTCGTTATTGCTGCTGTTGCTGCCTTCGTGGGTTTGCAAACTGCAAAGGGTAAATCGTTTTTCGCGTTGGCTAAGGAAGCGCGCACTGAGATTCGTAAAGTCGTATGGCCAACTCGCCAAGAGACCACTCAGACCACTTTGATTGTGGTAGCTGTTGTTCTGGTCATGGCGTTGCTGTTGTGGGGTTTGGATTCCCTGCTCGGCTGGCTTGTTTCCTTGATTGTTGGCTAAGGGTGTCCCGTGGCTAAGCGTTGGTACGTTGTGCATGCTTACTCGGGTTATGAGAAGCATGTAATGCGTTCGTTGATCGAGCGCGTAAAGCTGGCTGGCATGGAAGATGGCTTCGGCGAGATTCTGGTTCCCACTGAAGAAGTGGTTGAAATGCGTAATGGCCAGAAGCGCAAAAGCGAGCGTAAGTTCTTTCCGGGCTACGTGCTGGTTCAGATGGAAATGAACGAGGGTACTTGGCACTTGGTCAAGGATACTCCTCGTGTGATGGGTTTCATTGGTGGTACTGCCGACAAGCCGGCGCCTATCACTGATAAAGAAGCAGAAGCTATTCTGCGTCGTGTTGCCGATGGCAGCGACAAACCCAAGCCTAAGACTCTGTTTGAGCCTGGTGAAGTGGTTCGTGTAACTGACGGTCCATTCGCAGACTTTAACGGCACGGTCGAAGAAGTTAACTACGAAAAGAGCCGGATCCAAGTGGCTGTGCTTATTTTCGGTCGCTCTACTCCGGTAGAGCTAGAGTTCAGTCAGGTCGAAAAGGCATAACTGAACGAGAATCCCATACCCCGCAGCCCTAGGCTGTGGGGTTTTTTCGTCACTGGGATAAACGCGCAAGTAACCGGGGAGCCTTTCGAGGCGTCTGAACCCGTAATTGGAGTGCCTCATGGCTAAGAAGATTACTGCTTACATCAAGCTGCAAGTTAAGGCCGCTCAGGCCAACCCAAGCCCGCCCGTTGGTCCAGCACTGGGTCAACACGGTGTGAACATCATGGAATTCTGCAAGGCTTTCAATGCCCGTACTCAGGGTCTTGAGCCAGGTCTGCCGACTCCTGTGATCATCACTGTTTACAGTGACCGTAGCTTCACTTTTGAAACCAAGAGCACCCCCGCTTCGGTTCTGCTGAAGAAAGCTGCTGGTTTGACTAGCGGTTCTGCTCGTCCTAACACCGTTAAGGTTGGCACTGTTACCCGTGCACAGCTGGAAGAAATCGCGAAAACCAAAAACGCGGATCTGACTGCAGCTGATATGGATGCAGCCGTGCGTACTATCGCCGGTTCTGCTCGTAGCATGGGCCTTAACGTGGAGGGTGTGTAATGGCTAAGCTGACCAAGCGCCAAAAGGCTATCGCCGGCAAGATTGAAGCAGGCAAGGCCTACAACTTCGTAGACGCTGCCGCTCTCCTGACCGAGCTGTCGACCGTTAAGTTCAGCGAGTCCGTAGACGTTGCTGTGAACCTGGGCGTAGACCCACGTAAATCCGACCAGGTCGTTCGTAGCGCTACCGTGCTGCCACACGGCACTGGCAAGACTGTACGTGTTGCTGTGTTTACCCAAGGTCCAGCTGCTGAAGCTGCCCTGGCTGCCGGTGCAGACCGCGTAGGTATGGATGACCTGGCTGCCGAAATGAAAGGCGGCGACCTGAACTATGACGTAGTTATTGCTTCCCCGGATGCAATGCGCGTTGTAGGTCAGCTGGGTCAGGTTCTGGGTCCTCGTGGTCTGATGCCTAACCCTAAAGTTGGTACCGTGACTCCAGACGTCGCTTCGGCAGTTAAGAACGCCAAGGCTGGTCAGGTTCGCTACCGCACCGACAAGAACGGCATCATCCACACTTCCGTTGGCAAGGTTGGCTTTGACGCCGTCAAGCTGAAGGAAAACGTTGAAGCCCTGATCGCTGACCTGAAGCGTATCAAGCCAGCTTCTTCGAAAGGCATCTACGTCAAGCGCGTTACCCTGAGCACCACCATGGGCCCAGGTCTGGTTATCGACCAGAGCTCGCTGGACGTATAAAACACAAGCTGACGCAAGTTATTGCGGCAGTTGAAAGATTGGGGTCCCTGCCTGGCGGGGGCTATCCAAGACCGTAGGCGACGCAAGTCTTAAACCTCAAGCCTACGCAGATGGTGCTCCCGGTTCCTTACCGAATCAGACACCAAAACGACATCCAGCCTTAGGGCGGATGAAACGGTAACAAGCAGGAGTTAAACCCGTGGCAATTAAACTCGAAGACAAGAAGGCCATCGTCGCTGAAGTCAACGAGGCTGCCAAAGGCGCTCTGTCTGCTGTTGTGGCTGATGCCCGCGGCGTGACTGTAGGCGCTATGACCGGACTCCGTAAAGAGGCCCGCGAAGCTGGCGTTTACGTACGTGTTGTACGTAACACCCTGCTCAAGCGCGCTGTTGAAGGCACTCAATATGACGTGCTCAACGACGCGTTCGTCGGCCCTACCCTGATTGCATTCTCCAAGGAACATCCGGGCGCTGCTGCTCGTATTTTCAAAGAGTTCGCAAAGGGTCAGGACAAGTTCGAGATCAAGGCAGCTGCGTTCGAGGGCAAGTACCTCGCAGCAAACGAGATCGACGTGTTGGCTTCGCTGCCAACTCGCGACGAAGCCATTGCGAAGCTGATGAGCGTGATTCAAGGCGCTACCAGCAAGCTGGCTCGTACTCTGGCGGCTATTCGCGACCAGAAAGAAGCTGCTGCTGCCTAAGGCACCGCAAGCCCTTTCAAAATCATATGTTTAATTTGATGGCTGCGTAGGCTGTCACCCCAATACAGGAATTTATAGTCATGTCTCTGACTAACGAGCAAATCATCGAAGCAATCGGCCAGAAAACCGTTCTGGAAGTTGTTGAGCTGATCAAAGCAATGGAAGAAACCTTCGGCGTTACCGCTGCTGTTGCCGCTGCTGGCCCAGCTGCTGCTGCCGCTGTTGTTGAAGAGCAAACTGAATTCAACGTCATGCTGACCGAAGCTGGCGAGAAGAAAGTTAACGTGATCAAGGCTGTACGTGAACTGACCGGTCTGGGCCTGAAAGAAGCCAAGGCTGTAGTTGACGGCGCTCCTGCCATGGTTCTGGAAGCTGTTGCTAAAGAAGCAGCTGACAAAGCCAAAGCAGCTCTGGAAGAAGCAGGCGCTAAAGTCGAGCTCAAGTAAGCATCGACTTTGTGTCTCCAGCCCAAGCGTTAAGCGAACGGCTGATGGCTGGTGGCTTTTGCCACCGGCCTTTTTCCGTTATTGGCGGCCGACTCGGTCGGCGCCAGTAACGTGCTGTAACCCACCCTGTGCGGTGGCGCAAACCAAAGGGTTTGCACGATTTCTGGCTGCTCCCGTCGGGAGAAGCCGAATAAGCAGGTGACCAAGCTGGGGAACGCTGATGGCTTACTCATACACTGAGAAAAAACGTATCCGCAAGGACTTTAGCAAGTTGCCGGACGTCATGGATGTGCCGTACCTCCTGGCCATCCAGCTGGATTCGTATCGTGAATTCTTGCAAGCGGGGGCGACTAAAGATCAGTTCCGCGACGTGGGCCTGCATGCGGCCTTCAAATCCGTTTTCCCGATCATCAGCTACTCCGGCAATGCTGCGTTGGAGTATGTCGGTTATCGCCTGGGCGAACCGGCGTTTGATGTTAAAGAATGCGTGTTGCGTGGCGTGACTTACGCCGTACCTTTGCGGGTAAAAGTACGTCTGATCATTTTCGACAAAGAGTCGTCGAACAAAGCGATCAAGGACATCAAAGAGCAAGAAGTCTACATGGGTGAAATCCCCCTGATGACTGAGAACGGTACCTTCGTTATCAACGGTACCGAGCGTGTAATTGTTTCCCAGCTGCACCGTTCCCCTGGCGTATTCTTCGACCACGACCGTGGCAAGACGCACAGCTCCGGTAAGCTGCTTTACTCCGCGCGCATCATCCCTTACCGCGGTTCGTGGTTGGACTTCGAGTTCGACCCGAAAGACTGCGTGTTCGTTCGTATCGACCGTCGCCGCAAGCTGCCTGCGTCGGTTCTGCTGCGCGCGCTGGGCTACACCACAGAAGAAGTGCTGGACGCTTTCTACACCACCAACGTATTCCATGTGAAAGGCGAGAGCCTGAGCCTGGAGCTGGTGCCACAGCGCCTGCGTGGTGAAATTGCCGTTCTGGACATCCAGGATGACAAGGGCAAGGTTATTGTCGAGCAGGGTCGTCGTATCACCGCTCGTCACATCAACCAGCTGGAAAAAGCCGGTATCAAAGAGCTGGATGTGCCTCTGGACTACGTCCTCGGCCGTACCACCGCCAAGGCTATCGTGCACCCGGCTACCGGCGAGATCCTGGCAGAGTGCAACACCGAGCTGAACACCGAGATCCTGGCAAAAATCGCCAAGGCCCAGGTTGTTCGTATCGAAACTCTGTACACCAACGACATCGACTGCGGTCCGTTCGTTTCCGACACGCTGAAGATCGACTCCACCAGCAACCAATTGGAAGCGCTGGTCGAGATCTATCGCATGATGCGTCCTGGCGAGCCGCCAACCAAGGATGCTGCCGAGACGCTGTTCAACAACCTGTTCTTCAGCCCTGAGCGCTATGACCTCTCCGCCGTTGGCCGGATGAAGTTCAACCGTCGTATCGGTCGTACCGAGATCGAAGGTTCGGGCGTTCTGTGCAAAGAAGACATCGTTGCTGTGCTGAAGACTCTGGTCGACATCCGGAACGGTAAAGGCATCGTCGACGACATCGACCACCTGGGTAACCGTCGTGTTCGCTGCGTAGGCGAAATGGCCGAGAACCAGTTCCGCGTTGGCCTGGTGCGTGTAGAGCGCGCGGTCAAAGAGCGTCTGTCGATGGCTGAAAGCGAAGGCCTGATGCCGCAAGACCTGATCAATGCCAAGCCAGTGGCTGCGGCAGTGAAAGAGTTCTTCGGTTCCAGCCAGCTGTCCCAGTTCATGGACCAGAACAACCCGCTGTCCGAGATCACCCACAAGCGTCGTGTCTCTGCACTCGGCCCAGGTGGTCTGACTCGTGAGCGCGCAGGCTTTGAAGTTCGTGACGTACACCCGACTCACTATGGTCGTGTATGCCCGATCGAAACGCCGGAAGGTCCGAACATCGGTCTGATCAACTCCTTGGCGGCCTATGCTCGCACCAACCAGTATGGTTTCCTCGAGAGCCCGTACCGTGTGGTGAAAGACGCTCTGGTAACCGACGAGATCGTGTTCCTGTCCGCCATTGAAGAGGCCGATCACGTGATCGCCCAGGCTTCGGCGACCATGAACGACAAAGGTCAGCTGGTCGATGAGCTGGTAGCTGTTCGTCACTTGAACGAATTCACCGTCAAGGCGCCGGAAGACGTCACCCTGATGGACGTTTCGCCGAAGCAGGTAGTTTCGGTTGCAGCGTCGCTGATTCCGTTCCTCGAGCACGACGACGCCAACCGTGCATTGATGGGTTCCAACATGCAGCGTCAGGCTGTACCAACCCTGCGTGCCGACAAGCCGCTGGTAGGTACCGGCATGGAGCGCAACGTTGCCCGTGACTCCGGTGTTTGCGTCGTGGCTCGCCGTGGCGGCGTGATCGACTCGGTCGATGCCAGCCGTATCGTGGTTCGTGTTGCTGATGACGAAGTTGAAACCGGTGAAGCTGGTGTCGACATCTACAACCTGACCAAGTACACCCGCTCCAACCAGAACACCTGCATCAACCAGCGTCCGCTGGTGAGCAAGGGTGATCGGGTACAGCGCAGCGACATCATGGCCGACGGCCCGTCCACCGACATGGGTGAGCTGGCGTTGGGTCAGAACATGCGCATCGCGTTCATGGCGTGGAACGGCTTCAACTTCGAAGACTCCATCTGCCTGTCCGAGCGTGTGGTTCAGGAAGACCGCTTCACCACGATCCACATCCAGGAACTGACCTGTGTGGCTCGTGACACCAAGCTTGGCCCAGAGGAAATCACTGCGGACATCCCGAACGTGGGTGAAGCCGCACTGAACAAGCTGGACGAGGCCGGTATCGTTTATGTAGGTGCTGAAGTCGGCGCCGGCGACATCCTGGTGGGCAAGGTCACTCCGAAAGGCGAGACCCAGCTGACTCCGGAAGAAAAACTGCTGCGCGCAATCTTCGGTGAGAAGGCCAGCGACGTTAAAGACACTTCCCTGCGTGTACCTACCGGTACCAAGGGTACTGTCATCGACGTACAGGTCTTCACTCGTGACGGCGTAGAGCGTGATGCTCGTGCACTGTCGATCGAGAAGAGCCAGCTGGACGAGATCCGCAAGGATCTGAACGAAGAGTTCCGCATCGTTGAAGGCGCAACCTTCGAGCGTCTGCGTTCCGCCCTGGTCGGCAACAAGGCCGAGGGTGGTGCTGGTCTGAAGAAAGGCCAGGAAATCACCGACGAAGTGCTCGACGGTCTTGAGCATGGCCAGTGGTTCAAACTGCGCATGGCTGAAGATGCTCTGAACGAGCAGCTCGAGAAGGCCCAGGCCTACATCGTCGATCGTCGCCGTCTGCTGGACGACAAGTTCGAAGACAAGAAGCGCAAGCTGCAGCAAGGCGATGACCTGGCTCCAGGCGTGCTGAAGATCGTCAAGGTCTACCTGGCAATCCGTCGTCGCATCCAGCCGGGCGACAAGATGGCCGGTCGTCACGGTAACAAGGGTGTGGTCTCCGTGATCATGCCGGTTGAAGACATGCCGCACGATGCCAATGGCACCCCGGTGGACGTGGTCCTCAACCCGCTGGGCGTACCTTCGCGTATGAACGTTGGTCAGATCCTCGAAACTCACCTGGGCCTTGCAGCCAAAGGTCTGGGCGAGAAGATCAACCGCATGGTCGAAGAGCAGCGCAAGGTTGCAGAACTGCGTACCTTCCTGGACGAGATCTACAACCAGATCGGCGGTCGTAACGAAGACCTGGACAGCTTCTCCGATCAGGAGATCCTGGACCTGGCGCATAACCTGCGCGGCGGTGTGCCGATGGCCACTCCGGTGTTCGACGGCGCCAAGGAAAGCGAGATCAAGGCCATGCTGAAACTGGCGGACCTGCCAGAAAGCGGCCAGATGCAGCTGACCGACGGCCGTACCGGCAACAAGTTCGAGCGTCCAGTTACCGTTGGCTACATGTACATGCTGAAACTGAACCACTTGGTAGACGACAAGATGCACGCTCGTTCTACTGGTTCCTACAGCCTGGTTACCCAGCAGCCGCTGGGTGGTAAGGCGCAGTTCGGTGGTCAGCGTTTCGGGGAGATGGAGGTCTGGGCACTGGAAGCATACGGTGCTGCATACACTCTGCAAGAAATGCTCACAGTGAAGTCGGACGATGTGAACGGTCGTACCAAGATGTACAAAAACATCGTGGACGGCGATCACCGTATGGAGCCGGGCATGCCCGAGTCCTTCAACGTGTTGATCAAGGAAATTCGTTCCCTCGGCATCGATATCGATCTGGAAACCGAATAACACGTGACGCGAATCGAGAGCGGGGCAGGATTGCCCGCTCTCTGCTCCGCCAGGAGGAAAGGCCTTGAAAGACCTACTGAATTTGCTGAAAAACCAGGGTCAAGTCGAAGAGTTCGACGCCATCCGTATCGGATTGGCCTCGCCTGAGATGATCCGTTCGTGGTCGTTCGGTGAAGTTAAAAAGCCGGAAACCATCAACTACCGTACGTTCAAGCCTGAGCGTGACGGCCTGTTCTGCGCCAAGATCTTTGGCCCGGTAAAGGATTACGAGTGCCTGTGCGGTAAGTACAAGCGCTTGAAGCATCGCGGTGTGATCTGCGAGAAGTGCGGCGTTGAAGTCGCGCTGGCCAAGGTTCGTCGTGAGCGCATGGCGCACATCGAACTGGCTTCGCCGGTTGCCCACATCTGGTTCCTGAAATCGCTGCCGTCCCGTATCGGCCTGCTGATGGACATGACCCTGCGTGATATCGAACGCGTTCTCTATTTCGAGAGCTATGTCGTTATCGATCCAGGCATGACCACCCTGGAAAAGGGCCAGCTGCTGAACGACGAGCAGTACTTCGAAGCGCTGGAAGAGTTCGGTGACGATTTCGACGCCCGCATGGGTGCCGAGGCCGTTCGCGAGCTGCTGCACGCTATCGACCTGGAGCACGAGATTGGCCGTCTGCGCGAAGAGATTCCGCAAACCAACTCGGAAACCAAGATCAAGAAGCTGTCCAAGCGTCTGAAGTTGATGGAAGCCTTCCAAGGCTCCGGCAACCTGCCAGAGTGGATGGTGCTGACCGTTCTGCCGGTTCTGCCGCCAGATCTGCGTCCACTGGTCCCGCTGGATGGCGGTCGCTTCGCGACTTCCGACCTCAACGATCTGTATCGTCGAGTGATCAACCGTAACAACCGCTTGAAGCGCCTGCTGGATCTGTCCGCTCCGGACATCATCGTGCGCAACGAAAAGCGTATGTTGCAGGAAGCCGTCGACGCCCTGCTCGACAACGGTCGTCGTGGCCGCGCTATTACCGGTTCCAACAAGCGTCCTCTGAAATCCCTGGCCGACATGATCAAGGGTAAGCAAGGTCGTTTCCGTCAGAACTTGCTCGGTAAGCGTGTTGACTACTCCGGTCGTTCGGTAATTACCGTAGGTCCGACCCTGCGTCTGCACCAGTGCGGTCTGCCGAAGAAAATGGCTCTCGAGCTGTTCAAGCCGTTCATTTTCGGCAAGTTGGAAATGCGTGGCTTGGCCACCACCATCAAAGCCGCGAAGAAGATGGTCGAGCGCGAGCTGCCAGAGGTTTGGGACGTTCTCGCTGAAGTGATCCGTGAACACCCCGTACTGCTCAACCGTGCACCGACCCTTCACCGTCTGGGTATCCAGGCGTTTGAACCCGTACTGATCGAAGGTAAGGCTATCCAGCTGCACCCTCTGGTCTGTGCGGCGTACAACGCCGACTTCGACGGCGACCAAATGGCCGTGCACGTACCGCTGACACTGGAAGCTCAGCTGGAAGCGCGCGCGTTGATGATGTCGACCAACAACATCCTGTCGCCAGCCAACGGTGAGCCGATCATCGTTCCGTCGCAGGACGTTGTACTGGGTCTGTACTACATGACTCGTGAAGCGATCAACGCCAAGGGCGAAGGTCGTGTGTTCGCCGATCTGCAGGAAGTTGACCGTGTGTTCCGCGCTGGCGAAGCCGCGCTGCACGCGAAGATCAAGGTGCGGATCAACGAAACCGTCAACGATCGTGACGGCAACAGCGTGAGCAACACCCGTATCGTCGACACCACTGTCGGCCGTGCGCTGCTGTTCCAGGTTGTGCCAAAAGGTCTGTCCTTCGACGTCGTCAACCTGCCGATGAAGAAGAAGGCGATCTCCAAGCTGATCAACCAGTGCTATCGCGTGGTAGGTCTGAAAGAGACCGTGATCTTCGCTGACCAGTTGATGTACACCGGTTTTGCCTACTCGACCATTTCCGGCGTTTCCATCGGTGTTAACGACTTCGTTATCCCGGATGAAAAAGCCCGCATCATCGGTGCCGCCACCGACGAAGTGAAAGAGATCGAGAGCCAGTACGCCTCCGGCCTGGTAACCCAGGGCGAGAAGTACAACAAGGTGATCGACCTTTGGTCGAAGGCCAACGATGAAGTATCCAAGGCGATGATGGCCAACCTCTCGAAAGAGAAAGTCATCGACCGCAATGGCGACGAAGTCGAGCAAGAATCGTTCAACTCGATGTACATGATGGCCGACTCGGGTGCGCGGGGTTCCGCAGCCCAGATCCGTCAGCTGGCCGGTATGCGTGGTCTGATGGCCAAGCCGGACGGTTCCATCATCGAAACGCCGATTACTGCGAACTTCCGTGAAGGTCTGAGCGTACTCCAGTACTTCATCTCGACTCACGGTGCTCGTAAAGGTCTGGCGGATACCGCGTTGAAAACTGCGAACTCCGGTTACCTGACTCGTCGTCTGGTAGACGTGGCGCAGGATCTGGTTGTAACCGAGATCGATTGCGGCACCGAACACGGCTTGCTGATGACTCCGCACATTGAAGGCGGTGACGTTGTAGAGCCGCTGGGTGAGCGCGTATTGGGTCGTGTTATCGCCCGTGACGTATTCAAGCCAGGTACCGAGGACGTCATCGTTCCTGCCGGCACTCTGGTAGACGAGAAGTGGGTTGAATTCATCGAGCTGAACAGCATCGACGAAGTGATCGTGCGTTCGCCGATCAGCTGCGAAACCCGTTATGGCATCTGCGCCAAGTGCTACGGTCGTGACCTGGCTCGTGGTCACCAGGTGAACATCGGTGAAGCGGTCGGCGTTATTGCCGCCCAGTCCATCGGTGAGCCGGGTACCCAGCTGACCATGCGTACGTTCCACATCGGTGGTGCGGCAAGCCGGACCTCGGCTGCAGACAGCGTTCAGGTGAAGAATGGCGGTACCGTCCGTCTGCACAACCTGAAGCACGTTGAGCGTGTCGATGGTCACCTGGTTGCTGTGTCCCGTTCCGGTGAGCTGGCGATTGCTGACGACTTCGGTCGTGAGCGCGAGCGCTACAAGCTGCCGTACGGTGCCGTGATCTCGGTGAAGGAAGGTGACAAGGTCGACGCTGGCGCCATCGTCGCCAAGTGGGACCCGCACACCCACCCAATCGTTACCGAAATGAAAGGTACCGTGACCTACGTGGGCATGGAAGAAGGCATCACCATCAAGCGTCAGACCGACGAATTGACTGGTATGACCAACATCGAAGTACTGGACGTGAAAGACCGTCCGGCCGCCGGCAAGGACATTCGTCCTGCGGTGAAGATGGTGGGTATGGATGGCAAGGATCTGCTGCTGCCAGGTACCGACGTACCGGCTCAGTACTTCCTGCCGGCTAACGCCCTGGTCGGTGTTGCCGACGGTGCGCAGATTGCGATCGGTGATGTTATCGCTCGTATTCCGCAAGAAACTTCGAAGACCCGTGACATCACCGGTGGTCTGCCGCGTGTTGCCGACTTGTTCGAAGCTCGTCGTCCGAAAGAGGCGTCGATCCTGGCTGAAGTCAGCGGCACCATCGCGTTCGGTAAAGAGACCAAGGGCAAGCGCCGTCTGGTCATCACTCCGAACGACGGTAGCGATCCGTATGAAGAGCTGATTCCGAAGTGGCGTCACCTGAACGTCTTCGAAGGCGAACAAGTGAACCGCGGCGAAGTTATCTCCGACGGTCCAAGCGATCCACACGACATCCTGCGTCTGCTGGGTGTAAGTGCGCTGGCCAAGTACATCGTCAACGAGATCCAGGACGTTTACCGTCTGCAGGGCGTGAAGATTAACGACAAGCACATCGAGACCATTCTGCGTCAGATGCTGCGTAAGGTTGAGATCTCCGAGTCCGGTGATTCCAGCTTCATCAAGGGCGACCAGATGGAACTGACTCACGTGCTGGTGGAAAACGAGCGTCTGAGCACCGAAGACAAGTTCATCGCCAAGTTCACCCGCGTACTGCTGGGTATTACCAAGGCGTCCTTGTCCACCGAGTCGTTCATCTCGGCGGCCTCCTTCCAGGAGACCACTCGCGTACTGACCGAAGCGGCGGTAACCGGCAAGCGCGATTACCTGCGCGGCCTGAAGGAAAACGTGGTCGTGGGTCGTCTGATCCCGGCCGGTACCGGCCTGGCGTACCATAGCGAGCGTAAGCGTCGTCGTGATGCCGACAAGCCACTGCGTGTAAGCGCAAGCGAAGTCGAAGCAGCACTGACTGAAGCGCTGAACTCCAGCGGTAACTGAGGTCTGCAGTAGATTGAGACGGGGCCCCGGCTTTTTCGATTGAGAACCAAGACACTTGTTGTCGAGGTTCGCTGATCGGGGAGGCCGGGGCCTTGCCTTGACTGGGGACAAGATCCTCTTTAGACTCTTGTACCCCTAAATTTGGTAGAGCTCCTGCTCTGCCATTTTGTTTATGTCGAAAGACAACAGTGGAGCTAGTAGATGGCAACTATCAACCAGCTGGTACGTCAGCCGCGTAAGCGTATCGTCGAGAAATCCGACGTGCCTGCGCTGCAGAACTGCCCGCAACGTCGTGGCGTGTGCACTCGCGTGTACACCACTACGCCGAAAAAACCTAACTCGGCACTGCGTAAAGTATGCCGTGTGCGTCTGACCAACGGTTTCGAGGTTTCCTCGTACATCGGCGGTGAAGGCCACAACCTGCAAGAGCACAGCGTCGTTCTGATTCGCGGCGGCCGTGTAAAAGACTTGCCAGGTGTTCGTTACCACACCGTTCGCGGCTCCCTGGATACCTCCGGCGTTAAAGGTCGTAACCAAGGTCGTTCGAAGTACGGTACCAAGCGTCCGAAGTAATCGGTCGTTTTGCAGTTTTTAATTATATTGAGTCGATAAGAGTAAGGTCGGGCACGCGTCCATTGGATCAACTGTCCCGAGCTAACCTGAAGACCGTTTGAGGGCTTATCAATGCCAAGACGTCGCGTAGCAGCCAAACGTGAGATTCTGGACGATCCGAAATACGGAAGCCAGATCCTCGCCAAGTTCATGAACCACGTAATGGAAAGCGGCAAGAAAGCCGTTGCCGAGCGTATTGTTTATGGCGCGCTGGAAAAAGTTAAAGAGCGCAAGAACAGCGATCCCCTGGAAATCTTCGAGAAAGCTCTCGACGCCATCGCTCCGCTGGTCGAAGTGAAGTCGCGCCGTGTAGGCGGTGCTACTTACCAGGTTCCGGTCGAAGTTCGTCCGTCCCGTCGTAACGCTCTGGCAATGCGCTGGTTGGTAGACTTCGCCCGCAAGCGCGGCGAGAAGTCTATGGCTCTGCGTTTGGCTGGCGAACTGCTGGACGCTGCCGAAGGCAAAGGTGCTGCAGTTAAGAAGCGTGAAGACGTTCACCGTATGGCTGAAGCCAACAAGGCTTTCTCGCACTACCGCTTCTAATATCGGCATCATTCATTTTGCGAGGGCTTTATGGCTCGTACTACAGCAATCAACCGCTACCGTAACATTGGTATCTGTGCCCACGTTGACGCGGGCAAGACTACCACTACCGAGCGGATCCTGTTCTACACAGGTCTCAGCCACAAGATGGGTGAGGTGCATGACGGCGCTGCTACCACCGACTGGATGGTGCAGGAGCAGGAGCGGGGTATCACCATTACCTCTGCTGCTGTAACTACCTTCTGGAAAGGTTCGCGCGGCCAATTCGATAACTATCGTGTGAACGTTATCGATACCCCTGGCCACGTTGACTTCACCATTGAAGTAGAGCGCTCTCTGCGCGTACTCGACGGCGCGGTCGTTGTGTTCTGCGGTACTTCCGGTGTTGAGCCTCAGTCTGAAACCGTATGGCGTCAAGCCAACAAGTACGGCGTTCCACGTGTTGTTTACGTGAACAAGATGGACCGTGCCGGTGCTAACTTCCTGCGCGTTGTTGGTCAGATCAAGAACCGTCTGGGTCATACCCCGGTTCCGGTTCAGCTGGCTATCGGCGCTGAAGATAACTTCGAAGGTCAGGTTGATCTGATCAAGATGAAGGCTATCTACTGGAACGACGACGACAAGGGTACTACCTATCGCGAGGAAGAAATTCCTGCCGATATGCTGGACCTGGCCAACGAGTGGCGCTCCAACATGGTTGAAGCTGCTGCCGAAGCCAACGAAGAGCTGATGAACAAGTACCTTGAAGAAGGTGACTTGACTGCTGAAGAAATCAAGGCCGGCCTGCGCGCGCGCACCCTGGCTAGCGAGATCGTTCCAGCTGTCTGCGGTTCTTCGTTCAAGAACAAGGGCGTTCCCCTGGTTCTCGACGCCGTTATCGACTTCCTGCCTGCTCCTACCGAGATCCCGGCGATCAAGGGTATCCATCCGGATCTCATCGAGAAGCCGAAGGATGAGCTGGTAGAGGCGGATTACGACGAGCGTCATGCAGACGATGCAGAACCGTTCTCGGCTCTGGCATTCAAGATTGCGACTGACCCGTTCGTTGGTACTCTGACTTTCGTGCGCGTCTACTCGGGCTTCCTGAGCTCGGGCGACTCCGTGATCAACTCGGTCAAGGGCAAGAAAGAGCGCGTTGGTCGTATGGTGCAGATGCACGCCAACCAGCGTGAAGAGATCAAGGAAGTACGTGCAGGCGACATCGCTGCCCTGATCGGCATGAAGGACGTTACCACTGGTGACACTCTGTGCGATCTCGACAAGCAGATCATCCTTGAGCGTATGGATTTCCCTGAGCCTGTGATTTCGGTAGCGGTAGAGCCGAAAACCAAGCAGGACCAGGAAAAGATGGGTATCGCACTGGGCAAGCTGGCCCAGGAAGACCCGTCGTTCCGCGTCAAGACCGACGAAGAGACTGGCCAGACCATCATCTCCGGTATGGGTGAGCTGCACCTGGACATCCTCGTTGACCGCATGAAGCGCGAGTTCAACGTCGAAGCCAACATCGGCAAGCCGCAGGTTTCGTACCGCGAGAAGATCAGCAAGAGCAACGTTGAGATCGAAGGCAAGTTCGTTCGTCAGTCGGGCGGTCGCGGTCAGTTCGGTCACTGCTGGATCCGTTTCTCGGAGCCGGACGTCGATGCGAACGGCAACATCACCGAAGGTCTGGTCTTCACCAACGAAGTTGTTGGTGGTGTGGTTCCTAAGGAATACATCCCGGCTATCCAGAAGGGTATCGAAGAGCAGATGAAGAACGGCGTCGTTGCCGGTTATCCGCTGATCGGCCTGAAGGCTACCGTGTTCGATGGTTCCTACCACGACGTCGACTCCAACGAGATGGCGTTCAAGGTGGCGGCCTCCATGGCGACCAAGCAGCTGGCCCAGAAGGGTGGCGGCGTTGTGCTCGAGCCGATCATGAAGGTTGAAGTTGTAACCCCAGAGGACTACATGGGTGACGTGATGGGTGACCTGAACCGTCGTCGTGGTCTGATTCAGGGTATGGATGACTCGGTGTCCGGCAAGGTTATCCGTGCTGAGGTTCCACTGGGTGAAATGTTCGGTTATGCGACCGACGTTCGTTCCATGTCTCAGGGTCGCGCGAGCTACTCCATGGAATTCTCCAAATACGCCGAAGCTCCGTCGAACATCGTCGAAGCTCTCGTTAAAAAACAAGGCTGATTCAGTCTCCCCTTTAGGCTAGGAGTTAATTGTCGTGGCTAAAGAAAAATTTGAACGTAACAAACCGCACGTCAACGTTGGCACCATCGGTCACGTTGACCACGGTAAAACCACTCTGACCGCTGCTCTGACCCGTGTCTGCTCCGAAGTTTTCGGTTCGGCCAAGGTTGACTTCGACAAGATCGACAGCGCCCCAGAAGAGAAAGCTCGCGGTATCACCATCAACACCGCTCACGTTGAATACGATTCGTCCGTGCGTCACTACGCACACGTTGACTGCCCAGGTCACGCCGACTACGTAAAAAACATGATCACCGGTGCTGCCCAGATGGATGGCGCGATCCTGGTTTGCTCGGCCGCTGATGGTCCGATGCCACAAACCCGTGAGCACATCCTGCTGTCCCGTCAGGTTGGCGTTCCGTACATCGTTGTCTTCCTGAACAAGGCTGACATGGTTGACGACGCTGAGCTGCTGGAACTGGTTGAGATGGAAGTGCGCGACCTGCTGAGCACTTACGACTTCCCAGGTGACGACACTCCGATCATCATCGGTTCGGCTCTGATGGCTCTGAACGGCCAAGACGACAACGAAATGGGTACCACCGCTGTTAAGCGTCTGGTAGAAACTCTGGACACCTACATCCCAGAGCCAGAGCGTGCAATCGACAAGCCGTTCCTGATGCCAATCGAAGACGTATTCTCGATCTCCGGTCGTGGCACCGTGGTAACTGGTCGTGTTGAGCGTGGTATCGTTCGCATCCAGGAAGAAGTTGAGATCGTTGGTCTGCGCGACACTCAGAAAACCACCTGCACCGGCGTTGAAATGTTCCGCAAACTGCTCGACGAAGGTCGTGCTGGCGAGAACTGCGGCGTTCTGCTGCGTGGCACCAAGCGTGACGACGTTGAGCGTGGCCAGGTACTGGTTAAGCCAGGTACCGTTAAGCCGCACACCAAGTTCACCGCTGAAGTGTACGTTCTGAGCAAAGAAGAAGGCGGCCGTCATACTCCGTTCTTCAAAGGCTACCGTCCACAGTTCTACTTCCGTACTACTGACGTGACTGGTAACTGCGAGCTGCCAGAAGGCGTTGAAATGGTAATGCCAGGTGACAACATCCAAATGGTTGTTACTCTGATCAAAACCATCGCGATGGAAGATGGTCTGCGTTTCGCTATTCGTGAAGGCGGTCGTACCGTCGGCGCTGGCGTCGTAGCCAAAGTCATCGAGTAATCGACGACTCATGAAAAAGCCCCCGCTTGCGGGGGCTTTTTTATTGGGTTGACACTCTGTGAGGCCGTCTATAGAATTGCGCCTCCTTTTAACGGGCGTATTGCGCCCGGTGGGAATAGCAGCCTGGAGTCTGAAATCCAATGCAAAATCAGCAAATCCGTATCAGGTTGAAGGCTTTCGACCATCGCCTGATCGACCAATCCACCCAGGAAATCGTGGAAACCGCGAAACGTACTGGTGCTCAAGTGCGTGGTCCAATTCCACTGCCTACCCGTAAAGAGCGGTTCACCGTTCTGGTCTCCCCGCACGTCAACAAAGACGCGCGTGACCAGTACGAGATCCGTACTCATAAGCGCGTACTGGACATCGTCCAGCCAACGGATAAAACCGTTGATGCACTTATGAAGCTCGATCTTGCGGCAGGTGTGGAAGTGCAGATCAGCCTCGGCTAAGACTTCGGTCTTTGTCGTGTAACGCTCTGAAATGGGCGGCCATAGCGGGTGAAAGCCCCGTACACTCATGAGGTTTACAACATGACTATTGGTGTAGTCGGTCGTAAATGCGGTATGACCCGTATTTTCACCGAAGAAGGTGTCTCCATTCCGGTCACGGTCATTGAGATCGAGCCGAATCGCGTCACCCAGTTCAAAACTGAAGAAACCGATGGCTATCGTGCAGTGCAAGTCACTGTAGGTGAGCGTCGTGCTTCGCGCGTGACTGCTGCTCAGGCAGGTCACTTCGCTAAAGCGAATGTTGCCGCTGGTCGCGGTGTTTGGGAATTCCGTCTTGAAGAAGGCGAGTACCAAGCTGGCGATCTGATCAAGGCAGAAATCTTCGCAGCTGGCCAGCTGGTAGACGTTACCGGTCAGTCGAAAGGTAAAGGCTTCGCCGGTACCATCAAGCGTTGGAATTTCCGCGGTCAAGATAACACCCACGGTAACTCCGTTTCCCACCGCGTCCCGGGCTCTATTGGCCAGTGCCAGACTCCTGGTCGTGTATTCAAGGGCAAGAAAATGTCCGGTCATATGGGCGCTGAGCGCGTGACCGTGCAGTCCCTGGAAGTAGTGCGCGTCGACGCTGAACGCAATCTGTTGCTGGTCAAGGGTGCTGTTCCTGGCGCTACTGGCGGCAACCTGGTTGTACGTCCAGCGGCCAAGGCTCGCGGTTAAGGGGAAGCTGACATGCAATTAAATGTAAATGACGCTCAAGCGATCGAAGTTTCCGAACTGACATTTGGCGGCGAATTCAACGAGACGCTGGTTCACCAAGCAGTCGTGGCCTACATGGCTGGCGGCCGTCAAGGTAGCAAGCAGCAAAAGACCCGTTCCGACGTTTCCGGTGGCGGTAAGCGCCCATGGCGTCAGAAAGGTACTGGCCGTGCTCGTGCCGGTACTATCCGTAGCCCAATCTGGCGCGGCGGCGGCACCACTTTCGCAGCTCGTCCTCAGGATCACTCCCAGAAGCTGAACAAGAAGATGTATCGCGCAGCAATGCGTTCCATCCTTGCTGAGCTGGTGCGTACTGATCGTCTGGTCGTGGTTCAGGATTTCGCTGTTGAAACTCCGAAAACCAAAGATCTGCTGGGCAAACTGAACAACATGAGCCTGACCGACGTTCTGATCGTGTCGGACGCTGTTGATCAGAACCTGTACCTGGCTGCTCGCAACCTGCCGCACGTAGATGTACGTGATGTGCAAGGTTCCGATCCAGTTAGTCTGATCGCATACGACAAAGTGTTGATCACTGTGTCGGCCGTGAAGAAATTCGAGGAGCTGCTGGGATGAACCAGGAACGCGTATTTAAAGTTCTGCTTGGCCCGCACGTTTCCGAGAAGGCTACGGTTCTGGCAGACAAAAAAGGCCAGTTCGTTTTCAAGGTTGCTACCGATGCAACCAAGCTGGAAATCAAGAAGGCCGTCGAAAGCCTGTTCAGCGTGAAAGTGGAACGTGTTACTACCCTGAATGTTCTGGGTAAGAGCAAGCGTACCGCTCGCGGTCTGGGCAAGCGTAATGACTGGAAGAAGGCAGTTATCTCCCTTCAGCCAGGCCAAGATCTCGATTTCAGCAGCAGTGCTGAGTAAGGAAGGGGCGCATCATGGCAATCGTTAAATGCAAACCGACTTCCCCTGGCCGCCGTTTTGTGGTCAAGGTGGTCAACCAGGAGCTGCATAAAGGCGCTCCTCACGCACCGCTGATCGAGAAAAAATCGAAGTCTGGTGGTCGTAACAACAATGGCCGTATCACTACTCGTCACGTTGGTGGTGGTCATAAGCAGCATTACCGTCTGGTCGACTTCCGTCGCAATGACAAGGACGGCATCGCCGCCACTGTCGAGCGTATCGAATACGATCCAAACCGTACTGCTCACATCGCTCTGCTGCTGTACGCAGACGGCGAGCGTCGCTACATCATCGCCCCTAAAGGCGTGAGCGCTGGCGACCAGCTGATTGCAGGTGCCTTGGCGCCGATCAAGCCGGGCAACGCTCTGCAGCTGCGCAACATCCCAGTTGGTAGCACCGTGCATGGCATCGAACTGAAGCCAGGCAAGGGCGCACAAATCGCTCGTTCGGCTGGTGCTTCGGCTCAGCTGGTCGCTCGTGAAGGCGTCTACGTGACTCTGCGTCTGCGCTCCGGCGAAATGCGCAAAGTGCTGTCCGAGTGCCGTGCGACCCTGGGTGAAGTCTCGAACTCCGAGCACAGCCTGCGTTCGCTGGGTAAAGCTGGTGCCAAACGCTGGCGTGGCGTTCGCCCAACCGTTCGTGGTGTTGCCATGAACCCGGTTGACCACCCACATGGTGGTGGTGAAGGTCGTACCTCTGGTGGTCGTCATCCGGTATCGCCATGGGGCTTCCCGACTAAGGGCGCGAAGACTCGTGGTAATAAGCGTACCGACAAAATGATTGTCCGTCGTCGCAAGTAAATAGAGGGATACGACAGTGCCACGTTCTCTGAAAAAAGGTCCTTTTATTGATCTTCACCTACTGAAGAAGATCGAAGTGGCGGCGGAAAAGAACGATCGCAAACCAGTTAAGACCTGGTCGCGTCGTTCGATGATCCTGCCACAAATGGTCGGTCTGACCATTGCTGTGCATAACGGTCGTCAGCATGTTCCAGTTCTCGTGAACGAAGACATGGTCGGCCACAAACTGGGCGAGTTCGCCGGTACCCGTACATATCGCGGGCACGTGGCTGACAAGAAAGCCAAGCGTTAAGGGGTAAGGAACGATGGAAGTAGCCGCTAAGTTGTCGGGCGCTCGAATCTCCGCCCAGAAAGCCCGCTTGGTCGCCGACCAGATCCGCGGGAAGAAGGTGGGCGAAGCGCTCAACCTGTTGGCTTTCAGCAGTAAGAAAGCCGCCGAGATCATGAAGAAAGTGCTGGAGTCGGCCGTAGCCAACGCCGAGCATAACGAAGGCGCAGACGTTGATGACCTGAAGGTCTCCACCGTTTTCGTCAACGAAGGGCGTTCGCTGAAGCGCATCATGCCACGTGCCAAAGGCCGTGCTGATCGCATCGTCAAGCGGTCTTGCCATATCACTGTCAAGGTTGCTGACAAGTAACGGAGTCGAAGAGATGGGTCAGAAAGTACATCCCATTGGCATTCGCCTGGGAATCGTCAAGGAGCACACCTCCGTCTGGTACGCAGACGGTCGGACTTATGCGGACTATTTGCTCGCAGATCTGAATGTGCGTGAGTATCTCCAAGACAAACTAAAAAGCGCGTCCGTAAGCCGTATCGATATCCATCGTCCGGCTCAAACTGCACGCATCACCATCCACACCGCTCGTCCCGGCATCGTGATCGGCAAGAAAGGTGAAGATGTTGAAAAACTGCGTCAGGACCTGACCAAGCAAATGGGTGTGCCTGTGCACATCAATATCGAAGAGATCCGCAAGCCGGAGCTCGACGGTATGCTGGTTGCGCAGAGCGTAGCTCAGCAGCTGGAGCGTCGCGTAATGTTCCGTCGTGCTATGAAGCGCGCCGTACAGAACGCCATGCGCATTGGTGCCAAAGGCATCAAAATCCAAGTGAGCGGTCGTCTCGGCGGTGCTGAAATCGCACGTACTGAATGGTATCGCGAAGGTCGTGTGCCACTGCACACCCTGCGTGCCGATATCGACTATGCCACCTACGAAGCTCACACCACCTACGGTGTGATCGGTGTGAAGGTTTGGATCTTCAAAGGCGAAGTAATTGGTGGTCGCCAAGAAGAGCTGAAGCCGCAAGCACCAGCGCCTCGTAAAAAAGCTGCTAAGTAAGGGGTACGCCAAATGTTGCAACCAAAGCGTACGAAGTTCCGCAAGCAAATGACCGGCCACAACCGTGGTCTGGCATTGCGCGGTAGCAAAGTCAGCTTCGGCGAGTTCGCGCTGAAGTCTGTTGCTCGTGGTCGTCTCACCGCTCGTCAGATCGAGTCAGCGCGTCGTGCCCTGACCCGTCACGTAAAACGTGGTGGCAAGATCTGGATCCGTGTATTCCCGGACAAGCCTATTTCCAAGAAGCCACTCGAAGTTCGGATGGGTAAAGGTAAGGGTAACGTCGAATACTGGGTTGCCCAGATTCAGCCAGGCAAAGTCCTGTATGAAATCGAGGGTGTTTCTGAAGAGCTGGCGCGTGAGGCTTTCGCCCTGGCTGCTGCAAAGCTGCCGCTCGCCACCTCCTTTGTTAAGCGGACGGTGATGTGATGAAAGCGAATGAACTTCGTGAAAAATCCGCACAGCAGCTGAACGAGCAACTGCTCGGCCTGCTGCGCGACCAGTTCAATCTGCGTATGCAGAAAGCAACTGGCCAGTTGGGGCAGTCTCATCTGCTCTCGCAAGTTAAGCGTGACATCGCTCGCGTGAAGACTGTGCTCAACCAGCAGGCAGGTAAGTAATCATGGCTGAAGCCGAAAAAACTGTCCGTACGCTGACTGGCCGTGTTGTCAGCGACAAGATGGACAAGACCATCACCGTTCTGATCGAGCGTCGCGTTAAGCACCCTATCTACGGTAAATACGTTAAGCGTTCGACTAAGCTGCACGCGCACGACGAAACCAACCAGTGCCACATCGGCGACAAAGTCACTATTCGTGAAACTCGTCCGATGGCCAAGACCAAGTCTTGGGCGCTGGTTGATGTTCTCGAACGCGCTGTGGAAGTCTAAGGGCTAGGGGTCGGAGAAATTATATGATTCAGACTCAATCCATGCTCGATGTGGCCGATAACAGCGGCGCTCGCCGCGTTATGTGCATCAAGGTGCTGGGTGGCTCCCATCGTCGTTACGCTGGTATCGGTGACATCATCAAGGTAACCGTTAAGGAAGCAATTCCTCGCGGCAAGGTGAAGAAAGGTCAAGTGATGACTGCTGTTGTAGTCCGCACTCGCCATGGCGTTCGTCGTGCAGACGGCTCCATCATCCGCTTTGATGGCAACGCTGCTGTTCTGTTGAACAACAAGCAAGAGCCGATCGGCACCCGTATCTTTGGGCCAGTGACCCGTGAACTTCGTACTGAGAAGTTCATGAAGATCGTCTCGCTCGCCCCAGAAGTGCTGTAAGGAGATCCGACATGCAAAAGATTCGTCGTGACGACGAGATCATCGTGATCGCCGGCAAAGACAAAGGTAAGCGCGGTAAGGTGCTTAAGGTTCTGGCTGATGACCGTCTGGTCGTTGGTGGTCTGAACCTGGTTAAGCGTCATACCAAGCCTAACCCGATGTCGGGCGTACAAGGCGGTATCGTCGAGAAAGAAGCGCCACTGCACGCTTCCAACGTCGCCATTTTCAACAGCGAAACCAACAAGGCTGACCGCGTTGGTTTCAAAGTAGAAGACGGCAAAAAAATTCGTGTCTTCAAGTCGACCCAAAAAGCGGTTGATGCTTGAACACTGCTAGGTAGAAGACCATGGCACGACTACAAGAGATTTACCGGAAGGAAATCGCTCCGAAACTTAAGGAAGAACTTAAGCTTTCGAACGTGATGGAAGTTCCGCGCGTTACCAAAATCACCCTGAACATGGGTCTGGGCGAAGCAATCGGCGACAAGAAAGTCATCGAGCACGCAGTTGCTGACCTGGAAAAGATCACCGGCCAGAAAGTCGTTGTGACTCACGCTCGTAAATCCATCGCTGGCTTCAAAGTCCGCGAAGGCTGGCCGATCGGTGTCAAAGTGACCCTGCGCCGTGAGCGTATGTACGAGTTCCTGGATCGTCTGCTGTCGATCTCCCTGCCTCGGGTTCGCGACTTCCGCGGCCTGAATGCCAAGTCCTTCGACGGTCGTGGCAACTACAGCATGGGCGTGAAAGAGCAGATCATTTTCCCGGAAATCGATTACGACAAGATCGATGCTCTCCGCGGTCTGGACATTACCCTGACCACCACTGCCAAGAACGATGATGAAGGCCGCGCTCTGCTGCGTGCTTTCAAATTCCCGTTCCGCAACTGATTGGAGTAGGAAAATGGCCAAGAAGAGCATGAAGAACCGTGAGCTGAAGCGTCAGCTCACCGTTGCCAAGTACGCCACCAAGCGTGCAGCGCTGAAAGCTATCATCGTGGATCTGAACGCAAGTCCAGAAGCTCGTTGGGAAGCTACCGTAGCTCTGCAGAAGCAGCCACGTGACGCTAGCGCTTCGCGCATGCGTAACCGCTGCCGCCTGACTGGTCGTCCACACGGCGTTTACCGCAAGTTCGGCCTGGGCCGTAACAAGCTGCGTGAAGCTGCCATGCGTGGTGACGTTCCAGGTCTGGTCAAAGCCAGCTGGTAATGACGATCAAAGTCACGGTGATCGGTTCGCAAGAACCCGATCACCGGTGATCTTGAACATGAATCAAGCCCCTTATGGGGCTTGATTCATTTCTGGGGTGTGTCTAGAATGACCGGCTCGCCTGAGCCCGTGTTTTTTGCCCGGAATTTCTCGGCGATAGTTGTAGCCGCAAGGCTCATTCTTTTTGTATCAGGAGCATCTAGCCCATGAGTATGCAGGACCCGTTAGCGGACATGCTAACTCGAATCCGTAATGCCCAGATGGCTGAAAAGTCCGTCGTAAGCATGCCGTCTTCCACGCTGAAGGTGGCTGTAGCAAAAGTCCTGAAGGACGAAGGTTACATCGCGGGTTATCAGATCAGCAGCGAAATCAAACCTCTGCTGTCCATCGAGCTGAAGTACTTCGAAGGCCGTCCGGTCATCGAAGAAGTGAAGCGCGTTAGCCGTCCAGGCCTGCGTCAGTACAAGTCCGTTGAAGAGCTGCCGAAAGTACGTGGCGGCCTTGGCGTGTCTATCGTCTCCACCAACAAAGGTGTGATGACTGATCGTGCTGCGCGCGCTGCCGGTGTCGGCGGCGAAGTTCTTTGCACTGTGTTCTAAGGGGGGATAAGCATGTCTCGCGTCGCTAAGAACCCCGTTAAGCTGCCAGCTGGTGTCGAAGTAAAATTCGCCGGCCAACAGCTTTCGGTGAAGGGTGCCAAGGGCACTCTCGAACTGAACGTACACGCCTCTGTTGAAATTGTTCAGGAAGCTGGTGAGCTGCGTTTCGCTGCTCGCAACGGCGACCAACAAACTCGCGCAATGGCCGGTACTACCCGTGCTCTGGTAAACAACATGGTCCAAGGCGTAAGCCAAGGCTTCGAGCGCAAGCTCCAGCTGGTCGGTGTTGGTTACAAGGCACAAGCAAAAGGCACAGTGCTGAACCTGGCCCTCGGCTTCTCGCATCCAGTGGATTACGAACTGCCGGAAGGCATCACCGCTGAGACTCCTAGCCAGACCGATATCCTGATCAAGGGCATCGATAAGCAGCTGGTAGGTCAAGTGGCCGCTGAGATCCGCGACTTCCGTCCACCAGAGCCTTACAAAGGTAAAGGTGTGCGCTACGCGGACGAAGTCGTCCGTCGTAAAGAAGCCAAGAAGAAGTAGGGCATAGCAAATGACCGACAAAAAAGTTACTCGACTGCGTCGCGCTCGCAAAGCACGCCTGAAAATGCACGAACTCGAAGTCGTGCGTCTCTGCGTGTTCCGCTCTTCGCAGCACATCTACGCCCAGGTCATTTCGGCCGACGGCAGCAAAGTCCTGGCAAGCGCCTCGACTTTGGATAAAGAACTGCGTGATGGTGCTACCGGCAACATCGACGCGGCCACTAAGGTTGGCCAGCTGGTCGCTACGCGTGCTAAGGCCGCTGGCGTCTCGCAGGTGGCTTTCGACCGCTCTGGCTTCAAGTACCACGGTCGCGTCAAGGCGCTGGCTGATGCTGCTCGTGAAGCTGGGCTGGAGTTCTAAGTTATGTCCAATAACGACCAAAAGCGCGACGAAGGCTACATTGAGAAGCTGGTTCAAGTTAACCGCGTAGCCAAAACCGTAAAAGGTGGCCGTATCTTCACTTTCACCGCGTTGACCGTGGTAGGTGATGGTAAGGGCCGTGTTGGCTTCGGCCGTGGCAAGTCGCGTGAAGTGCCTGCTGCGATCCAGAAGGCAATGGAAGCTGCTCGCCGCAACATGATCCAGGTTGATCTGGATGGCACCACTCTGCAGTACGCCATGAAGTCCGCCCACGGCGCTTCCAAGGTGTACATGCAGCCTGCTTCTGAAGGTACCGGTATCATCGCTGGCGGCGCTATGCGTGCCGTTCTCGAAGTTGCTGGCGTTCAGAACGTGTTGGCCAAGTGCTACGGCTCGACTAACCCAGTAAACGTGGTTCACGCCACTTTCAAGGGTTTGAAAGCAATGCAGTCCCCTGAATCCATTGCCGCCAAGCGTGGCAAAAGCGTCCAGGAGATCATCTGATCATGGCTACCGTAAAAGTAACGCTGATCAAAAGCATGACCGGCCGTATCCCTAACCACAAACTGTGCGTTAAGGGTCTGGGTCTGCGTCGCATCGGTCACACTGTAGAAGTCCAGGATACTCCCGAGAATCGCGGGATGATCAACAAGGCTTACTACATGCTGCGTGTCGAGGGTTAATCGATGAAGCTCAATGATCTGAGTCCAGCGCCGGGTTCCCGTCGCGAAAAGCATCGTCCGGGCCGTGGTATCGGTAGCGGTTTGGGTAAGACTGGTGGCCGTGGTCACAAAGGTCAGACCTCCCGTTCCGGTGGCACCATTGCTCCAGGCTTTGAAGGCGGTCAACAGCCGCTGCATCGTCGCCTGCCGAAGTTCGGTTTCGTTTCCCTGAAAGCCATGGATCGCGCAGAAGTGCGTCTGTCCGAGCTGGCCAAAGTGGAAGGCGACGTCGTAACCGTGCAGTCCCTGAAAGATGCCAACGTGATTAACCAGAACGTTCAGCGTGTGAAAATCATGCTGTCCGGCGAAGTTACTCGCGCTGTGACCATCAAGGGTATCGCCGCCACCAAAGGTGCGCGTGCGGCTATCGAAGCAGCTGGCGGCAAGTTCGAGGAATAAATGGCTAAGCAAGGTGCTCTCTCTGCGCTCGGCAAAGGCGGTATGTCTGAACTCTGGGCTCGTCTGCGTTTTCTATTCATGGCGATCATCGTCTACCGGATAGGCGCACACATCCCGGTACCAGGTATCAACCCGGACCGACTCGCAGACCTGTTTCGACAGAATGAGGGGACCATTCTTAGCTTGTTCAACATGTTTTCCGGCGGCGCGCTGGAGCGGATGAGCATCTTTGCATTGGGGATCATGCCGTACATCTCGGCATCGATCATCATGCAGCTGATGACCGCCGTCAGTCCGCAGTTGGAGCAGTTGAAGAAGGAAGGTGAAGCTGGCCGTCGCAAGATCAGCCAGTACACCCGCTACGGCACTGTCGTCCTCGCTCTGGTTCAGGCCATCGGCATGTCCGTTGGTCTGGCAGGGCAGGGCGTTGCGTTCACTGGTGACTTTGGCTTCCATTTCGTCGCGGTATCCACTTTTGTGGCTGGTGCGATGTTCATGATGTGGCTGGGTGAGCAGATTACTGAGCGTGGTGTTGGCAACGGTATCTCGATGTTGATTTTCGCGGGTATCGTGGCTGGTCTTCCGAGAGCGATCGGGCAGTCTTTCGAGTCTGCACGTCAGGGTGATATCAACATTTTTGCTCTGGTTGCGATCGGTTTGCTGGCAGTAGCGATCATCGGTTTTGTGGTGTTCATTGAGCGTGGCCAGCGTCGTATTGCTGTTCACTACGCCAAGCGTCAGCAGGGCCGTAAGGTTTTTGCTGCGCAGACCAGCCACTTGCCGCTGAAAGTGAATATGGCCGGTGTAATTCCTGCTATTTTCGCTAGCAGCATTTTGCTGTTTCCGGCTTCGTTGGGTGCCTGGTTTGGCCAGTCTGAAGGTATGGGCTGGTTGCAGGACATCTCGCAGTCGATCGCTCCTGGTCAGCCGTTGAATATTCTGCTGTTTAGTGCAGGGATTATTTTCTTCTGCTTCTTCTATACGGCGTTGATGTTCAATCCGAAAGACGTAGCGGAAAACCTGAAGAAGTCCGGTGCCTTTATTCCGGGCATCCGTCCAGGCGAGCAGTCGGCACGCTACATTGATGGCGTTCTGACCCGTTTGACCATGTTCGGTGCTCTATATATGACGGCCGTCTGCCTGTTGCCCCAGTTCCTGGTGGTTGCTGCAAACGTTCCGTTCTACCTTGGCGGGACCTCGTTGCTGATCGTGGTCGTGGTTGTTATGGACTTTATGTCGCAAGTACAATCGCACCTCGTTTCCCACCAGTACGAATCCCTGATGAAGAAAGCCAACCTGAAGGGTTACGGCAGCGGTATGCTGCGCTAATCCATAAGGTTCGAGGAGTTGGTGATGAAAGTTCGTGCATCGGTGAAAAAGCTGTGCCGTAACTGCAAGATTATTCGCCGCGAAGGTGTTGTTCGAGTAATTTGCAGCGCGGAACCGCGTCACAAGCAGCGCCAAGGCTGAGTGTGATTGTGCTTCAAACCCGGCAGCTAGTGCGCTGCCGGGTTGATTATTTGTTATTACAGCGATATTATCTCGCGCCCTATTTCTTGGCTTCCGGGGCGTAGGTAGCTGTCAATTGGAGTCCCACTGAATGGCCCGTATTGCAGGCGTTAACATTCCAGATAACAAGCATACTGTTATCTCGCTGACCTACATCTATGGTGTTGGTCGCACTACTGCGCAGAAAATCTGTGCGGTGACTGGGGTCAACCCAGCTGCGAAGATCAAGGATCTGAGCGACGAGCAAATTGAACAGCTGCGTGGCGAAGTGGCGAAGTTCACCACTGAAGGTGACCTGCGTCGCGAAATCAACATGAAAATCAAACGCTTGATGGATCTGGGCTGCTACCGCGGTCTGCGCCATCGTCGTGGTCTGCCAGTACGCGGTCAGCGTACCAAGACCAACGCGCGTACTCGCAAAGGTCCGCGTAAGCCGATCCGCAAGTAATCGCACCAGCGAATCGACAGGAATTTAGTCATGGCAAAACCTGCTGCTCGTCCTCGTAAAAAGATTAAAAAGACAGTGGTTGATGGCATCGCCCACATCCACGCGTCTTTCAACAACACCATCGTGACCATCACCGACCGTCAAGGTAACGCTCTGTCCTGGGCAACCTCCGGTGGTTCGGGTTTCCGCGGTTCTCGCAAGTCCACCCCGTTCGCTGCTCAAGTAGCTGCTGAGCGTGCTGGTCAAGCTGCGCTGGAATATGGCCTGAAGAACCTCGACGTTAACGTCAAGGGCCCAGGTCCAGGTCGTGAATCCGCAGTCCGCGCTCTGAACGGCTGTGGCTACAAGATCGCCAGCATCACCGACGTGACGCCAATCCCGCACAACGGGTGCCGTCCGCCGAAGAAGCGCCGCGTGTAATCCAGGAGATTGTAAAGAATGGCTCGTTACATTGGTCCAAAATGCAAACTGGCTCGTCGCGAAGGCACCGATCTCTTCCTGAAGAGCGGCGTGCGCGCTATCGAATCCAAGTGCAACATCGAAGCAGCTCCTGGCATCCACGGCCAGCGTCGTGGTCGTCAATCCGACTACGGTACCCAGCTGCGTGAAAAGCAAAAAGTTCGTCGTATCTACGGCGTACTCGAGCGTCAATTCAGCGGCTACTACAAGCAAGCAGCTGGCAAGAAGGGCGCAACTGGTGAAAACCTGCTGCAACTGCTCGAATGCCGTCTGGACAACGTGGTATACCGCATGGGCTTCGGTTCTACTCGTGCCGAATCCCGTCAGCTGGTATCGCACAAGTCGATCAGCGTAAACGGTCAGACCGTTAACATTCCGTCCTACCAGGTTCGTGCTGGTGACGTGGTTGCTGTTCGCGAGAAAGCAAAAAACCAACTTCGCATTGTCCAAGCTCTCGATCTGTGTGCCCAACGTGGCCGCGTAGAATGGGTAGAAGTAGACACTGAGAAGAAGTCGGGCGTTTTCAAGAACGTTCCAGCTCGCAGTGATCTGTCCGCCGACATCAACGAAAGCCTGATTGTCGAGCTCTACTCCAAGTAAGGGCTAGAAAATAGGTGCATCCATGCAGATTTCGGTAAATGAGTTCCTGACACCCCGCCATATTGATGTGCAGGTTGTCAGTCCAACCCGCGCCAAGATCACCCTCGAGCCTCTCGAGCGTGGTTTTGGCCACACCCTGGGCAACGCGCTGCGCCGCATCCTGTTGTCCTCAATGCCCGGCTGTGCAGTAGTCGAGGCCGAGATTGACGGTGTGCTCCACGAGTACAGCGCCATCGAAGGTGTACAGGAAGACGTAATTGAAATCCTGTTGAACCTTAAAGGTCTGGCTATCAAGCTGCACGGCCGTGACGAAGTTACGCTGACCTTGTCGAAGAAGGGTTCGGGGGTGGTTACCGCTGCCGATATTCAGCTGGATCATGATGTCGAGATCGTTAACCCCGATCACGTAATCGCTAACCTGGCGTCTAACGGCGCCCTGAACATGAAGCTCGTAGTAGCTCGTGGTCGTGGTTATGAACCGGCCGACTCGCGTCAGAGCGATGAAGACGAAAGCCGCAGCATTGGTCGCTTGCAGCTCGACTCTTCGTTCAGCCCGGTTCGCCGCATCGCCTACGTGGTGGAAAACGCCCGTGTCGAGCAGCGTACTAACCTGGACAAGCTGGTTATTGATCTGGAAACCAACGGTACTCTGGATCCTGAAGAGGCTATCCGTCGTGCTGCAACCATCCTGCAACAGCAGTTGGCTGCGTTCGTCGACCTCAAGGGTGACAGTGAGCCAGTGGTAGTCGAGCAGGAAGACGAGATCGATCCGATCCTGCTTCGCCCGGTTGACGATCTGGAACTGACTGTACGTTCGGCTAACTGCCTTAAGGCGGAAAACATTTACTACATCGGCGACCTGATTCAGCGTACCGAAGTAGAACTGTTGAAGACTCCGAACCTGGGCAAGAAATCCTTGACTGAAATCAAGGACGTTCTGGCCTCCCGCGGTCTGTCCCTCGGCATGCGCCTCGACAACTGGCCGCCTGCAAGTCTTAAGAAGGACGACAAGGCGACTGCCTGATCGTCGTAATCACCGAACGTTGTGTTTGGTAAGGAATGAACCATGCGTCATCGTAAAAGTGGGCGTCACCTGAGCCGCACCAGCTCGCACCGCAAGGCCATGTTCCAGAACATGGCGGTGTCGCTGTTCGAGCACGAGCTGATCAAAACTACTCTGCCAAAAGCCAAAGAACTGCGCCGCGTTGCCGAGCCGCTGATCACTCTGGCCAAGATTGACAGCGTTGCTAACCGCCGTCTGGCTTTCGACCGTACTCGTTCGAAAGCTATCGTTGGTAAGCTCTTCAACGACCTGGGCAAGCGTTACGCTACCCGTGAGGGTGGCTACCTGCGCATCCTCAAGTGCGGTTTCCGCGCTGGCGACAACGCCCCTATGGCGTACGTTGAACTGGTTGATCGTGCTGTCGGCGGCGAAGCTGTATCCGCTGAGTAAGACGTCAGTCTGAAACAAGAAACCGGGCCCTGTGCCCGGTTTTTTGTTTTTAGTTCGATTGTTAATTTCTATCGCAATTCAATGTGTAATGCATTGGATCTTGTAATGTTAGTGGTCAATACTCCTTGTCAGCCGATTAGCCGGCAGTTTCACCGACTGACAGAGGAAGATTGAGCATGAGCCAAACCAAGATTCTTACTACCGCAAGTGGCGCTCCTGTCGCTGATAACCAGAATTCCCGCTCTGCCGGCCCTCGAGGCCCTTTGCTTCTCGACGACTTTCACCTGATCGAAAAGCTTGCCCATTTCAACCGTGAGAATATTCCCGAGCGTCGCGTGCATGCCAAGGGCTCGGGCGCTTACGGCACTTTCACCGTTACTCGCGATATCAGCCAATACACCAGTGCCAAATTGTTCGAATCCGTTGGCAAGAAGACACCAACCTTCTTGCGTTTCTCCACTGTGGGTGGCGAACGCGGCTCGGCGGATACCGAGCGTGATCCGCGGGGGTTCGCTCTCAAGTTCTACACCGAGGAAGGCAACTGGGACATTGTTGGCAACAACACCCCGGTGTTCTTCATTCGCGACCCATTGAAGTTCCCCGACTTTATCCACACCCAGAAGCGCCTGCCCCAGAGCAATCTGAAAAGTGCGCAGATGATGTGGGACTTCTGGTCGCATTCGCCCGAAGCGTTGCACCAGGTCACCATCCTGTTTTCCGACCGAGGCATTCCAGACGGCTACCGTCATATGCACGGCTTTGGCAGCCACACCTACAGCCTGATCAACGCCAAGGGTGAGCGGCATTGGGTCAAGTGGCATTACAAGACCAAGCAGGGGATCAAGAACCTCGCTCCAGCAGAGGCGGCACGCCTAGCGGGCACCGACCCGGATTACGCCCAGCGCGACCTCTTTAACGCTATCGAGCGCGGTGACTTTCCGAAGTGGAGCGTGTGCATCCAGATCATGAGCGAGGCGCAAGCTGCTGCCCACCACGAGAACCCCTTCGACGTGACCAAGACCTGGTCGCAGAAAGAGTTCCCGCTGATCGAAGTAGGTGAGTTGGAGTTGAACCGAAATCCGCTGAACTACTTCGCTGAAGTAGAACAAGCAGCGTTCGGGCCGAGCAACATGGTGCCAGGTGTAGGCTTGTCGCCGGACCGCATGCTCCAGGGGCGCGTATTTGCCTACGCTGATGCCCATCGCTATCGGGTTGGCACCAACCACCAGCAGTTGCCGGTCAATGCGCCTCTGAGCCCGGTGAACAGCTACCAGCGCGATGGCGCCATGGCCTTTGGCAGCAACGGCGGTGCCGCACCGAACTACGAACCCAACAGCTACAGCGATGCACCGAAGCAGGCTCCGCGTTATGCGGAACCGGCCCTGGCCCTCAGCGGCTCCGCCGATCGTTACGATCATCGCGAAGACACTGACTACTACAGCCACGCCGGAGCCCTGTTCCGTTTGATGAATGCTGAGCAGAAGGCCTTGTTGATCGACAACATCGCCGGGGCCATGGCGGGGGTAACCGAGGACGTAGTGCAACGGCAGTTGCAACACTTTTTCAAAGCCGATCCGGCTTACGGAGAGGGAATTGCCAAAGCCTTGGGCGTATCGCTCAAGTAAGTCTAAATAAGAAGCAGAACCGCCCGCATTTGGGCGGTTTTTGCGTTATTTATACTGCTTTTCTCGGATAATCTTCGCTTTTTCAGCTTTTCTAAGTGACCTGCAAGTCAGCTTGGTTCAAACTATCCACTTTCAAGCAGGGAGATGTAGGGCGATGCAAGGTCACCCGGACGTAATCGATTACCTCAACACGTTGCTGACGGGCGAACTGGCAGCGCGCGACCAATATTTCATCCATTCGCGGATGTACGAAGACTGGGGCTTCACCAAGCTCTACGAGCGTATCAACCATGAGATGGAAGAAGAGGCGCAGCACGCCGATGCCCTGATCCGACGCATCCTGATGCTTGAAGGCACGCCACGCATGCGCCCTGACGATCTGGACACCGGAACCACGGTACCGGATATGCTCGCCAGCGACCTGCGCCTGGAATACAAGGTGCGCGCCGCTCTGTGCAAAGGCATCGAGTTGTGCGAGCTGCACAAGGACTACATCAGCCGCGACATCCTGCGGGTCCAGCTGGCGGACACCGAGGAAGATCACACCTACTGGCTGGAGAAGCAGTTGGGCCTGATCAAGTCCATCGGCCTGGAAAACTACCTGCAATCGCAGTTCTGATCGCGTTTGGTGTTGCTGCCCGTTCGCGAGCAAGCTGGCTGCTTCGGGAAACGAAGCAACCCATAGCTACAAAAAAAGCCCCTGCCACCCTAAGGTGACAGGGGCTTTTTCATGGTCCTCAGGCGCGGTCGCGGGTCAGCAATGGCTTGAGATAGTGCCCGGTATGGGACTGCGGCATGTCCGCCACCTGTTCCGGAGTACCCACCGCGATGATCTGGCCACCCTTGGAGCCACCCTCCGGCCCCAGGTCCACCAGCCAGTCGGCGGTCTTGATCACGTCCAGGTTGTGCTCGATCACCACCACGGTATTGCCGTGATCGCGCAAGCGATGCAGCACGTCCAGCAACTGCTGGATATCCGCGAAGTGCAGGCCGGTGGTCGGCTCATCGAGGATATACAGGGTCTTGCCGGTATCGCGCTTGGACAACTCGCGGGACAACTTCACCCGCTGGGCCTCGCCACCCGACAAGGTGGTGGCCGACTGCCCGAGCTTGATATAGGACAGCCCCACATCCATCAGCGTCTGCAGCTTGCGCGCCAGGGCCGGCACCGGGTCGAAAAACTCCCGGGCTTCCTCGATGGTCATTTCCAGCACCTCGTGGATGTTCTTGCCCTTGTACTTGATCTCCAGGGTTTCGCGGTTATAGCGCTTGCTCTTGCACACATCGCACGGCACGTAGATATCCGGCAGGAAGTGCATCTCCACCTTGATCAGGCCATCGCCCTGGCAGGCCTCGCAGCGCCCGCCCTTGACGTTGAACGAGAAGCGGCCAGGCCCGTAGCCGCGGGAGCGGGATTCCGGCACCCCGGAAAACAACTCGCGGATGGGCGTGAACAGCCCGGTGTAGGTCGCGGGGTTGGAGCGTGGCGTACGACCGATCGGGCTCTGGTCGATATCCACCACCTTGTCCAGGTGCTGCAGGCCATTGATGCTGTCGTGGGCTGCGGCTTCCAGGGTCGTGGCGCCATTCAGGGCGGTGGCGCTCAGGGGGAACAGGGTGTTGTTGATCAGCGTCGACTTGCCCGAACCGGAAACCCCGGTCACGCAGGTCAGCAGGCCAATGGGGATTTCCAGGTCGACATTACGCAGGTTGTTGCCCCGGGCGCCCTTCAAGGTCAGCGACAGCTTCTTGTTGCGTGGTGTGCGCTTGGCCGGCACGACGATCTTCACTCGGCCGGAAAGATACTTGCCGGTCAATGAGTCGGGGTGCGCCATGACTTCGGCGGCGGTGCCCTCGGCGACGATCTGCCCGCCATGCACCCCGGCCCCCGGGCCGATATCCACCACGTAGTCGGCCAGGCGGATGGCGTCTTCATCGTGCTCGACCACTATCACCGTGTTGCCGATATCCCGCAGGTGCTTGAGGGTCCCCAGCAGCCGGTCGTTGTCGCGTTGATGCAGGCCAATGGACGGCTCGTCGAGGATGTACATCACCCCCACCAGGCCGGCGCCGATCTGGCTGGCCAGGCGAATGCGCTGGGCTTCGCCACCGGACAAGGTATCGGCGCTGCGATCCAGGGTCAGGTAATCGAGGCCGACATTGACCAGGAACTGCAGGCGCTCACGAATTTCCTTGAGAATCTTGTCGGCGATCTCACCTCGGCGCCCGGTGAGTTTCAGGGTGCCGAAATAATCGGTGGCATCGCCGATAGGCAGGCTGGTGACCGCCGGCAGGGTTTTCTCGCCCACCCACACGTGCCGTGCTTCGCGACGCAGGCGGGTGCCGCGGCAATCCGGGCAGGGCTGGGTGCTAAGGAACTTGGCCAGCTCTTCACGCACAGTGGCCGATTCGGTTTCTCGGTAGCGGCGCTCGAGGTTCGGCACTATGCCTTCGAACGGGTGGGAACGCTTGACGATGTCGCCGCGGTCGTTGAGATACTTGAAGTCGACGTTCTGGTTGCCGCTGCCGTTGAGAATGACCTTCTGCTGATCTGCCGGCAGCTGGTTGAACGGCACTTCCAGGCTGAAACCGTAGTGCGCGGCCAGCGAGCCGAGCATCTGGAAGTAATAGACGTTGCGCCGATCCCAGCCGCGAATGGCCCCTTCGGCCAGGGTCAGCTCGCCATTGACCAAGCGCTTGATGTCGAAGAACTGCTTGACCCCCAGGCCGTCGCAGGTCGGGCAGGCACCCGCCGGGTTGTTGAAGGAGAACAGCTTGGGTTCCAGCTCGCTGATGGCGTGACCGCAGATCGGGCAGGCGAAGCGCGCGGAAAAGATCATCTCTTCCCCCGGTTCGTCGTCCATTGGCGCCACCAGGGCAATGCCATCCGCCAGCTTCAGGGCGGTCTCGAAGGATTCCGCCAGGCGCTGCTGCAGATCGCTGCGCACCTTGAAGCGGTCGACCACCACATCAATGGAATGCTTCTTCTGCTTATCCAGCTTCGGTACTTCGTCCAGTTCGTACAGCTTGCCGTTGATCCGGGCGCGCACGAAACCCTGGGCGCGCAGTTCCTCAAACACCGACAGATGTTCGCCCTTGCGCTCGCGAATCACCGGCGCCAGCAGCATCAGCTTGCTGCCTTCGGGCTGGGCCAGCACCAGGTCGACCATCTGGCTGACGGTCTGGGCTTCCAGCGGAATGTCGTGGTCCGGGCAGCGCGGGGTGCCGACGCGCGCGTAGAGCAGGCGCAGGTAGTCGTAGATCTCGGTGATGGTGCCGACAGTGGAACGGGGGTTGTGCGAGGTGGATTTCTGTTCGATGGAAATCGCTGGCGACAGCCCTTCGATGGTGTCGACATCGGGTTTTTCCATCATCGACAGGAACTGTCGGGCATAGGCCGACAGCGACTCGACATAGCGCCGCTGGCCTTCTGCATACAGGGTGTCGAACGCCAGGGACGACTTGCCGGACCCGGACAGCCCGGTAATCACGATCAGCTTGTCCCGCGGCAGGGTCAGGTCGATGTTCTTCAGGTTGTGGGTGCGGGCCCCACGAATCAGAATCTTGTCCAAAAGTGGCCTCGATCGGCGGGCGTAAAGGCAGGAGTATAAAACCAAATACTGGATGGATGCACACCATCGTTTGGTGCTTTTTTGCTCGCATGAAAGGCTGCGCGGCAAAGCGTCGCCATATACCCCCTCAATCGATCGGACTGGTAGAATCGCCGCCGGTTCATACGAGGTTTATCCATGCACGATCCCCACAGCGAGCGCATGAGTGGCGCCGAGACCCGCGCGGCAAGCGGTCTGGCCCTGGTGTTCGCGTTCCGTATGCTTGGCATGTTCATGGTCCTGCCGGTCCTGGCAACCTATGGGATGGATCTCGCAGGAGCGACCCCGACCTTGATCGGCCTGGCGATTGGCGCCTATGGCCTGACCCAGGCCATTTTCCAGATTCCCTTCGGCATCATTTCCGACCGCATCGGCCGGCGCCCAGTGATTTACCTGGGGCTGATAGTGTTTGCCCTGGGCAGCGTGCTGGCGGCCAATGCCGACTCGATCTGGGGGGTGATCGCCGGGCGCATCCTGCAAGGCGCCGGGGCGATCTCCGCAGCAGTGATGGCACTGCTTTCGGACCTGACCCGCGAGCAGCATCGAACCAAGGCCATGGCCATGATCGGCATGACCATTGGCCTGTCGTTTGCCGTGGCCATGGTAGTCGGCCCGCTGCTGACCCGCAGTTTCGGCCTGTCCGGGTTGTTCCTGGCCACAGGCGGCATGGCTCTGGTGGGCATCCTGATCGTCGCCTTCATGGTGCCGCGTTCCACCGGGCCCATGCAGCACCGCGAGTCCGGGGTTGCGCGCCAGGCGTTGCTGCCGACGCTCAAGCACCCCGACCTGTTGCGCCTGGACCTGGGCATCTTCGTACTGCACGCCATGCTGATGTCGAGCTTCGTCGCCTTGCCCCTGGCCCTGGTGGAAAAAGCCGGCCTGCCCAAGGAGCAGCATTGGTGGGTGTACCTCACTGCGCTGCTGATTTCCTTCTTCGCCATGATCCCGTTCATCATCTACGGCGAGAAGAAACGCAAAATGAAACGAGTGCTGCTGGGGGCGGTCAGTACCTTGCTGCTCAGCGAGCTATTCTTCTGGGAGTTCGGCAACAGCCTGCAGGCGCTGGTGATTGGCACCGTGGTGTTCTTCACCGCGTTCAACCTGCTGGAGGCGTCACTGCCGTCGCTGATCAGCAAGGTCTCGCCGGCAGGCGGCAAGGGCACGGCGATGGGGGTGTATTCCACCAGCCAGTTCCTCGGTTCGGCACTGGGCGGCATCCTCGGCGGCTGGCTGTTCCAGCATGGCGGTTTGTCGGTTGTGTTCCTCGGATGCGCAGGTCTGGCTGCACTCTGGCTGGCCTTTGCTGTTACCATGCGCGAGCCCCCGTATGTGACGAGCCTGCGCTTGCCGTTATCGCCTGAAGCGATCCGCGAAGCCGGCCTGGTCGAGCGCCTGAAGGCCGTTGTTGGGGTAACAGATGCCGTGGTGGTGGCCGAGGAGGCCGCCATTTACATCAAATTGGACACCGAATTATTGGATCGCGCGACCCTCGAGCAGCTGGTCAATCCAGCGCCGTCGGCGAGCGAAGCCTAGGAGAACGTTATGGCCCGTGGGGTTAACAAAGTCATATTGGTCGGCACTTGCGGCCAGGATCCCGAAGTTCGCTACCTGCCTAACGGTAACGCCGTGACCAACCTGAGCCTGGCCACCAGCGAACAGTGGACCGACAAGCAGACCGGCCAGAAGGTCGAGCGCACCGAATGGCACCGTGTGTCGATGTTCGGCAAGGTCGCGGAGATTGCCGGCGAGTACCTGCGCAAGGGTTCCCAGGTCTACATCGAAGGCAAGCTGCAGACCCGCGAGTGGGAAAAAGACGGTATCAAGCGCTACACCACCGAGATCATCGTCGACATGCAGGGCACCATGCAGCTGCTGGGTGGCCGTCCGCAACAGGGCGACCAACAACAGGGTGGCGGCAACAACTACCAGCAGTCCGCTCCCCGCCAGCAAGCGCCACGTCCGCAGCAGGCGCCACAGCGTCCAGCACCACAGCAGGCCGCGCCGCAGCCGGCTCCGGATTTCGACAGCTTCGATGACGATATTCCGTTCTGATCGCCTGCTTCGGCATTGCGCATCGATAGAAACGGGGCCATGTACATGGCCCCGTTTTTTTATGCCTGGATGCCCGGGCCCCAGGCCTCAGAGCTGCACCCGACGCAGGCAACCGCTCAAGGCCACCACCTGATGATCGGCGGTGGGAATGGCGCGTCCACTCAAGCCCATGCCTTCGCTCACCAGTACCCCATCCTCGACGCAGCACAGGTTGGACGGCGTATCCAGGTCGGCGGCCAGCACCTGCACGCTGCGCTGTTGCAGGTCGCAACGCAGCAGGCGTCCGCTGAAACGGGCGAAGCCGCCGTGCAAGGGTTCGCCGGACCATTCAGGAAGCAGCGGTTGCAGCAGCCGGTCGCACAGCTCCAGCACCAGAATCCGTCCCTGCGGGTCCAGCGCCAGGCCGGTGGGCAACTGCAGCCCGCGGATCAGCACTTCGACCCGCCCATTGGCCGGCCACACCCGGATCACCTGGCCGGCCCGTTCGGCGAACTCGATGCCCTGCAATGCCGGATCGCGGCGCAATTCACCGGAAAACAGACTGATCAGCACGGCATCGGTGCGCGCTTCGTACACCAGGGTTACCGGCACTGCTTCCTGGCCCTGATCCAGGTCCGGCAACTGTGCCAGCACCTGCTCGCCGTCCTCGGCGAATTCCACCAGTTGGTTGGTATCGGGCTTGACCGCCAGCCAGCTCCGTCGGCCGGGGTGATAGCACAGCGAGTTGAGGTTGCCGCGGCTATGGAACACCGGCTCCGGTGGGCTGTATTGCAAGTCCAGCAGCTTGGAGCCGGCGACGTAGTCGGTCTGGCTGGCCAGGCAACGCCCGCCACCGCAGGCAATGTCCGACAGGCCCATGATTTCGTCGCGCAGCATGCGTGATTGCATGTTCATCGAACGAAAACCCTGGGCCAGCACTTCGGGCGGCAGGTAGTCGCCGGGGTTTTGCGGGTCAGGCCGCAGGCGGCTGAGGCGACCGCTGAGCGGCTGGTCGGGCAGGCCGGAACCGGCCTCCACCAGCAGCAGGCTGCCGTCATTCTGGCGGCAGACTCCGCGGGGGTTGAGCAGTCCCCGGGCAATCACCCGGCTCGGCCGCAGCGCCTGCTCGGGCTGGGCGGGAATATGCAGGGCAACGGGCATGGGCGTGGTCTCCTTGATCAAGGCCGCCAGGGGCTGCTGGTGAGGTAGGCGGTCAACAGCGCACGTTGGCTCGGTGACATCGAGCGCACCACCGACATGTACAGCGTGGTGTTCTGATAGTCCGGCGAGATGCGCGCGAGAATCGCATCCTTGAACCCCATCACCGCGTCAGGCTGGTTGAGCTGGATGTAGCGCGACATGGCGGGAAAGGCCAGGTAATGGAAGCGCAGCACGTTCTCGTACACCTGGTCCCAGGTGACCTGGCTGCCCGCGGGGATGCCGAAGTCGGTCCGGGCGTACTTGCGGAAATTGCTGAAGCTCAGGCTGTTGTCGCCGATGGTATAGGTCAGTGTGGTGAAGCCGGCCAGGGCGCTGGAGTCTGCCTGGGGCATCACGTTGAAGGTCACCGAGGACTGGCCGGCGGGTATGTTGAGCACCGTCGGAAACTGCAGGAAATCCCAATACTGTGTTTTCTTATACAGGTTGGTTGCCGAGGATTTGATCCTGATGGGCGTGTCCTGCGGCACCCGGCCACCAAGATAGCGGGCTTGCAAGGTCACCTGCACACTCGAACTGCTGGTGTCGAAGTAGTTGTTGCGCTGGTCGCTGTAGACTCGATAGGGCCGTTCGGGAGCCGACAGCGGCGGATTCACGCTGCTCCCGGGGGCGCTGATGCTCAGGGGGTTGCTCTGCACCTGCTGCAACTGGCTGGCATTGAGCGCAATGTCGAGGATGCCACCGTACAGGTAATAGTTCTGCAGCAGCGGGTCGCTGGGCGGATAACTGGCCAGGGCCGGGCCACCGGCGGCAATGCTGACGGTTCCGTAGTCGGCATTGGGGCCTATGGGGCTGGTGATGTCGTCGCGGCGGGCGCGGAAGGTCTGCTTGGGAATCAGGTTGACCATATCGATGCTCAGCAGCCCGTTGGCCACCTCGGCATAGGCGACGCTGGCGATGTCCTTGTCGGCATTGACCAGTTGCCGGCCCGGCGGGCAGATATGCGGCTCATTGGCGTAGGCCGTGGCCAGGGTGCCGATGATCCGGCCGATGCTCGGGTTGGGGCTGAACTGGCCGGCGGCGTAGTCGTCGTTCAACTGGTCGGTGGTCATGGTGGGGCACATCTCGAACATCGAGAAGCGCAGCACCAGCCCGGTGGCCCCGGGGGCTTGGATCAAGGCCTTGAGGCCGGGGCTGTTCTGGTTGTAACTGACGATGCTGCTCAGGGGAAAGGTCAGCTGAAAGGTGCCGCTGCCATGAAAGGAGCCGGGAGCATCCATCTTCGGCGGCAGCAGTACCCGGGTATTGACGTCGAAACTGCTGCACACCGTGTCCCAGCGGATCAACAACTCGGGCGTGGTGCCGTTGCCGATCTGCAGGCCGCCGACAAAGATCTGCGTGGTGGTGGTCGCCGTGGGGTCCAGGTCGACCATCATCGGCCCGGAGTAGGGCCCTTGCCCGGTTCCGGGCGTCACCGAGCCGAGCAGGTACACCGGCTGGCCCACCAGGTCGCCGTCCAGGGCGATATTGCCCGGAGTGCCCTGGGAGCTGATCAGCGCGTTGTACAGCGTCACCACATGTTCGCCGTAATGGTTCCAGCCACCGGCGGTATAGCGGCTGTTGGGCCCGATTTCCGGGTCGGGGGCATTGATCAGCGCATACAGCTGATCATCGCTGTAGCCCTGGGCGCTGGGCGCCACGGTCGAGGTGGTGAGGTCGAACAGCTCCATCCGGCTGGTGGCGCCGGTGGGCAAGGTGGGCGAGTTGTTCGGCACGCTGACATCGGTGGAAATGCCGCCCCAGAAATTCAGCCGGGGTCCGTTCAATATGCTCATGGTCTATTCCTTGGCCTTGGCGGCGTGAGAGGCAGGGGCTTGGGCGAAGCGGAACACGTAGGAGAAGTCGCTCTTGCTCAGGCTGTTCAGCGGCGTCGCCATGGAGTGGCAGTTCATGCAGCTGCTGCTGGCCTGGATATAGCTTTCCATGGTCACGTTGGCCGACAGCGCCGGTGTCGGCTGGCCCAGCGGGTTGCCCGGGTTGTTGGGTTGCTGCGGCCGCTGGGTGGTTACCAGCTGGTAGTACTGGAACACACTGGACTGCACCGGCGGGCTGCTCTGGAACTGGCTGTTGACCTGCTGGGTACCGGCGGTGATCGGGGTGACCCGGTTCAGCGGATCGGGGGTCTTGAAGCTGGCGCCGGGCTTGGGCTGGCAGACCATGCCGGAGCTCGCCGGCTGCCAGTTGCACGGCGACTGGTTGAGGCTCTCGGCCGGTGCCTTGGCATCGAAGTAGGAATAGAAGACCCCGGCTGCCGGCTGGTCCACCCACTTGCCTTGCTGCTGGACCTTGGGCGGCACGTTGTCGACCTGCTCGAAGGTCGACCAGATCCACTGCGGGAAGCCATCGACCTTGGTGATGATGTGCAGCCCCACCAGCCCCAGGTTGGCCTCGGTGGTGCCGATCGGCTGGCCCTGGTCGTTGAACTGGGTGACCTGGGCCCGCATCGTCAGGTAGCGGCTGGTGTCGTCGTTGGCGGTCATGATGCGCCAGCTGGACTTGACCTCGCTGGCATTGGCCGGAAAGGCGATGTTCTGCGCCGCCTCGACGATAGCGGCGTTATAGAACTGATTGTTGACGATGTAGGTGTAGGACACCTCATTGGTGGCGATGTCGTAGTAGGTCGGATTCTGCCGCTGGTCGATCAGCCAGCCGCCCACCGCCTGCAGGTCGGACTGCACCACCTGGGTGTTCTTCACCGCGGCAATATTGATCAGGCTGAGGTTCCGGGGTTTCAGCAGGCTGTTCCAGGGGCCCGGATTCTGCCCGTTGGGCAGAAAGGTTTCGGCGATGCTCTTGAAACTCTGCCACACGGTATTGCCCGGGCTGCCCAGGGGCTTGCTGCAATCGGCCACCCCCCGCTGCCCGGCCTGGGCCGGCCAGTTGAGGTTGATGAACATCTGCCAGCTGTAGTTATCGAAGGCACCCTGGGAGGCGCCGGCCGCCGGCACCACCGGCAGCGGCGGACACTGGCCGACGCTCTGCGGGGTGACGCCGGCAGGTTGCAGGGCGCTGGCCGGCAGGCTGGCCAGGCCGAGCAACAGCAAGGCGGTGAAACGGCTCCAATGGTTCATGTGACGGCTCCTGTCACTGCGAGATGGGCGCGAGTTGGTTCCACTGTGGCCGCGCACCGTTTTTCAGCGATGGCGGTGGGGTGAACAGCTGGCAGTCAGGCGGGTTGGCCGGGCACATCTTCGCCACCTGGTCCCAGGTGGTGGCCGGGTCCGGCTTGGCGTTGCTCCAGTTGCGGTAGTTCTGGCTGACGATCGGGGCGTTGGCCACGCTGGCATCGCCGGAGAAATAGAACGACTGCGGATGCTGGTAGGCCGGCTGCCCCGGCCCGTCACTGGTGGCCTGCTTGTTGAAGGCATAACCGAACAGGATCGGTGGCTGGCCCTGGGGTTTGAGCTCCAGGGCATAGGCCAGCACGCTGCCGTCCAGGTTCTGGCTGCGAGTGGCGCTGTAGGGCAGGTGCTTGATGAAGTCCTGGCGCGGCGGATGGTTCATCGGCGAAAACATGCAGCAGGCCGGCATGTCCTTGGGCCGGTCCTCGGGGTAGGTGAGGAAGTAGGCCTTGTTGCCCAGGGACACGAAGGAGCAGGTGTAGTTGTTGTTCTTGATGGGGAAGATCGGCAGGCAGTACTTCTCGTAGTGCTCCATCATCGCCCCGGTGCCGTCGCGGTCGGCCGGCACATAGGTGTTGTCGTAGTAGCTAGTGCCCTGGGACACCGTGTAGTCAGCCGGTTGCAGCGTGCTCGGCGGGCTGCTGTAGGGCGGCTGGTTGTTCTGGTAGTTGGCGGTGACCCGGTACATGGTCCAGTCGCTGACCCAGGTCGCGGGAAACTGCGGGTCGGCCGGCTCGCCGGCCTTGCGCTTGGCCACGCAGTGGTTGTTCAGGGCATTGCAGCCCTTGGTGTTGTGCACGCCCATATTGAAATAGACGTTGTCAGGGTACTTATCGGCCCACAGTGCCTGGCTGGCGCACAGCAAGGTGGTGGCCAACAACAGCCGTTGCAAGAGATGGGTTTTCATCTGGTGCTCCTTTGCAGAAGCCGGGCGAGGGTGAGTCGCCCGGCGTTCCATGGTGGCTGGCGTTTACGGCTTAGCCCTTGATGTAGTCGCTGGGTTTCAGCTCGGTGGGTGGGTAGCCCTGGCTCACCAGATCCGTGGCCCAGATTTCCAGCACCCGACGCCGGGTCTGCGACAAGTCGCGGGTGATGGGCATCGCCAGGGTGCTCTCCTCCTGGTAGTCCTTGCTGATCAGCACAATGAACTGGCTGATCGCCCCCTCGATGCGCTGCAGGGAGTTGAGCGGCATGAACTTGTTCATGATCGGATACAGGTAATAGAAGGGCTGGAGGATCCTCGGAAAGATGAACTCCCTCCAGATCCGCAGGTTGGAGTCATCGTACTGGCACACCCGGTTCCAGCAGTCGATGAAGTCCTTGAGCATCTGCGGTTCCTGCGGCAACACCCGCAGCGGCGCCAGGAAGTCCGTGTAGGCCTGGTTGAAGTTGAAGCTGAACGGAATCTGCGGCGGCTGCCCCGAGTTGTCCTGGAGGAAGAAGCGCAAGGTGGGGAAGCCTGGCGCCACGGCGCGGACGCTGATCTGGGCGATGCCCTGGGCGTTGGTATGGATGCAGGTCTGGCTGTATTCGATGTTGGCGCCCAGTTTGTCCTCGAGGGTGCCGCTCTTGGTCTGAGCGTCAGCCAGGAGCAGGCACGGCCTGAGGTTCACTGCGGCTGGGGTCTTGAGGTAGTCCTGGTACAGGATGGGCACCATGACCGGGTCGCTTGGGTCTTGTTGAGTCTTGACCTTGCTGCTGAGCAAGGCACTGAGGTTACGGCCGCTGCCCTCCCGCAGCAGGCTCAGAGAAGGCTTACCGCCTTTGAAGTTGGGCGTTGCCTGTTGGTTTTTCTTGCGGTTGCTCGGGTAGTCCTCGATCAGGACGAAGTTCGCCGCGTTGCTGAACGCCAGGTAGTAGTCGCTGGTGCTCAGCATGAAGGCATTGTTGTACTCGGCAACCAGGAGCTGGGTACCGGCCGGCGCCGGCTGGCCGTTGCACTGCACCATGATGTTCAGCGTGAGGCTGTCGCCCACATCGATAAAGCTGCCGCTTTCTATGACTTCCGCCGTCCACAGCTGTTGCGCGGCTGCTACCTTGCCTGTGCCCTGCTGGCGTAATTCCAGGCTGCCCGGCTGCTGCAGCTGCTTCAGGGCGTTGGCATCCAGGGTCAGGTCCAGCAGGCCTGCGCGCTTGTCGAAGGCACTCTGGCGGTATTGCTCGAAACCGAAGCTGGCCAGCTTCTGGAATGAACCGCCCGTCACATTGATCCCCAGGTCATAGCTGCCGACGTTGAACTTGCCCGCTACCGGCACGCCCTGGTTGAGCTTGACCACGTCTGGCGGCACCAGCGGGTCGTCGCCTACTGGATAGAAGGGGAAGGTGTTGCCCAGGTCCAGGGACAGGGTCGAGCCATGCACCTCGGCGCTCAGCACACCCAACTTCACGAACTGGTCCCCGGTAGGAGGATTGATCAGCGAATCTCCCGGAATAGCCTTGAAGAAGCTCACCGCTTCCTTGGCGGCCAGGCGCTGGCCGGCCGGCGCCGTGGGGTACTCATTGTCGAACCACAGGCCCAGGGTGCCGGCGGTGCGGCTGTAGGCCGGGTTGTAGAAAATGTCTGCGACGTTATCCAGCCCCTGCTGGTACATCTTCTGCAGCGCCGCCAGGGCCTCTGGGGTATTGGAGCGGGTGTTCACCGGCGGGTAGTCGTTGAACACGCCGTTCTTGTCGTAGAAGGTCAGGTAGGTACTGAACCTGAACATCAGGCCCTTGGCATTCTGCTTGGTCATCTCATCGTGCAGGATCTTCAGCAGTTGGGAGTCGCCCAGGTACCACTTCAGGTTGTCTTTGGGGAAGCAGGTCTGCCAGGTGGTGGTCACGTAGTTGAGGCCGCCAAAGGCGCCCCAGTTGAAGTTGAGGAAGCGATCGAGCATGCGGTACTGGCGCTTGAGCTCCAGGCCGCAGTGGGTGTCGCCCATCACCATCTTGTCGAAGTACAGCGCGGTGAAGGTGTTTTGCCAGGGGCTGATATCGACGAAACGTGCCGGTGTCGGAGCGGTGCTGCCGAAAGGGTTGCCCAGCAACTGGTAGCCCTGGTTGATCAGGGCATCGCTGTCGACATAGCTGTTGGCCTGCAGCTCGCCGCCGATGATCACCGAGCGGGTCTGCTTGTAGTCGACGGTGCCGCAAGCGTTGTCACCGAACAGGTCCCATTCGGCGGGAATCATTGGATAGTTGTCGGGGTTGCCGTTACCGGGTACCTGTTTCACGTAATCCGGCAGATTCTCGAAGGGCAGCGGGGCGATGGTCCAGGGCATCAGCAGGCTGGGGGCATTGCGGTCGTTGATGTCGTAATGAGACAGGAACGGCCAGTTCATCTGCATCTTCACCGCGTCATAGAGCGGCAGTACGTCGTTGTTGTTGGCCGTGGGCGGGTTCCAGAACATATGGCCGTTGAAATAGATCCGGGGAAAGTTCAAGACGCTCATGAGCTGCTCTCCTTAGCGTTTCCACTGGGCGCGTTTCAGCGACCAGACGTAGTCCAGTTTTTGATAGCCGGCAAAATCGCTGTCCGGCAGCACCGAGGTGGGATAGACGATCCCGCCGTCCTGCTTCAGGGCGAAGTTGAAGAAGGTGTTCTTGCTGCTCGAGTAGGCCGCGGTGTTGTGGCACGCCAGGCACGAGGATTGGCTCTGGAACGCCGACTCCATCTGCGAGTTGGCCAGCAGCTTGGGCGCAGGCTGGGCGTGGTCGTACTGCACGCCGATCAGCTCGTACTGGGCCAGGTTCTTGTTCGCCGCCTGGAACTGCGCGTTCACCGGCTTGGCCGCGTCGGTCGGGCCGGTGATGTTGTGCATCGGCTTGGCCGGTGTCTCGTTGGTCACCGTGTACTTGCTGTTGTTGAGGTTCTCGAAGGTGCTCCAGACCCAGTCGTGGGTCAGCTTGTTGATCACGTGCATGCCGCTGAGCCCGGCAAAGCCGACCTGGTACTGGCCGTTCTTGTCGACGTAGTAGGCCTGGGCGATGAAGTAGCCGTCCGCCACCAACTGTTTCTGGAACTCGGCATCGCTGCCGATCCACAACCAGGAAGTCTTCAGTTCCCAGGCCGTGGTGGGGAACACCAGGTCGCTGGTCAGGGCGGCAATGCCATTACGGTTGTAGACCTTGTTCTTGACGACGTAGTCGAAGGTGTCCTGGCCCATCAGCAGGTGGAAGCGCACCGCTTGCCCGCGTTGCGCCGCCGGCACCTGGTTGCCCATCTGCAGCGCCAGGCCATCGACCTGCTGCGTGCCGTTGTCGGTACTGCCATCGGTGTCGTTGCCCAGGTTCAGGAACAGTCCGTTGGGGTCCATGCCGGGTATGCTCTGTGCCTTGTTGGTCACATCGCTCGGCAGGTTGGCGTGCTGGTTGTAAGGCAAGGGAGTCTCGCCCTTGCGCTGGTAGACCTCGTCCGAAGGTTTGAAGGACTCCCAGACGCGCTGCTTGGGATAGTTGGGGTCCTGGCCGTTGAAGCACACGAACCAGTTCCAGGCCATGGTTTCCGGGCTCTGCTTGAACTGGGTCAGGGTTTTGCTCGCATCGCCTGCAAAACTGAGGAAGGTCTTGCAGTCGATGGGAGGCAGGCTCTGTGCCTGAGCGAGGCCGCTCAGTACACCTAGCATGACTATAGGGATGGTTCGCCGCATGGAATCTCCTTGGCCTGAGCCGTATCGTCATAGGGGCGCCCTAGGAAATGCTCTAGGAGCAGGTGCTTTACCGCAGTGGCCGGCAGTTGCTCCGGCAGGGGTAAATCGCAATCGGTGATCAGCAACGGCCCGACCTCGGGGTTGCTCGGCAAGCGTCCATGGCTGCCGCGGACCAGCCCGGTATCCAGGGGGATCAGGTCCATGTAGTAGCGAAAACCAAGTTTCTTCTGCAGCAGCCGGCGAGCCACCCGCAGCTTGGGAAAGCGGATCGCCGGGTCGATGAACAGCTCCAGCGGGTCGTAGCCCGGCTTGCGGTGGATATCCACGGTGCGGGCGAAGTCCGGCGCCAGGCGTTCGTCTAACCAGTAGTAGTAATCGAACCAGAAGCCCTTAGCGGCCACCGCCACCAGTTCGCCGCTGCGCGGGTGGTCCAGCTGCCAGGCGCGCTGCTCGTGCTTGTCCAGCACCCGCTCGATGCCGGGCTGGCGCTGCAGCAGCGCCTTGACCCGAGGGATATCCGCGGGCCGACGCACATAGACATGGGCGATCTGGTGGTCTGCCACGGCGAAGGCGGCGCTGGCGCCGGGGTCCAGCAGTTCCCAGCTCAGCGAACGGCGCACCTGCACCAGGCCCTCTTCGCGCAACAGGCGGTTGATGGAGATCGACTGCTGCACCGGCTCGATGCCGTATTCGGAAATCAGCATCACCGCTGCATCCTGCTGCCGGGCGAAATCCAGCAGGCGACCCACTTCATGGTCGATGGCCTGCACCTCGACGCCGATCGACGGATGCTCCGGGCCCACCCGTTGCAGGCTGTAGTCCAGGTGCGGCAGGTAGATCAGTTGCAGGTCGGGGCGGCTGATGCGGTACTCGGCCATGGCGCAGTCGACTATCCAGCGGCTGGAGGCAATCCCTGCCGCCGGCCCCCAGAACCCCGGGAAGGGAAACTCGCCGATCTCCTGCTCGATGCGCTGATGCAGGTCCGCCGGTGATGAATAGAGGCCGAATTGCTTGCGCCCGTCGGCGGGGTAGTGTGGCCGCGGGGTGATCGCTGCATCCACCTCGGCATACATGTTGAACCACCAGAACAGCTGGCTGCAGCGCAGGCCGGGAACCTCGCGCTGCAGCGCCTGCCAGACCTTCTCGCCCTGGATCAGGGCATTGGGCTGCAACCAGAAACGCACTTCGGCCTGATCGCGAAAATACCAGCCATTACCGACGATGCCATGTTGTGCCGGGGGCAGGCCGGTGAGGATCGAGGCTTGCACCGTCGAGGTCACGGCGGGAAACACCGGGCGCAGCCGGGCCATTCGCGCCCGTTGCAGCAGGGCATTGATCCGCGGGGTATTGGGGCCCAGCAGGCTCGGTGTCAGCCCCACCACATTGATCAGCAGCAAGGGCTGGCGCGGGCGTTCAGTAGGCATGGGCAGAAGCCTCCAGCGACGAGGAATGGGTACGCAGCAGATCGCGCTGGCGCAACTGCTCCTCGACCCATTGCAGCTCCGCGGCGATCCCCTGCAACAGGGCCTGTTCGCCGTCGGGGCGCAAGGCCCCCGGCAGCACATTCCAGCTGTAAGTCTCGACCTCCAGCACCGGCCGGCACTGCGGATGGTCGGCGAGAAAATCGAAGGTGCGCAGCAGCGCCGCCTGGCTGCCGCTGAGCTCGGGCAGCAGGAACTGCTCGCTGAACAAGGGCACGTGGAAATGAATGCGCAGCTCCGGGCAATGCCCCTGGACCGCTTCCGGTGCCTGCAACGCTGCGGGCAGGTCGGCCCAGGCCAGCAGTTGGCCCTCGGTATCCCGGGCCTTGACCTGATGCAGGTAGGTGGCCTCGGCGAAGTTGCCCAACGCCTTGAGAACCTGTCCGCGGCGCTCCTGGTCGGCGAACGGCAACTGGCAGATCAGGGCATTGGACAGCTGGATCTTGCCCACCGGCACCCTGGCCTGCAGCAGTTGCTGCAGGGACTGATAGCAGTCCTCGAACATCACCGCCTGATGGCAGACGTCGAAGCACAGCGCCAGGTAGCTGTGGTGGGGATCGCTGGCCTGCCAGTGCTTGAAGAACGCGATGGCCTGCTCGGTGTCCTGCAGCACGCAGTCCGGTTCCATCTCCAGGCACAGCAGGATCTTCTTGCCGCTCTGGCGATGCAGTTGGGCCAGCTCGGCGGTCAACTGCCGCAGATGGGTTTCGGCCTGTTGTTGCTGGGCCGCGTCCCAGTTGGCGGCGTAGCCCAGGGGCACGCTGGAGATCACCCCCAGGTGACAATCCAGGGGCAGGGCGGCCGCCAGCAGATGGGCCAGTTGCAGGCTGTATTCCAGGCGTTGCGCCTCGGCCCAGGTGGGTCGGTAGACCTCGGCCTTCACCGCACCCTCATGGAACTGGCCATAGGGAAAGCCGTTCAGCGAAGTCAGGCGCAGGCCGCAATCGTGCAGCAGGTCGAGGAAGTCCTGGCGCACCTGGGGCTGTTGCAGTTCGGCGGCGGCCTGGGCGCTGATCCACAGCCCGCTGTCCTGCAGCGCCAGCCCACGCTGGCGGCGCACCCCCTGGAAATGCGCCTGCACCGAGGCCCGCAGGCCGGCCACATCCCGGGCCGGGTGGACATTGCTGCAATAACCGACCTGCGCCGCGTTCCATACGGCCCGGGCACTCATTTGACCACCGGTTCCTGGCCGCGCAGGGCCGAGTTGTCCTGCCATTGGCGACGCTGGTCGATGGGCAGCGGGGTGCTCACCAGTTGCTTGTCCAACTGGCCACTCTGGGCGAAGAAATCCACCGGGTTATGAAACAGCACCTGCTCCACCTGGGCTTCGCTGAACCCGGCGGCGAGCATCGCCTGGCCGGTCTTGGGCACTTTCAACGGGTCGCTGATACCCCAGTCGGCGGCGCTGTTGACCACCATCTTCTCGGTGCCGTACTGCTGCAGCAGGGCCACCATGCGCTGCTCCGACATCTTGGTATTGGGGTAGATCGAGTGCCCGCGCCAGCAATCGCTGTCCAGCACCAGGGGCAGGGTCAGCTCGTTGAGGTGGTCGATGATCACCAGGTTCTCGGCGATGCCCACCTCGCGGATCACCGCCAGGGTGCGCTTGGTGCCGCCGATCTTGTCGCGGTGCGGGGTGTGCACCAGCACCGGCAGGTTGAACTGCCGGGCCAGCTCCAGCTGGGCGGCGAGAAAGCGGTCTTCCTCGGGGGTGATGTCGTCGTAGCCGATCTCGCCCACCGCTACTACCCCGTCCTTGACCAGGTAGCGCGGGAGAATCTCCAGCACTTCATTGGCCACCGACAGGTCGTTGGCCTCCTTGGGGTTGAGGCCGATGGTGCAGAAGTGGTGGATGCCGAACATGCTGGCGCGAAAGCGTTCCCAGCCCAGCAGGGTGTCGAAATAGTCGATGAAGCTGCCGACGCTGGTGCGCGCCTGGCCCTGCCAGAAGGCCGGTTCGATCACCCCGGTGATACCGGCGGCGGCCATGTTCTGGTAGTCGTCGGTGGTGCGGCTGACCATATGGATGTGCGGGTCGAAGTACTTCGCCATGGTGTGTCCCTTATCGAGTGATCGAGTGAAATCGAGTGGCTGCCGCCGGGAGCTTTCAGGCTTCAGGCGGCAAATGTCGGAGCCAGTGCGCTGGCAAGCGCTGCTGCTGGCACAGGCCGCGCAGGCGCTGGCGCTGGGCCTGGCTCAGCAGCTCGAAGGCGATGACCTGGGGCAGCGCATCGCTGACGCTGCGGCCCGCCGCCAGCTGTTCTTCCATGTGTTCCAGGGCCAGTTGGTTGAGGTCGACGCTGCGGCGCTGGGCCAGCCCCAGAATTCGCCCGCTGTCCAGGCCCATGCCCAGGCTCTTGAGCACCAACTGGTGGAAGGCCCGCTCCGGGTAGTGGCGGGCGGGGAAGGGGTTGTCCAGGGCGATGGCGGCGAACACTTCGCGGTTGTTGGTGCGCCCTGCCTGCAGCGCCAGGTCGAGGCTGCGACCCTGGCTGTCGAGGTCGTCGAGAATGCTCAGCAGCGCGCTTTTTTCCTGATCGTCGCCCCACAGGAACAGCTGGCGCAGCAGCGCCAGTTGATCGCCACCGGCCTGCTGCTCGAGCAGTTGCGCCACCAGCAGGGCCCGGGCCTGCTGGGTTTGCTTGCAGTCCGGCTGGCCGGCCAGGGGGGCATCGCCGAGGCGACGCTTGCACTGGCTGCTGAGCAGCACCAGGGTGTTGGCCGACGGCTGATCGGCCAGTTGCTCCAGGGCCTGGTGCCACCAGCGGCGGGTCTGCTCGTCGAGTTGCCCGTCGAAGTGCCGGCGCTTTTCGACAAAGGCTTCACGGCGCAGGGCGAGCGGGGTCGGGGTGGGGCAAAGCGCATCCATGCTCATGTCGGCTTGATCCAGCGCTGAAGGTGAGGAAGCAGGAAGAACACCAGCACGCACAACAGGCTGCCCAGGGGCTGGTTGGCTACCGCCAGCACCAGGGCATCGAACAGCGGCAGGGCGGCCAGGCCGGCACCGATAAAGGCGCGGATCTGCCGTTGCCGCGGGTTGCTCAGGTGGCGCCGGTAATGCCACCCCAGCCAGCCCAGCCACAGCAGCAGCACCAGCCAGAACACCGCGTTGTCGGCATAGGCGGCCAGCAGCAGGGGGCTGAGCATCAGCAGCAGCGGCAGGCGGCTGAGCAGTTGGTTCTGGTGTTCCAGGCGCGCCAGGTAGGTCAGCCCGGCGATATAGGTGCCCAGCAGCGCGGCGCACAGCCACAGCGGCTGCGCTGGCAGAGCCAGGCTGGCGGCAGCGGTCAGGTACAGCGCCGAGCGGCAGCCGCCCATCAGCCATACGCTGTGGGGATACTTCTTGTGCAGCAGGTTGTAGGCAAGGATGAACAGCAGCAGCAAGGCGGCACTGGCCAGTAGCCAGTGGGGCTGGGCGATCAGTTGGCTCAGGCCCAGCACCGACAGGCTCGCCAGCAACAGCAGGGCCGCGGTGGCCAGGGTGACCTGGGTACGGCTGACCAGGCCCAGCACGATCGGTCGCGGGTTGTGGTGCTGCTGGTCCCAGTCGGCATCCAGCAGGTCGTTGAGCAGCATGCCCGCCAGGTACAGCGCCGAGAGCGCCACCAGCAGCAAGGTCCAGACCAGCGGCGAAGGCGGCGCCAGGGCACTGGCGCTGCTGGCCAGCAAGGCAGCGGCCAGGGCGTTGGTCCACACCGTCGGCAGGTTGGAGACCCGGCCCAGGGTCAGCCAGGTGGTCAGGGTTGAAGCGGTCATTGTGCGCAGCCCTCGCTCCAGGCGAAGTCCGGCCCGCCGAAGCTGCACAGGCGCAACAGGGCCTGCTCCATCAGCGGCCGTTCGATGTGGTGCACGTCCACCGACTGGCCCAGGCGCCCAAGCAACGGGATCGACAACTGGCCACCCAGGTGCTGGCGGAACTCCTCCAGCCCCAGCAGCACCAGGGAGCGGCCCTGGGCATCTTTCAGGCCCAGCTCCGGCGGGCACAGGTTGAAGCCGAGCCGGTCCAGCAACTGCACCAGGCGCTGGGTCTCGGCATCTTTCAGCAAGCCGCAGGCATTGGCATAGAAGGCATCCAGGGCCATGCCCACCGCCACCGCCTCACCATGGCGCAAGCGGTGCTGGCTGAGGTTCTCCAGCTTGTGCGCGGCCCAGTGACCGTAGTCCAGGGGCCGGCCATTGCCGCGTTCGAAAGGATCGCCGGCACCGGTGATATGCCCCAGGTGCAGTTCGGCGCAACGGCGGATGGCGTAGCGGCTGGCGCTGTGTTCGAAGTTCGCCAGGGCCTCGGCCTGTTGCTCCATCCACTGGAAGAACGCTGCGTCCTTGATCACTGCCACCTTGACGGCTTCGGCCAAGCCGGCGAGCTGGTCGCGCCGGGACAGGCTCAGCAGCAACTGGAAGTCGTTGATCACCGCGTTGGCTGGGTAGAAGGCCCCCAGCAGGTTCTTCTGGGCGAAGGCGTTGATGCCGTTCTTGACCCCGATCCCGGCATCGTTCTGGGCCAGCACCGTGCTCGGCAGGCGGATCAGGCGCATGCCCCGGTGGAAGGTGGCGCAGGCGTAGCCCACCGCGTCCAGCACCGCGCCGCCGCCCAGGGCCAGCACGTAGCAATGGCGGTCCAGGCCCTGTTCCAGCATGTGCGCGTACAACTGCTGGAGCACCTCGGCGGTCTTGCTCGACTCGCCCGCCGGCACCGCGATCGGCGCCGCTTGCAGGTGCAGGTCAGTGCTGTAGGCGTCGAAGTAGGCTGCGATCTGCTCCGGCAATGACGGGTTGCAATGCAGCAGCTGTTCATCGACGAACACCAGCACCTTGGTCCGCCCCTGAGGCTGGGCCAGTTGCCGATGCAGGCAGGGGTTGTGCGTAGCGAAGACATGGTCGGTGAACAGGACCGGGTACTGGTAGCTGACCTCGAAGCGCCCCTCCAGGGGCTGGTCGAGTGCCTGTTCGCTGTGCCCGGTGCGGGGCTTGAGCAGGCTGCGGGCGCCGAGGAACAGGCCGGGCAGCACCATGCTGGCAAGCAGGGTCGCCAGCAGCGCGTGCTCTTCCACCAGCAGGCTGCCAATGGCGGCGTAGGCCAGGGCCAGCCCGGCATTGGCCAGGGTGGTGACCAGGAGGAACTGGCGCAGCGGGTAGCGTTGCATGCCGGCGGCCAATACCGAGGTTTCCGCCAGCACTGGCACTCCGCGCAGGCAGATCAGCGACAAGGTATTGAGGCGATAGGCCAATTGCCCGGGTTGCCAGCTACGCAGGCCCAGGCGCCTGGATAGCAGGCGAAAGTAGCCGGCCCCCAGCCAGTAGCCCAGCACGGCGCCCAGGCACAGGCCGATAAAGATCACCAGGTAGCCGCCAACGGCGCCCAGGGCCGCCACTGCCAGCAGCGCCACCAGGCTCGAAGGCACCGGCAACAGGACGTCCAGCGCCAACAAGGCGATCAGCAACAGGGCCAGGCCGGTGCGCTGCAGGGGATCGGTTGGAAGGAAAGTGCTCAGTTGCTGCAGCAGCTCTTGGATCTGTGGCTCGAACAGCACAAAGCTGACCACCACCAAGACTGCGAACAGCACCAGCGACAGCCAGTAGTTTTCGGCTGTGCCCTTGAGCGAGAAGGCATGAGACAACGAGCTGCGCTTCATCAAGCGTCCCTCTTGATTGGTATGACTAGTTCCATGTCAGTGTCAGCTTGGCGGGGCAGGGAGGGCGTCTGGTTATTCAGTTCCTCGACGGTTGTTATTGGTGTTTTGATCGCTGAAGAGTGTTTCAGTGGCGAGTAGCTATCAACTTAGCCAAGCCCGTCGGATTTGCAAGTAAGTTCAATGAAGTGGCTCGCAAGGCTGCTTTTTGGCGCGCAGGGAAAGTGCGGATGATTATGTATTCAAGTGCTTACATGGCGGTGCTTGACGGAATGGTCAGAACTTTTAAAGGGCATTTTTGCCCAGTAAATACGCAGTCTTCAGAGGGCGATGAGCAATTTATATTGCTTTTTGCTCTACGTTTTATAGCTATTTGCGCTATGCGGGTTAAACCATCATTGGCAATAAGGCGGGCTGTTTATAAGGGTTGTAGTTATGCGGCGAAAGTATAATGTCCGAATAAATCTAAAGCGGATTTGAAATAATGCGCGGGCTGCTGATTTCTATTAGTCAGCTATTGAATAGTTGGCTTGTTAGTGGCGTCATTAATTTGGCTGTTTTGCAGTTGCGCTGCGATGGCTTGTGATAATGAAACAGCAATTAAATAATAATCATTCGTATATGTAAGTTGTGTGTTGGAATCGGCTTATTAGCCTGGCATTGCCTGCGCAGATGTTTGGCGCAGGCAATGCCGGAACCGTCAGGCGGCAAGGAATTCCTCAGTACTCAGAACTTGGGCATAGGCGAAGGCCAGGGCGGCCATCACCGCGTTGTGCACCTGGGCCGCCGGCACCCGCTGGCCCTTGAATTCCAGGTCGAGGGTGGCACAGGCGTCGTTGATCACCTGCACCCCATAGCCCAGGTCGGCCGCGGCCCGGGCGGTGCCTTCCACGCACATATGGCTCATGTTGCCCACCAGCACCAGTTCATCGACCTGCAGCTCCTCAAGGATCGATTGCAGATTGGTGTCGCGGAACGAATTGACGAAGTGCTTGAGCACCACAGGCTCCTCGGCACGGTTCAGGACCTTGGCGTGCAGCTGCGCACCCTCGGAGCCCGGGGTGAAGAAGGGCGCGCTGTCGGAGGTGAATTCGTGGCGCACGTGCACCACGGGTCGACCCTGCTGGCGGAAGGCCTGGATCAGCCGGGCGGCGTTGTCCGCTGCGGCTTCGACGCCGACCAGGGGCCATTTGCCGTTGGCGAAGTAGTCATTCTGGATATCGATTACGATGAGCGCCTGTTTGGCCATGGGTGGTGCCTCCAAGTGAGTGATTGAGCCTGGGGCCAGTATCGGCGGCTGGTAATCGCGGGTGGATTGGCCGCACCGACATTAAGCGAGGGAAAACTGACAGTGGGCATTCAAGGCAGGGTCGCCGAACTGGGCGTGTTGCTTTATCCCGGGGTGCAGATGGCCGCGGTGCATGGCCTGACCGACCTGTTCGAAGTGGCCAACCGGATCGCCGCAGAGCAGCCGCAGGCACAGTTGCCGCAGCTGTGTGTAAGCCATTGGCAGGCGACCGGCAATGAGCAGGGCCCGAGCCGGGTCTATGCCAGCCAGGCTGGAGACAGTGGCGGCTTGCTGGCGCTGGTGATTCCGCCGTCGTTGGCGGGTTTCAGCGCCAGCCAGTCATCTCCGGCCCTGGCCGCCTGGTTGCGCCAGCAGCACGCCGCCGGCGCAACCTTGGGCGGGGTCTGTGTGGGCTCGATCCTGCTGGCCGAGAGCGGCCTGCTCGATGGTCGCTGCGCCACCACCCACTGGACCTCGGCCCAGGCCTTTGCCGCGCGTTATCCCCAGGTGCGGTTGGAAGCCGACAAACCCATGGTCGATGACGGCGACCTGATTACCAGCGCCGGGTTGATGGCCTGGGCCGAGCTGGGGCTGCGCCTGGTGGAGCGTCTGCTGGGGCCGGGCATCGCCAGTGCCACCGCGCGCTTTCTGGTGATGGAGCACAGCGCCAGCGCCAGCCAGCGCGGCAGCAATTTTGCGCCGATTCTCAATCATGGCGACGGGGCGATTCTCAAGGTGCAGCACTGGTTGCAAGCCAATGGCGCGGTGGATGTCTCCCTGGCGGCGATGGCGCAGCAGGCTGGCCTTGAACAGCGCACCCTGCTGCGCCGGTTTCGCGCGGCCACTGGCCTCAAGCCGACCCAGTACTGCCAGCACCTGCGGGTGGGCAAGGCCCGGGAGTTGCTGGAGTTCACCAATGGCACCATCGACCATATCGCCTGGACCGTGGGCTACCAGGACCCGGCGACCTTCCGCAGCCTGTTCCGCAAGGTCACCGGCCTTGCCCCCAGCGAGTACCGCAATCGCTTCGGCCTGGCGCCGGCGAGTGGTGCCAGGGCGCAATAGACAGGGCCATTGAGTTTTGTGCAGGGCTTGCCGGCCCCTTCGCCGGCAGGCCGGCTTCTACGAGAGGTGGGGCGGCGAGCGGGTTAGTGCCGGATCAATTTGTTGCGCAGGGCCTGGGCGTCTTGCGCTTCGAGTTCCAGCCACAGGTGCTGGGTGCCGGCGATCTCGGCTGCGGCGGGCAGGCCGTCGCGATACACCAGGCGGTTGCCGCTCAGGGCCGGCACCTTGGGCCCGGGCAGCAGGGTGCCGGCGAGGTTCAAGGGGTCGACGCCGCACACCGCGATCAGGCTGCCGTCGTGAGGTCGACGCCGCACTTCCCGCAGCAGCGGGATGGCTTCCGGCAAGGCGAACTGTTCACCGGCCAGGCCGCTGACAAAACGTCCGCCGCGAATCTCGCCTCGGGCTTCCAGGCGATGGAAAGTGCGCAACAGCTCGCGCCAGCTGGGCAGCCAGTCGGCCTCGCGCTCCAGCAGGCGCCAGAACACCACGCCGTAGCGACGCAGCAGGGTCATGGCCACCTGTTCCAGGGTGGTCGCTGCATCCTGGTTCGCCGAGCGCCGCAGTAGGGCCCAGCGACCGGCGTCGTCCATGCCGCCGACCAGCGCCCCGCGGCCGCGTCGGCTGCTGCGCTTCTGGCGTTTGCTGGCCGGGGTGATCAACGCCCGCAAGCCGGCGAAACTGTCGGCATTCACCAGGCCGGCGCCCACCAGTTCCTGCAACACCGCCTCCAGTTCGCTGCGCAGCAGGTGGGCTTCATGCAGCAGCTCATCGAAAAACAGCGCGCCTTGCTGGCTCAGCAGGGCCTGGACTTTCTGCGCCTTGGGCGACAGTTCGCTGCTTTCGCCGGGGTTGGCCAGGGCATTCCACAGCGCCGCCCGGGCGCGTGGCAGCAGTACGATCGGGGTGCTGCGCAGGGCGTTGCCGGCGTTCTTGCCGCTGGCATTGATCCGGCTCCAGACCAGCTTGCCGCTGCGGCACAGTTCATCCAGCCAATGGGGGGCGTAGTCCTTGATCCGCGCCGGCAGCAGGTCGCTGTCCCAGGCCGAGGCGGCGGCGGGGTAACCCTCGAACTGGGCAACCACCTCGGCCAGCATGGCGCTGCCCTGGCCCTGGGTGGCCGGTGACAGGCGCTGCCAGTCGAACAGAAAGCGCATGAAGTCCTGCAAGGCCACTGGCTCGATCTCACGCCGCAGGCGCTTGACCGTGTAGCGATGAATGCGCGCCAGCAGATGGCGTTCGCACCACTGTTCCTCTTCGCCGCCAGGGCTGAAGCGACCACGCAGCACATAGCCCTCGCGTTCCAGCTGGACCAGGGCCTGGTTGATCGCCGTGGACGGCAACCCCAGGGGCGTGGCGATCTGCGCCAGGGTCTGCGGGGCGAAACCACTGAGGCGGGCGCGGATGACTTCCACCAGGGCCGGCTCGGCGTCCCAGGCCTGGTCGAAACCCGGCAGCGCGTGCAGGTCCGGTTGCATGGGCTGGGGATACAGGGCACGCAGGCCGTTGATACGTTCCAGGGCCAGCCACAGGCCGCCATCGGGCCCGGCTTGCACGCGGCAGGCCCGGCCGTGGGCGGCGAGGCTGGCCAGCCAATGGCTCCAGTGGGCATTGGCCTGGGCTTCGGCCTCGCTGATCAGCGCCAGGCTCATCAGTGCTTCGTGCATTTCATCGGCACTGGCGGGGTTCGGCCAGGCTTCCTGGGCTACCGCGGCGATTGCCTCGGGGTCCAGGGCACCGAGGTCGTCGCTGCTTTGCGGGTCGCTCCAGCGGCGCGCCAGCACCGCCTGGGTGCGGCGTTCTTCCAGGGGCGCATCGTCGAGAAAGGTGTATGGCTTGGCACTGAGAATCTCCGCCGCCAGGGGCGAGGGCGCCGGCAGGTCGCGGCACAGCAGGCGCACCTGGCCCTGTTCCATGCGCCGCAGCAGTTGCAGCCATCCCTCGCAGTCCATGGCTTGGTGCAGGCAGTCGTCGAGGGTCTGCTCCACCAGCGGATGGTCGGGGATCTCGCGCTCGCCCGCGAGGTTCTCCAGGCAGGCGATCTGGTCGGGAAACACGCTGGCGATCAGGTCCTCGCTCTTCATCCGCTGGATCTGCGGCGCCACCTTGCGCCCGCCGCTGTAGCGCGGCAGGGCCAGGGCCACCCCGGCATTCCAGCGCCAGCGCACGCCGAACAGCGGGGCGTCCAGCAGGGCCTGGATCAGGATGTGCTCGGCGCTGTGGCTGTGCAGGTAACGCCACACCTCGTCGAGGGCGAAGCTGTGGCTGGTGGACAGCGACAGGACGATGGCGTCCTCGCTGGCCGCGGCCTGCAGTTCGAAATTGAAGGTGCGACAGAAACGCTTGCGCAGGGCCAGGCCCCAGGCGCGGTTGATACGGCTGCCGAAGGGGCTGTGGATGACCAGTTGAGTGCCGCCGGACTCGTCGAAGAAGCGCTCCATGATCAGCGTGTCCTGGGACGGCAAGGCGCCTAAAGCCAGGCGCGCCGGGGCCAGGTAGTCCACCAGTTGCTCGGCGCTGGCGCGGTCCAGGCCCAGCTGCTGTTGCAGCCAATGGATGGCCGGGTGCAGTTGCCCGGGCGTGGCACCAAGCAGCTCGTCCAGCTGGGCCAACAGCCGGGCCACCGCGCTGGACAGCTCGGCGCTGCGCCCTGGAGCCTCGCCGAGCCAGAAGGGAATGTTCGGCGGCTGGCCCTGGGCGTCTTCGACTCGTACCTTGCCACTTTCCACCCGCAGGATGCGGTAGGACGTATTGCCCAGCTGGAACACGTCGCCGGCGATGCTTTCCACGGCGAAGTCTTCGTTAACGCTGCCGATATTCAGGCCCTGGGGTTCCAGCAGCACGCTGTAGTCGGCGTTGTCGGGAATGGTCCCGCCGCTGGTCACCGCGGTCAGCTTGGCCCCGCGCCGTCCGCGCAGGGTGCGGCTCAGGGCATCGCGGTGCAGGTAGGCGCTGCGCAGGCCCTGGCGGCCGTTGAAACCCTCGGCGAGCATCTGCAACAGGGCCTGGTAGTGGGCCTGATCCAGCTCGGCATAGGGTGAGGCCCGGCGCAACATGTCCAACAGCTGGTGTTCCGGCCATTCCTGGCAGCTGACCTCGGCGACTATCTGCTGGGCCAGTACATCCAGCGGCGCCCGGGGAATCAGCAGGCTGTCCAGTTCGCCGCGGCGCACGCAGTCGAGCAGGGCGGCGCATTCGATCAGGTCGTCCCGGGTCAGGGCGAACAGGCGGCCCTTGGGCATGCCGCCCACCTGATGGCCGGAGCGACCGACCCGTTGCAGAAAGGCCGAGATCGAGCCGGGCGAGCCGATCTGGCACACCAGGTCGACATCGCCGATATCGATCCCCAGTTCCAGCGAGGCGGTGGCGATCAGCACCTGCAGTTCGCCGGCCTTGAGTCGCTGCTCGGCCTCAAGGCGCTGTTCCTTGGCCAGGCTGCCGTGGTGCGCGGCCACCGCCGGCTTGCCCAGGCGCTCGCTAAGGTGCCGTGCCAGGCGCTCGGCCAGGCGCCGGGTGTTGACGAAGATCAGCGTGGTGCGGTGCTCTCGAACCCGTTCCGCCAGACGTTCGTAGACCAACTCCCATACATCATTGGCCATCACCGCCGACAGCGGCACCGGCGGCACTTCCAGGGCCAGGTCGCGGGGCCGGGCATGGCCGATATCGACAATTTCGCAGGATCGCTGATGGCCCACCAGAAAACGCGAGACGGCTTCGATGGGTTTCTGCGTGGCAGACAGGCCGATGCGCAACAGCGGTTCGCCACAGAGTGCCTGCAGGCGCTCCAGGCTCAAGGCCAGGTGGCTGCCGCGCTTGCTCCCGGCCAGGGCGTGGATCTCGTCGACAATTACCGTGCGGGTGCTGGCCAGCATCTTCCGGCCCGAGTCCGAACCCAGCAGCACATAGAGCGATTCCGGAGTGGTGACGAGAATCTGCGGCGCGTTCTTGCGCATGGCATTGCGGTCTTTCTGCGGGGTGTCGCCGGTGCGCACGGCGGTGCGGATCGCCAGTGGCGGCAGGCCCATCAGTCGCAGTTGCTCGGTGATGCCGGCCAGCGGGTCTTGCAGGTTGATCTGGATATCGTTGCTCAGGGCCTTGAGCGGCGAGACGTAGACCACCAGGGTGGCGTCCGGCAGTTCGCCGCCGGCGGCCAGGCCCTGGCGCACCAGGTCGTCGAGCACGACGAGAAAGGCGGTCAGGGTCTTGCCGGAGCCGGTGGGCGCGGCCACCAGGGTCGAGCGGCCCTGGGCAATCAGCGGCCAGGCGCGGGCCTGGGCCGTGGTTACGGTGGCGAAGGTGCGCTTGAACCAGGCACGGACGGCGGGATGAAAGCCGTCCAGCACCGGGTCGACGGATTGGGCAAGGTTCATAAGGGAATTTATGCGGCCGCCCGAGGCAACTTGCAAGCCTTGGGCTGGGGGCAAAGGCGCCGTCGGCCGGGCGCCCGGGCCCAGCGGGCCGCAGCGGCTAGAGTCCTGGTGGGGCGCGCGTCACTTTCTCAGTGACGCTTGCGCCACAAACCCGCAAAATGCAACGATTCCGGCAATTCTCGATGGCCTAACCCATGGGATTGGCCGATCCAAACCATCGTTCTGAACTGACTGGGCCTGCTGACTCTATGCGAATGCGCCTTATGTTACTGGGCGGCGGAAATGCCCTTGGGCAGGCGCTGATTCGCCTGGGTGCGGAGGAAGACATAGGTTTCCTCGCCCCCCGTCCACCGCAAGACGGTTGGGACGCCGCGAGCCTCACGCAACTGCTCGATGACACCCGCCCGGATGCCTTGATCAACCTGGCCTACTACTTCGACTGGTTCCAGGCGGAGTCGGTGAGCGAAGCGCGCCTGAGCGGTCAGGAGCGGGCGGTCGAGCGGCTGGCCGAGCTGTGCCAGCACCACAACATCATTCTCCTGCAACCTTCGAGCTACCGGGTGTTCGACGGCTCCCGGGCCACCGCCTACAGCGAGAAGGATGAGCCGGTGCCCCTGGGCCTGCGCGGCCAGGCGCTGTGGCGCATCGAGCAGAGCGTGCGCGCCACGTGCCCGCAGCACGTGCTGCTGCGTTTTGGCTGGCTGCTGGACGACAGTGCCGATGGCATTCTCGGGCGTTTCCTGGCGCGGGCCGAATCCCCGGAGGAGTTGCTGATGGCGGATGATCGCCGGGGCAACCCGACCCCGGTGGACGATGCCGCGCGGGTGATCATCTCGGTGCTCAAGCAGCTCGACTGTGCGGCGCCGCTGTGGGGCACCTACCACTACGCCGGCCAGGAGGCCACCACGCCCCTGGCCCTGGGGCAAGCGGTGCTGGGCGAGGCGCGGCAACTGCATCCGCTGGCCATCGAGGCGCCTACCGCCCAGGCCCACGCCGCCAGCGCCGATGCCGCGGAAGAGCCGCAGCATGCGGTGCTGGCCTGCAAGAAGATTCTTCACACCTTCGGGATCAAGCCACGCGCCTGGCGCGCAGCACTCCCGGCTTTACTGGATAGGTTTTATCGTCATGGCTGATGGCCCTGTATTGATCACCGGCGGCGCCGGTTTTATTGGCTCGCACCTGACTGACGCACTGCTGGCCAAGGGTTACTCGGTGCGGGTGCTGGATGACTTGTCCACCGGCAAGCCGAGCAACCTGCCCCTGGATGATGCGCGGGTGGAACTGATTCAAGGCGATGTCGCCGACGCGGCCCTGGTCAACCGGGCCATGCAGGGCTGTTGCGCCGTGGCTCACCTGGCTGCGGTGGCTTCGGTGCAGGCCTCGGTGGATGACCCGGTGCAGACCCACCAGAGCAACTTCATTGGCACCCTGAATGTCTGCGAGGCCATGCGCCTGCATGGGGTCAAGCGGGTGCTGTTCGCCTCCAGCGCGGCAGTCTATGGCAACAATGGCGAAGGCCAATCCATCGACGAGGACACGGCCAAGGCGCCGTTGACCCCTTATGCGGCGGACAAGCTGGCCGGCGAGCACTACTTTGACTTCTACCGTCGCCAGCACGGCCTGGAACCAGCGATCTTCCGCTTCTTCAATATCTTCGGCCCGCGCCAGGACCCGTCCTCGCCCTACTCCGGGGTGATCAGCATTTTCAGCGAGCGGGCCCAGCAGGGGCTGCCCATCAGCGTGTTCGGCGATGGCGAGCAAACCCGGGATTTCGTCTACGTGGGCGATCTGGTGCAGGTGCTGGTGCAGGCCATCGAGGCGCCGCAGCTGGAAGTGGGGGCGGTCAACGTCGGCCTGAACCAGGCCACTAGCCTCAAGCAGATGCTCGCGGCCCTGGCCGAGGTGGTCGGGCCATTGCCGCCCATCAGCTATGGCCCGGCCCGTGGCGGTGATATCCGCCATTCGCGGGCCAGCAACCAGCGGCTGCTGCAGCGCTTCACGTTCCCTGAGCCCACGCCGATGAGTGTCGGCCTGGCCCGTTTGCTGGGGCGCTGAGGGACATTGCGGTGTCTAGTCCTGAAATAGGTTTACACCTATACAGGTAGGCCAGTAGGCCTCAAAACGCCCGATGCACCGCATCGGGCGTTTTGTTTTTCAGGGCCATGTGAGGCCGCTCCGTGTTGTAGATTTGCA
>NZ_JAGEKI010000025.1:0-83180 GCF_049887815.1 Pseudomonas sp. NFXW11 | reverse complement strand
TGCATGAAATGCACAAGCGCGATGCCAAGAAAGGCCTGGCGACCCTGTGCATCGGCGGCGGCCAGGGTGTGGCGTTGGCCATCGAACGCTAGGGCTCTCCTATTGTGTGTGGCACCTGAGCCCGCGGTCTGTCAGGCCAATCGCGGATTCAGGTGGGGCGGCCGCTGCGCGCCCGAGCGGGAGCAAGCTCCCTCGCCACGGAAGAGCAGCTGCAAGTCGCCCGTGGCGAGATTGAACAGCCCTGTGGCGAGCGAGCTTGCTCGCGCTGGAAGGCGCAGCCTTCCCGAAACCTGAGCACGCGGCCTGTCAGGCCAATTGCGGATTCAGGTGGGGCGGCCGCTGCGCGCCCGAACGGGAGCAAGCTCCCTCGCCACGGAAGAGCAGCTGCAAGTCGCACGTCGCGAGATTGAACAGCCCTGTGGCGAGCGAGCTTGCTCGCGCTGGAAGGCGCAGCCTTCCCGACACCTGAATCCGCGTTTTATCAGTCATACCGCGGATTCAGGTGTGGCGGCCGCTACGCGCCCGAACGGGAGCGAGCTCCCTCGCCACTGCACCTTTTCGCGACCTGACCGATGGCCCATGGAGGCCGCTGGCAACGCTCTAGCCGTCAGCTACATTCAACCTGTACGGCTGGTGCGATCCTGTTTTTCAACACTTATTCCCACTGACTCACCGCTGAAACAGTCCGGGGTCGTGCCCGCTCCAACCTGCGGGAGGCAGCATGAAGATCTCAAAGGGGATTCAGATACTCGCCAACCTGGCGACTGTCGCGGTCCTGTACTTCAGCTTCATGCAACTGCAGCAGACCACCAGCGATGCCCAACTGGCGAACTCGATCAAGCTCCTCGACCAGGGCATGCAGGTCGAACAGGATTATCGCGAAGGCAAGATTCAGGCGCGCCAGGTCCTGTCGTTCTATTACCAGGTGTACCTCTTGCAGCAGAGCGAACGCCTGCTCGCCGATCCGTTCAAGGCCCTCAACCTGTCCCTGTGTCGCTTCGTCCTCGACGACCCGCGGGCTCGTGAGTATTGGCAGAACGCCCCCAAGCAGTATTACACCCCGCCCTTTATCGCCTTCATCGACCAGATAACGAAGAGCAGAAAATGCGCCTGATCAAATGCCTGTTACTGATCTTGCTGGCGGGCCTGGCCAGCCTCCAGGCAACTGCCGGCCCGTCCTTCAACTCGGACCGCGAAACCCTGGCCAAAGGCTCGGACCAAGCCGGCGCCGAGCTCCATAGAGGCTTCCAGGCCTTCCATGAAATGCTGATGTATCTGGAGTTGCGCGATAGCGACAACGCGAGCAAGGCCAAGGCGTTGGCGTTGCAACACTTCAACCAATCTGTGGTGCTGTTCAAAAAAGTCAGCACCGATGCGCCTGAGCAGAAGATCGTCTACCAGCCCGGCACGGACGAGGAAAAAGACGCCATCGAGGCTTTCCAGAACCGCTTGAAGGAACTGGACCTGGCCACGCCCAGCACCGAGAAACAGCTCGCCGAACTGGCGGTCACCGCGATTACCCGGCATATCCAGATAATGGAAAAAACCAGCTTCAAGAGAACCAAGGCCGACTACCCGGCCTTGCGTAAGGTTCTTCGCTCGCAAGCCCTGCTGCTCGACCTGGGCATCCTGACCTCGATTGTCTGGACCCTGTCCGTGGATCAGTCCGAAGGCACCCGCTAAGCCCTAGCCAGGCCGTTATCCGCGAAGACCTGCTGCACCCCAACCTGCCCGAAAGCCCCCACGCCTCATCGCTCAACGCCGGTGCCGCCTGCCGGCGAAGGCGCCTGCAAGATCGCCTTCGCCAGCAAGCTGGCTCCTGGTTACGCCAGGTCCAGCTGTACGCCGTCCGGCGCGCCCTCGACCGTCCATTGGCGGGGCCAGTCACTGTCTTGTTCCACACTGCTGAAGCCGTGATAGACCACATTCAGCTGGGTGGCCTGGGCCGTCACCCCATTGCAGATCAAATACAGAGTGGCATTGGTATCGGCTTGCAGCACATAAAGAACCACATTGCCTTGAGCGGGAATGCTCACATTGGCCAGGTTGTTGCCCTGGGCGGTAGCCCTGATGGCAACTTGCTGCGCTGCAGCGGTGTTATTGCGTGCATGAATGGCGATAGGCATTTTCTTCAACTCCGGAACCCGTCAGCGGATTCAGTCGGTAGGCACTGAGAATGCTGCCGCCCAACTCGCTTGAGAGGTTCAGTCGGCAGCCGAGGCCATCCTCAGTAATTGTCGACAGCCAGACGAGAGGGACATCTTTCCCTGGAGAGCGCATAGGCCTCGAATGCCTCTAAGCCCCCTGCACTATCCGCCCCACCTGCTCTTGCAGCCCTTTGGCCTGGATCCGTAACGACTGGCAAAAACCCTCGATGAAATTCGATGAAGGCCGATAGTCCGGACGGATCAGCATTACCCGGTACGGCACCGACAACTGCAGCGGGCGGATCGCCAGCCCCCTGCCCACCTCCTCCATGGCGCTCAAGGGGTTGATGATCGCCACGCCCAATTGCTGGCGCACCATGGCGCACACCGAGGCGGCATTGGTGGTCTCGATCACGATCCGCCGGTCGACCCCGGCCTGGCGAAAATGCTCGTCCAGGGTCTGCCGATAGATATCCAGCCCCGACAGGTTGATGAAATTCTGGCCACTAAAGTCCGCCATCGACAATCGCGTCTTGGCCAGCAGCGGATGGCCCTCGGGAAGGATGCACAGCATGTCGGCGCAGAACAGCAGTTCACCCTGGGTGCCCCGGGGCAGGTGCTCGCTTTCGGTCAGGCCCAGGTCATGGCGCTGGGCACTGAGGGACTCTTCCAGCAGCGGCGATTCCTGGGCGGTGATGCTCAGGCCGATGCCCGGGTGCCGGCTCTGGAAGTCCTGGCACACCCGCGGCAGCAGGGTCTGGGAGAACAGTGGCAGGCAGCTCAGGCTCAACTGGCCGTGCTCGAAGCGGCGGATCGACTGGGCCACGCTGTTGATCCGCTCCAGCCCCACATAGGCCCGCTCCACCTCCTCCAGCAACAGCAGGGCCTGGGCCGTGGGCAGCAGGCGCCCGCCTTCGCGGTCGAACAGGCGCAGGCCGGACAGACTTTCCAGGCGCGCCAGCTCGCGGCTGACCGTGGGCTGCGAGGTGAACAGCAGGCGCGCCGCGCCGGTGACGCTGCCGGCCTGCATGATGGCGCGGAACACTTCGATATGGCGCAGGGAGATAGCCATGGCGGCAAGACTCGTTCAATCATCCAGACCATATCAAAACTGAATCAGCCAACAAAGAATAGATATTTTATTGAATAGCCAGGAAACGGCATGCTGCCTCCACTCTCACTGACCACAGACTGCACAGATCATGGCCATTCCCTTCGCCCCCGCTCAACTTGTCGCCGCCGCCCGCCAGTACGGCACCCCGCTGTGGTGCTATGACGCCGCCACCATCCGCGCGCGCATCCAGCAGTTGCAAGCCTTCGATGTGGTGCGCTACGCGCAGAAAGCCTCGTCCAACCTGCACCTGCTGCGCCTGGTGCGCGAGGCCGGGGTACGGGTCGATGCGGTGTCCCTGGGGGAAATCGAGCGCGCCCTGCTGGCCGGCTTCAGCCCGGAAGATGCGGGCATCGTCTTCACCTGCGACCTGTTCGACGAAGCCACCCTCAAGCGTGTGGTGGAGCTGCAGGTGGAGGTCAACGCCGGTTCCATCGACATGCTGCGCCAGCTTGGCCAGTTGTCTCCTGGCCACCGGGTGTGGCTGCGGATCAACCCGGGCTTCGGCCATGGCCATAGCCGCAAGACCAACACCGGCGGCGAGAACAGCAAGCACGGCATCTGGCACGAACAGGTCGGCGAGGCCCTGGCGGTGATCCGTCAATACGGCCTGCACCTGGTGGGCCTGCATATGCATATCGGCTCCGGGGTCGACTACGACCACCTGGAACAGGTGGGCGCGGCCATGCTGGCAGCAGTCAAATCCCTGGACCACGACATCGAGGCCTTCTCCATCGGTGGCGGCCTGTCCACGCCCTACCGCGACGGCGACAGCCCAGTGGACGTGCAACGCTACGCCAACGCCTGGAAAGCCCCGCGGGAGGAAATCGAGGCCTACCTGGGCCACAGCGTGCGCATGGAAATCGAACCCGGGCGCTTCCTGATGGCCGAGGCCGGCTGCCTGGTCAGCGAAGTGCGGGTGGTGAAAGACGCCGGCCAGCACCGCTTCGTGCTGGTGGACACCGGCTTCAACGACCTGATGCGCCCGGCCATGTATGGCGCCTACCACGGCATGAGCCTGCTGGACGCCAGCGGCCAGCCGGTACAGCGCCCGCAACAGCCGACCGTGGTGGGCGGCCCGCTGTGCGAATCCGGCGACATCTTCACCCAGGACGACGAATGCCTGACCCCGCGTCTGCTGCCCCAGGCCCAGGTCGGCGACCTGTTGCTGCTGCATGACACCGGCGCCTATGGCGCTAGCATGTCCTCCAACTACAACAGTCGGCCGCTGCTGCCCGAAGTGCTGTTCGACAACGGCCAGGCAAAACTGATTCGCCGGCGCCAGCCGCTGGCGGACCTGCTGGCGCTGGAACTGGGGCTGTGAAACCCGCTACCAGGGCAACAGCTGCAACCGCTCGGGCAGGTCGTTGACCGCGTCGTCCTGCTTGCGGGTCACCAGCGCCGCGCCATCGGCGCCATAGAACTGCACCTGGATCTGGGCCTTGCCGGGGTCCAGGTCGATGCGCGCGAAGTTGTCGGCCTGGGTGAAGGCCCAGGTGTGGTAGTCCATCCTGCCCGGCAGGTTTTTCAGTATGAAGCTGTCGGGGGTCTGCTCCGACCCCGAGTCGTGCACATAACCGGCCGGGTCGCCGTCGGCGAAGGAGAACGGCCAGTAGAAGGCCGACGAGGTAATGGCAAAGGCCTTGATGTCCTGCTTGCCGCCCCTGATATCCAACTGCGAGATGTTCGAGCAGTGAATGTCCCCGGACAGGAACACCACGTTCTGCACCCCCTCTTTGGCGATGGTCTCCAGCACTGCGGCGCGGGTGGTCGGGAAGGCCGACCAGGAATCGCTTTCATTCTTGCGCCGCTCGTAGCGCGGCCCATCCCCCGCGGTGTCCACGCCGTTGGGCACGAACACGCTGGAACTCACGATGAACTTGGGCACATTGCCCCGGTCTTGCTGCATATGCCGCAACCAGGCGCACAGCCGGTCCAGCTGCCCCGGCTCGGACGGGTGCAGTGAGGGCCGGCCCAGCAGGTGGTTGTCTTGCAGGGCACCGGGCACATCCTCGAGAAAGCGCTGGGTCCGCGTATCGAGCACGAAGAACGGGTAGTTGGCGCAGGAGAAGTCGTAGAACAGCTGGTTCACCGCATTGTGCTTGAGGTACTGGTCGTTGCCTTTCATTGGCCGCTGCTGCACATAACTGTCCTCGAAGCGCGGCCCATGGCTCCACTGGTAGCTCATGTAGGCGCCCATGGCCCAGTTGAACAAGGTGCGCTTGGCGCTGTTCTTGCTGATCCGGTCCTGGGTCCAGTTATCTTCGATTTCATGATCGTCGAGGATCATGTAGGTGGGTTTGTGGGCCAGCAGGCGGCTGATGAAGGGCGAGCCGAAGGCCGTGTGATAGCGCTCCTCGAATTCCTTGTAGCTGTCGGCGCGGCCGATGGGGATGGCGCGGTTGTACAGGTCGGCATAGATCTGGTCGCCCACCATCAGCACGAACTTGCTGTCGTCATGCTCGCTGAGCATGGGGCCGAAGATCGCATCGGAATCCCGCCGCTGCCACGGCAGCCCTGGATAGCGGCAGGAACCCAGGAGGAAACTCAAGGGGCCAGCCTTCTGGGGCTCGGCGGCGTGGGTGGTGAACTCGGCCTCGACATAGGCCTTGTCGGCGCCGCTGCGGTTCAGGTCATTGGCCCAGGCCGAGGCCGCGGGCAGGCGCGCCACCACCGACTCGCTGGACACCTCGTCGTCGATCGAGCCCGCGTCGTCGACGTTGAGCGAAGCCATGCGCACTTTGTAATGGGTGCTCGGGGTCAGGAGAAACGGCTTGAGCTGCTTGCGCTCGGCTGCATTACGCCACAGGTTGAGGTCGACCCCCAGGTTGAAGGTGCCGGTGCGGTGGTATTCGCGGCGCAGGCGGAAGTAGTAGATGTTCTCGCCGGCAACCTTGCCGTTGCTGCCCACCACACCAATGACGCCAATGGTGCGGATGTCCTCCGCCACGCCCTTCTCGTCCAGGGCATCGGAAGCGGCAATCCATAAACGACAGGAAGTGGCGGTGGTATGGCCAACGATAGGCCCGAGGGACGGCGTGCGAAGTGTGCTCACGATGACCTGCTCCTTGCTGGGGGTGTGCAGGCCAAGCTTAGTTCGGGCGCGGAAGCCGACAAGCCGCCGGCGCCCTCTCGGACCATCGGTCGAACAAGGCAAGCAGCAGCGCCAGCAGGATCAGCCCGGCAGCCACTCCGAAGGTCGCGTGCATGCCGCTGGCCACCGCCTCGACGCCGGCCTGGCCGCCCACTTGCGGCCGCGCGATCCAGGCGAACAGCGCGCCCAGGGCCGCGGCGCCACTGATCAGCCCGAGGTTGCGCGACAGGCTCAGCAAGCCCGCCGTCAGCCCCCGTTGCTCCGGCGTCACCTCGAGCATCACCAGGCTGTTGTTGGCGGCCTGGAACAGCGCATAGCTGGCCGTCACCAAGGCCAGCGGCGGCAGGTAGCCCAGCAGCCCCAGGCCCGTGGGCAACAGCGCCAGCAGGCTCAGGCCCAGCAGCATGCCGGACAGCCCCAGCCGACACAGCGGCTGCGCGCCGTAGCGGTCCACCAGGCGCCCGCCAGGCACTCCGGCGAGGGTCGCCACCAGCGGCCCGAGGGACAGGCACAACCCCACCCGGGCGCTGTCCAGCCCCAGCCCGTGGGACAGGTAGAACGGCCCCACCACCAAGGTGCTCATGATCACCGTGGACACCAGCAGGTTCAGCAGCAGGCTGCTGCGCAACTGCGGCCGGCGCAGCAACGCCGGCTGGAACAACGGCGCCGCCGAGCGCCGCTCGACCCGCAACAGCAGCAGTATTCCCACCCCGCCCAGCACCAGCAGCCCCAGGTTCAGCGGCGCCAGCGGGTTGTCGCCCAGGGTCAGGGCCAGGGCATAGGCCCCCAGGCTCAAGGCCAGGAGCAAGGTCCCGGGGTAGTCGAAGGCGCTGGCCGCGGCCACTCGGCGATCTGCCGGCAGGCTGCGCCAGGCCAGTACCAGGGCCAGCAGCCCCAGGGGCACATTGACCAGGAAGATCCAGCGCCAGCCGAAACTCGCCAGCAGCAATCCCCCCAGGGACGGTCCCAGGGTGGTGCCCAGGGCCGACATGCTGCCCAGCAGGCCCATGGCCGCGCCGGTGCGCGCCTTGGGCAGTGCATCGCCCACCAGGGCCATGCTCAGGGCCAGCATCACCGCCGCCCCCAGGCCTTGCAGGGCACGGGCCGCCAACAGCCAGCCCAGGCCCGGCGCCAGGCCGCACAGCACAGACGCCAGGGTGAACAGCGCAATGCCACCCAGCAGCAAGCGCCGCCGACCCAATAGATCGCCCAGGCGCCCGGCACTGGCAATCAGGGTAGTAATCACCAGCAGGTAGGCCAGCACTATCCACTGCACCTGCTGGAAGGTGGCGGCAAAGGCCCGTACCAGTTCCGGCAGCGCGGCATTGGCGATGCTGGCATCCAGGGAGGGCATCAGCATCGCCAGCGACAGGCTGGCCAGGGTCCAACGGGCCCGGGACGACAATGGTTCCACAGCGGCAGGTTCCAAGGCGGCAGGCTCGACAGCGGCGGGTTGGGCATCAGTAGCAGGCATGGCGGGCACTCCATCAAGACATGAGCGCCAGCCTATGCCGGGGCCAATACAGGCGGAAGACGCAGCCTTTGCAGATAATTGATGCATGCCACGCCATGTCAGCCGACGGCGTGCTAGATTGCGCCGATGCCGACTCCCGACCTGAACCTGCTGCTGACCCTGGACGTGCTGCTAAGCGAAGGCAGCGTGGCGCGCGCCGCCGAGCGCCTGCACCTCAGCCCCTCGGCCATGAGCCGGGCCCTGGAACGCCTGCGCCGGGCCACCGGTGATCCACTGCTGGTACGTGCCGGCCGCGGCCTGGTGCCCACGCCCCGGGCCCTGGAGCTGCGCCAGCAGGTTGGGCAACTGGTGGAGCAGGCCCAGGCGGCGCTGCGCCCGGCCGAGGCCATCGACCTGGGGCAATTGCAACGCACCTTCACCCTGCGCAGCCGCGACGGTTTCGTCGAGAACTTCGGCCCGGCGCTGATCAACCGCCTGCGCCGGCAGGCCCCCGGGGTGCGCCTGCATTTCGTGCCCAAGCTGGACCGCGACAGCACGCCCCTGCGCAATGCCAGCGTCGACCTGGAAACCGCCGTGGTGGATGCCGACACCAGCCCCGAACTGCGCACCCGGGCGCTGTTCCGCGATCGTTTTATCGGCGTGGTGCGCGCCGATCACCCGCTCAGCAAAGGCCCGGTAAGCCTCGACGACTATGTGGCCGGCGAACATATCCTGGTGTCCCACCAGGGCCATGTTCACGGGCGCATGGAAGAAGCCCTGCAAGCCCTTGGCCGGACCCGCGAGGTGGTGGCCCTGGTCAGTGGTTTTTCCGCGGCCCTGGCCCTGGCTCGGGGTTCGGAGCTGATCGCCATGGTGCCCGAGCGCCACACCAGCAACCTGCGGGCCGGGCTGCACGCCTTTGAACTGCCAGCGGCACTGCCGGAGATGACCATCTCCCTGCTCTGGCACCCGCGCATGGAGGCCGACCCGGCCCACCGCTGGCTGCGCCAGTGCGTCCATGAACTCTGCAGCGACGGTGCTGCGCCCCTGTGACCCACCCTTGATCATCGAGACCCGGCAATGCCTACCCGTTCACTCGCCCTGCAAACTGCCCCCCTACGCTACCTGCCCGCCATCGCCGCCCTGCTCTGGGGGCTGTTGCTGGCTGCCGGACGGGCACTGCAGCCCCTGGATTATTTCTGGAGCAACTTCGGCGCCTACTGGCTGCCCCAGGCGCTGATCCTCGGCCTGCTGCTGTGCACCCGGCCCAGCGCCGCGCTGTTCACCGGGGTGGCCCTGGCGCTGGCCGCACACCTGCAAGTGTTTTGCCTATGGATCAACTCCCCGATCGATGCCATGGGCTGGCTGTTCTACCTGTTCGATTTCCCCGGCGCGCTGATCGGCGCCGCTATTGCCCGCGTCTTGAGCAAGCGCATAGCACCTCGCACACCATGGTTCGACGGATTCATTGGATTGGGCTTGGTGTCATTGGGACTGCTGCTGAATTTCCTGATAGTTCTCGAATGGGTCGGCTAACGCGACCCGCAGAGTGGGTGAAACTCGCCCGGGCCGCCGAGGGCCCGGGCGCACAGCGCCTCAGGCGTGGCCGTGACTGAGGTGGGCCAGACGCCCGGACAGCGCCTGCATCGCCTCGCTGACCTTGTCCAGGGCCTGGGCGTCACGGGCGTTGTCTTCGCTGATGGCGTGGATGCGCACCGCCAGTTCGTTGATCTCCTGGGTCACATGGCTCTGCTGCTGGGCGGCCACGGCAATCTGCTGCGCACGCTGGGAGATATCGTCGAAGCTGGTGACAGTGCTGGACAGCGCGTCCGCAGCCCCGGAGGCCTCGCCCACCGCCTGGCGGGTACGGTTCTCGCCGGACTGGATCGCCTGCACCGCCTGGCGTGAAGCCTGCTGCAAGTCGCCAATCATGCCGCTGATCTCGTTGGCCGAGGTTTGGGTGCGGCCAGCCAGGGTGCGCACTTCATCCGCCACCACGGCAAAACCGCGGCCCTGTTCACCAGCCCGGGCCGCCTCGATGGCGGCGTTGAGGGCCAGCAGGTTGGTCTGCTCGGAAATCGCCTTGATCACATCCAGCACCGCACCAACCTGCTGGCTGTCCTGCTCCAGGCGCTGGATCACCGACGACGCCTCGGCCATTTCCGCGGACAGCAACTGGATCGACTGGCTGTTGGCAGCCACCTTGTGCTGGCCGTCCTGCACCACCACCAGGGACTGGCGCGCGGTATCGGCGCAGTTGTTGGTGTTCTGTGCCACTTCCTGGGCGCTGGAGGACATCTCGGTAATGGCCGTGGCCAGCTGGGTGTTTTCCTGGCGCTGCTGCTCGGCGCGGCGCGCCAGGGTGCCGCTCAGTTCCCCCAGGCGCCCGGCTTCGTTGTGCAACTGTCGGGCTTCGTTGGCGATCATCTGCAACATCTGCCGCAACTGCCCGGCATAGCGGTTGACCGCACCACGCAGGGCGCCGATCTCATCGGCCTGGGCCACGTGCAACTCAGCATTGTCGCTGGCCTGGCCACTGCCCAGGGCATCGATCTGGCGGGTGGTTTCTTCCAGTTGGGCAATCAACTTGTTGCCACCGAGCCAGGCACAGAACAGCAGCAGCGCCAGCAGTGGCAGCAAGAACAGCAGAATTTCGCTGGTCAGGGCCCGGGCCAGGCCGGTGACCTTTTCCTCGGGAGTCACCAGGCCAATGGTCCAGCCGCTGCCAGGCATGCTGAACAGGCTGACCCGCGCGGCCTCCTGCAAGCGGCCATCCTCGGCCAGGTCCAGGCTGCGCACCTGGCCGGGACGAGCCGCCGTGGCCAGGGCCTCGGCCACCGGACGCAACCAGGGCTGCTGCTTGCTCAGGGCCTCGAAGCTGAGCATCTGCGTCCCGCCAGCGGCTTGGGCATCGGGGAAATACAGCACGTTGCCGGCCTGATCCAGGGCGAAGGCATAACCGCCGGTGACCGCGCCCTGCTCCTTGAGGAAACGTGCCAGGTCATCCAGGCGCAGGTCGATGGTGGCGACCCCGGCAAAGGCCCCGCCCTGGCGATAGGGCACGCTGCAGGTGGTCATCGGCACCTGGGTCACCGGGTCCTGGTAGGCCTCGGACCACAGGCAACGGCCCGGTGCGCTGTTACGGGCGCCAGTGTACCAGGCTTCATGGTGATAACCGGCGCTGCCGGCGGCGTTGTAGTCATCGGAGTAGACCAGCGGCCCGGCATCGCTGCGGGCCCAGAAGAAACTGCGGCGTTCCACGCCCGGGGCAAAGGCATTGGGCTCGGGCCAGATGCCGCCACCGGCGATGGCCTTGTCGCCTTCGTGATCGATCACCTTGGGCAAGGTGGCCATGGCCAGCGCCGGGTCCTTGGGCAAGCCTTCCAGCAGGTGGGCCATGCTCGCGGTCACCCCCTCGATACCCGCCAGCTGCAAGGCCAACTGACGGACGATGGCGCTGCCGGTCTGCTCGATCAAGGCCGAGCTCGCCTGCACCACCCGGGGTTGGCCACGCAAAGTCATCACGGCAAATACCGCCAACGCCGTGAACAGCAACAGCAGCACGCTGCCGAGGGTCAAACGATGAGACAGACGAACCGGAAGCAAAGCCATGACGAACTCCATATCAATAGGCATTCAGAGCTTATCGACCGAAGTCCGGGTTCTCTTGAGAAAAGAGTGACGCCGATCACAAAAAACCTGCTGATCGGGACTGAGGCAGCAGCCAGGGCCGCTGCGGACGAGGATGCGCCGGCCGCAGGCACTCACGGCCTGCAACCGGCGCGGTCAGTGCATCAACCTTCGAGCACCAGCAGGAACTGGCTGAACCGGTCGATGGCGTCCTTGGACAATTCCAGGCCTTTCTCGCCCATGCGCGACATCCATTTGCCGTTGTCGCCACGCAGGGAAATCTGTCCGCTGGCGGTATCGATGGCGTAGGAGAACTGACAGTACTGGTCGATGCTGTCCTTGGACAGCTCCAACCCCGTGGCGCCCATGCGCGACATGTACTTGCCGCTGTCGCCCTGCAACGCCAGCTTCTTCTCGGTGCCGATCTGGATCAGCACCACCCGGAACTTGCAGTACTGGTCGATGGAGCCCTTGGACAGTTCCAGTCCAGTCGCGCCCATGCGCGACATGTAGTTGCCCGAGTCGCCGCGCAGCGAGATGACACTGCCGTTCTCAATCACACGTTGTGGAATGACGATCATGGTTGCACTCCTTGCTGATGGGGGTGTTCCTGAGTGTTACAGGGCAAGCCTGTTGACTGCCGGCAACCGGCCTCCTTGAGCAGGAGGTGCGACGGCCCGGGTGGCTGACCACAAGCGCAGTGTAGTGCTGCTGCCGAGGTGGCTCAGATCAAAGCGCTATGCACAGGCGGGGCCTTGGCAACCCGGGGCTATAGAGCCCCGGGCGTTGCCAGGCAAAGGCAGGACAGCAAGGTACGGCGAGTGGGTCACTCCGGGTCGCGAGTCATGTAGCGCGCGAAGTTCTCGATGTATTCGTCGAGATTCTCCTCGAGCATGGTGCGGAACTGACCGACGAAGAACTCCAGCGCTTCCTCTTTGGCCGCGGCCATTTCTTCGCCATCGCGGCAACCGGTGGCGCTGATCCAGGCACTGAAACGGGCGTTGGCATACATCAGCGAAGCACTGACCTTGCCCCGGCTGCATTCGCCAATCTGGCTGTTGGCCAGGTCGATCACGGCATCGGCGCGGTTGAAGAATTCGTTATCCGGTTGGTTGGCCAAGGGGCATTCCTTTTGCTGGGTAGGGAAAACAAAGCGCCGGAGTATAAGAGTTTTATTTCCTGCGGCCGACGCTTTTCCGCAATAGGCTACGGCAGGGCCCGCAGCTGTTCGGCCAGCAGCGCTTCGCTTCTGCCCTGGGAAAGCACCTGGCTATTGCCCGCCGCCCGCAGCGCCTGCTGCAGGTACTCTTCGCCACGCTGGCGATCGCCCGCCAGGAAGGCCGCCAGGGCCTCGCCGCGTGGCCGCAGCCAGGGGGCGAACCAGTCGGTATCGGCGTTGATCTGCACCGCCTGCATGGGGGCGACGCTGCGCTCCAGATAGGCGCGACTGAACGCCAGCTCACCCCGCAGCAATTCGATCAGGGTGCTCATGCCGGTCAGTTCCGCCGCTCGATCCGCCAGCAGTTGCTCGAGCTCCTGCTCCATCTGCAACACCCCTGGCCAATCGCCCTGATCCTGCCGGGCATTGAGCCGGTAGCTGAAAGCAATCAGCGGCTCGGGCATGGCACCCGCAGCCAACAGGGTGATATCCGACTGCGGCAGCTCGGCACTGGGTACACCGGCCACGGTCAGCGCCAGCAGCCGCGCCTGGGCCAGCTCCGGACGCTGATCGTCGCGGTGCTGCAACCAGCCCAGCATGACCATGCCGTCGCTGGGCAACACCCGCATTGTCGGTATCAGGTTGCCCAGCCCTGTACTCAGGTTGCTCACGGCAAAGGCCAGGGCAATAGCCCCGGGCACACCCTGCAGATGCAGCCCGAGGGCCACGGCGACGGCGCCCACCAGCAGATTCAGCAAGGGACCGAACAGCACCATGACCATCCACTGTCCACGCCACGGGCGCTGCGGGTTGCTAGCCGCCAGTACATAGCCGCCCAGGCGATTGCGCTTGAGCTGCGGCGACCAGCGCAGGCGCCAGCCGCGACGCAGCACCTGGATTTCCACCGCAGCGACCCGCGCCAGCAACACCGGCATGCCACACAGCCGCGCGCCGAGGTAATGCCCGCCTTCATGCACCACCAGGCCGAGAACCGCCAGCAGCGAGGCAAGGAACATGGCCAGTAACGGCTGCAATTCGGACTTGATGGTGAAGCCCAGGATCAAGGCGGCAAAAAACCAGCCGCTGAGCAACACCGCCCCCTGCAACACCGCCAATACCCTGACCCAGACCTTGCGCCCGATACTGCTATCCATTGCCTGCTTCCCTGAAAATGAAACCGCCTCTGTGGCGGGCGCGCAGACTGCCAGCTTCTCTGCCGGAAAATCAACCTGCGGCGCTGCCATCCTGCCGGGTATGAGCCGGCTTGCCGGCGAAGAGGCCCTTGAGCCTTGCGTTGCTCTTGCGGGCGCCTTCACTCGCAAGCAGAACGCCGCCCGGCCAGCGCCGACACAAGTCCGCGAGGATCACGCCAGGGCGCGACACTCCAGCCGCAGCTGTTGCTCGCTCAGCACATGAGCCTGGATACGCACCGGCAGGAACGCCTCGATCACCTGGATATTGCTCGCCAGGTGCTCGGTCATGCGCGGCGTGGTCAAGCTGCCGCCACCGGCCAGGGCCATGGGCAGCAGCAACTGGTCGGCCAGGTGCTCGGCCACCGCGGTGCCGGACTGCAGCCAGTCGAGGGCCTGGTCGATGGCGCCGTCGGCGACCTTTTCCGCCCGCAGGCTGTTCTGCCCGAAGCCGCTGAACAGCTCGGTCAGGTGCTCGTAGGCGTACTCCAGCAACAGCACATTGCCCGGCCCGTATTGCTCATCCAGTTGCACCGGGCTCAACTGTTCCCGAGGCAGTTGCAGGCGGTTGTGCACCCGACGCAACTCACGCTCCGCCACATGCTCGGGCAAACCGGCACTCAGGGCCCAGGCCCGCCGCCCCAGCAACGCGCCGCGCTCCAGCAGATGCAGGGGCTGTAGCTTGGAAGGCTGGATAAAGGCTTCCAGCTCACCCCCACCGGCCGGGACAAAACCGTGGCGCAGCAGTTGCAGCTCCACCCGCGCGCCCATGCGCCGCAGCTGCGGCAGCCAGGCCTGCTGGAGGAAATCCAGCGGCGGCGCCAAGGGGTTGTGGGTGCCACCGCTGATGCTCACCCGGCTCGGCTCGGGGGCCTGCAGCAGGGCTGGCAGCAAGGTCTGCAACACCAGGGTGCAACTGCCGGCGGTGCCGATGGCGAAGCGGTAGTCACCGCCACGGATCGGCCCCGGTTCAAAGCTCAACACCTGGGAACCCAGCTCGGCCCCGGTGGTGTTCGCGCCACACACCTGGGTCGCGGCCTGGACTGCTGTCAGGTGCTGGCGCAGCAGCCCCGGGCGGCTGCGCCGGGCGCGAATATTGTGCAGGCGCAGGGTCTTGCCGCTGAGCATGGCAAGGCTCAGGGCACTGCGCAGCACCTGGCCGCCGCCGATGGCGCCGTCCAGCTCGATTACATCCTGTTTCATCATGGTCCTTAAGCGTATTGGCGGACGGTTTCCCGCAGGTAGGCGTCCAGTAGCGCATTGTCTTGGTGGGTGCGCGCAAGCTTCGGCACCGGGCGTTCCAGCTCGCTGGCGATAAAGGCGTGCAGCGCCGGCAATCGTGGACCGCAAGCAGCTTCGGCGGCGTTGCGCTTGCGCGCCAGTAACGCCTCGACTTCATCCAGCAAAGGCTGATGCTCCACTGTGGTCAGCAGCTCGGCAAAGGTCATCGGCGGGCGGCCGCGCCCCTGATCGATCCAGCGCACCGCCAGCAATGGCCGCAGCGCATAAAAGTATTTTTTGAAGCGCAACGTCTCGTCCTGCAAATGGGCTACGAAAGTCTTCTTGGCCATCGACAGATAATGATTGCGCGCCGCCGGCGGGCTGTAGAACGCCTGCGCCAGCTCCCGCAGCCGAGCCGTGGCCCCAGGCTCGCTGCGATACACCAGGGGCGAATCCAGCCATTCCAGCAGGGTCGGGTTGGACTTGCGCAACAGCCCCAGGGTCTTGCGCAGCTCCCAACCGCTGATATCCAGCTCATCGTCCAAAGGCCGTTCAATCACATCGCGCCCGGCATCCACCTGGATAAACCACTCGGGCTTCTCCACATAGACGAAACGCACATCGTAATCACTGTCGGTGGAGGCAAAGCCCCAGGCCCGACTGCCCGATTCGCAGGCATACAGCACCTGCACATTGCGCTCGCGCTCGATCCGCGCCAGCTCGTCCAGTACCCGGGCGCGCATGGCGTCGCTCAGCGGGTGAAGTTCTTCTACTACGTGCATGTCCACATCCTGTTCAATCGGTGGCACTGGCCATCAGTACCGCCAGGGTCCGGCGCTCGGGGTTCCAGATGCTCAGGCACCAGACGCCCCACCACTCCAGGCCCTCGTCAAAATAAACGCTCCAGGGCAACACCTCGGGCCCCTCGGTTTCCTCGGCCTGCCAATCCAGCTGCAGGTTGGCCACCCAGTCGATCACCTCTGGCTGCGCCTGGGGCTCCAGCCCCAGCAGCGTCAGCCAGCGCTGGAAGATCGCCTCCGGCGGCTCGCCGTCGGCGGCGAAACGGGTGCCGTAGGGCGGGTGCAGAAAGGCCCGGTACAACCCCTGATGCCCCTCCAGCGGACGGGCCTGGGCCAGTTGCTGAACTTGCTCGGGGTCCAGCACCCGGGCCTCGGCCCGCTGCACCTCCCAACGCATCGGCTCGGGTTCGCCGATATCGGCGTAACGCGGGTCTTGGCGTAGCCGCCTGCGCGCCTCGCAAGCCTCTTCCTGCAATTGCCGATACAGGGCATCGAGGGCTTCGCGGTGCAGTTGCAGATCGACCCTGGCCTCTGCCGCCACCTCCAGCACGATGAAATCGAAGACGCAGTACGCCTCTTTCAGCAACCGGCGCAGGGCCGGGATCTGCGGGTTGTCCACCACGCTCAGCAAGGGTGACGCCATGCTACTTACTCCTTGAATCACAACAGGCGCTTGAGCGAACCCGCGGGCAGTTCACCGGCCTCTTCCATCGCCTGCACACGCTGCACCAGGGTTTCACGCAGGGGCTTGGGAGTAACCGGGTCGAACATCGCGTAACGGGCGTTGCACCAGCGGCCCAGAACCCCGCGCCAGTACTCCGCCTGATCGGCCTCCTGGCCCAGGCGCCACAGCAGGTACTCCAGTTGGCGCCAGGCCGGCTTGAGCCCCAGCATGGCCCAGCGCCGCGCTTTGGGCAGGTCATGCCAGTGCTGGTCGAGACGCTGCTCCAGGGCTTCGTCGAACACCGCCCAGGGTTGCTCGTGCAACAGGCCCAGGGCGCAGTCGAAGACCTTGTCCGAAGCATCGTCCAGGGCCTGCAACTGCTGGGGCAAGCCGCGCTCCCCCAGGGTTTGCAAGGCCAGCAGACGCACCTTCGGCGCCGGCGAAGCCAGGGCTTGCTGCACCATGGCATCGGCCCGGGGCTCCTGCAGTTCCCGCACCAATCCCAGCAGCCCCAGCCACTGGCGCTTGTTGCTCGGGGCCGGTTGCTGCAAGCGCTCCAGTAACACCTGGCGCGGGTCCAGGTCGTGTCGCGGCGCCGCCCAATGGGCCAGGCAACGCAAGGCCCCGGAAGGGTCGAGCAAGGCCTGGCGCAGATAATCCCGAGGGTCGGCCAACAGCGGCAACAGCAAGCGCAGGGCCTTGACCCGAACGCTGGCGCCGCAACTGCGCATCACCTCTTCCAGCAAGGGCAGCGCCTGCTCCGCCGGTAGCTCGGCACAGGCATCCACCGCCATCTGCCGCACGCTCACCTCAGGGTGACCCAAGGCCAGGGCCAGTAACGCCGGCAGGTCCTCGGCATCCTTGAGCAGCAGCTCGAAGACAAAGCGTGCGGCCTTGCCCCACAAACGGCCAAAGGCCTCTTCTACCCCGGCACGCACCTGGGCCAACTGCAATATGGCCGTGGCCCGCTCCAGGGTCGCGCCATGATCGGCGCGCCGCTTGCCAGCCAGGGCCAGCAACGGTGAAAGACTCTGCAACAGCAACCCGACGTGCTCCTCCAGCCAGTAGGCTTCGATTGCCGCAGCCGCTTCCTGACGCACCTGGGGCACCCAATCGTTGAGCCGTTCCAGCAGCGCCGCCAGGGCCTCGGCCGAAGGCTGCGCGGCCAGGCCGCGTACCGCCGCCTGACGCACGAAACCATTGCCGAAGCGGCTCAGTTCCAGCCAGGCGCTGGGCCTGTCCTGGCTGTCCAGTACCTCTTGCACCCGTCGGGCTTCATAGTCGCTCAGCTGGTAATGCCAACCATGCGGGACCGCCATCAACGCTTCCATGTCTTGCATATTCCTACCCCTTTACGCACACCACCTGACGCAGGGTGTGCAGCACTTCCACCAGCTCGCGCTGGGCGTGCATCACTTGTTCGATGTCCTTGTAGGCCATCGGGATTTCATCGATCACCGCTTCGTCCTTACGGCACTCCACATGGGCGGTTGCGCGGATCTGGTCGGCCAGGGTGAAGGTGTTCTTGGCCTTGGTGCGGCTCATGGTACGCCCCGCACCGTGGCTGCAGGAGCAGAACGCCTCCTCGTTACCCAGGCCGCGAACGATAAAGCTCTTGGCCCCCATCGACCCGGGAATGATCCCTAGCTCACCCTTCTTCGCCGACACCGCGCCCTTGCGGGTCACCAGCACCTCTTCACCGAAGTGGCGCTCCTTCTGCACGTAGTTGTGGTGGCAGTTCACCGCCTCCAGCGCCACCTCGAAGGGCTTGCTGATCACCTGGCGGGTGGCCTGGATCACCAGTTGCATCATCAGTTCGCGGTTCATCCGGGCAAAATCCTGGGCCCAGGCCACGGCTTCCACGTAATCGTCGAAGTGCTGGCTGCCTTCCTCGAAGTAGGCCAGGTCGCGGTCCGGCAGGTTGGCGATATGCTGGCGCATATCCTTCTGGGCCAGCTGGATGAACAGGTTGCCGATGGCGTTACCTACACCACGGGAACCGCTATGCAGCATGAACCAGACCCGGTTGGCCTCATCCAGGCACACCTCGATGAAGTGGTTACCCCCACCGAGGGTTCCCAGGTGCTGGCGGTTGTTGCTGTTGGCCAGCGCCGGGTACTTATCGGTGATCGCCTTGAACCGCGGTTGCAAGGCCGCCCAGGCCAGGTCGGCCGGTTGCGGCACTTCACCCCAGGCGCCCTTATCCCGACCGCTGCGCGGCGAGGTACGGCCGTGGGGCACCGCCGCCTCGATGGCGCTGCGCAACCCGGCCAGGCTATCCGGCAGGTCGGCAGCGGTCAGCGAAGTGCGGGCGGCGATCATTCCGCAACCGATATCCACCCCCACCGCGGCCGGGATGATCGCGCCCACTGTGGGGATCACGCTACCGATGGTCGACCCCTTACCCAGGTGCACATCGGGCATCACCGCCAGGTGCTTGAAGATAAAGGGCATCTTCGCGGTGTTCATCAACTGCTGGCGGGCCTCGTTTTCCACGGGCACGCCCTGGGTCCACATCTTGATCGGCTTACCGTTGGCAACTTCCAGCAATTGGTAGGTTTTCTGTTCCATGTCGTTGACTCTTTTTCCTGTGGCCGTTGATTCGGCCTTGTTCAATAGGGTGTGCAGGAGCCGGGGCGCAGAAGACGATCTCGGGGACCTCTTCGCTGGCAAGCCAGCTCCTACGGGACAGCGTTGTTCAGTGCAGGCCGGGCCTGCGGGCAGCGACAAGGGAACAGGCACATTTGCTCTACCCACTGAGCTACAGCCTTGCGGCTGGCGGGGTTCGAACCCGCGACACCCTGTAGTACCCGTGGCATTCGCTGCCATCCCGCCGAGGCGGGGAAAAACTGCGACGACAAGAATCGATGAAACATGCACTCGTGTTCTGCCCGTTGAACCACGGCGCCGTTTTCCAGCACCGGCGGGACTCGAACCCGCACCTCGAACCTTGGATGTAGTTCCATCAGCATTCGTCGCGAAAATCGTAAATGGGTGACACGACAAAAGAAGTGACTGAGCGCCGGAATCGAACCGGCATCACCAGAATGTACAGCCACTGGCATTCGTGCCCTCACCGGCCCTGACAACAGTTGCTGTGACGCCTTTTTGATGTAGTCACAGCGGCATTCAGGGCCAATGATTGAAAACGCTTGGTTGTGCGCCGGATCACCGGCGCGGTTTCTACCTCATATTCGGTGGATCAGCGACCCACGTCCTCGATCGCCTTCACCCAGTGCTGCGCACCGTAGTTGCCCGCGACGAACTGGGCAATCACATCGAACACCGCATCGCTGAAGCCACCGACGTTGAGGATGTCCTCGCGGTCCGGGGCCTGGGTGCTGGCCCCCGGCTGCATATCGATGCACACCAGCCGCGCCTGCGGGTTGATGGCCTTGATCCGCTCCCACTGACGCATAGTTTCGGTGGCCCCACGGCGCCGCGCATCGATCCACGACTCGTTGTCCGAGACCAGGATCAGGGTGTCCACGCGACTCTTGGCATTGGCCAGTTGCGCCAGGGGCGCCGAGCAGTTGGTGCCGCCCCCGCCGATGTCCGCCAGCTTCTGCGCATTGCTCATCACGCTGTCCCGCGGGTTGAGGTGGATATTCACCACCCCCACCTCGAACGGCATGACCCGCGCCGCCGGCTGCTTGCGCAACACCGCGGCCGCCACCAGGGCCGCCACATCGATGCAGCGCACCGCCGTGGTGGCCCCCGGGCGATAGCCGGTGACCGGGCTGTGCATCGAGCCCGAGACATCCGGGCAGACCACCACCTGGCCCGGCAATGCCGGCACATTGGCCAGGGACAGCTCCAGGGCATCCTGCAGTGCCTCACGCACCGGCTGCGGCACCTGGTCGCCAGCCATGCGGTACGCCGCCAGCAACTGGTAGGGGTAGACCCGAGCCTTGGCCACCTCGCCGGCATCGGCCAGCCGCGCCGCCACGTACTCGGTGCAACCCGGCACCTGGAAGGCGCCATGGCGAGCCAGGGTGTTGAGGTTCATGCGCAGCCCCTGCCAGCCCATGTTGCGCGCCTGTTCGGCCCATTGCTGGGCACTCAATGCCTCGTTGCCCAACAGCTGGAACGGCACCTGGGGCACCTGCTGGCTCGCACCACTGCGAAACGCCAGCAGATCCCGAGTCAGCTCCGGCAGCGCCGCCGCATCCACCGGCTTGCCGATCAGCCAGGCGAAGAAGGCTTCGCGCCAGGCTTCAGCTGGCTTGGGGTGAACCATCTTCACCACGTCCGCCAGGGACGGCTGGTTGCCGATCGAGGCCTGCAGCAGCTGGCGCTCGGTGGCCGTGTTCAGCCAGTTCTGCACCAGGCGCTTGGGCTGCGAACCCAGGGATTTGCGCCCGGTGGCGCCACTGCGCAGGATCTGCACGAAGTTGCGCAGCATCTTGCCGTTGTCCACCACCTGGGCGAACAGCTCCGGCACCAGGGCCGAGCGTTGCGCGGTCAGCGCCGCCAGCAGCAGCGCCGGCATGTCCTTCATATGGCCTTTTTGCCGAGCGTAACGCGCGGCCTGGGCGACGAAACGGCTGTCCAGTTCACCCACCAGTTGCAGCACCGCTTCCAGCTGATCTTCAGGCGAGGTGTAGAAGGTCGAGTTCAGGCAACCGGTGACCGCCAGCTGGGCCAGGCGATGCTTGGCGCTGTAGGCATAGGCCGGGGCCTTGGAAGCGTTCAGGGTGTTGCTCGCTGGCGCTTGTGCCTGTTGGGTATTGAACAGCTGGTGGTTGGCCATCTTGGCGTCTCGCTCTGTTGTCTTGTTCGTTGCCAGAGATATTGCAGACGCTGTGCCAGCTTTATTTTTTTACTGAGAATATTTTTTAACTTATTGATTTATAAAGTTTTTATTTTTATCTAGGTTCTTGTCGGTATTTTTCCAGGACACCGGGCTCGATAATTTCATATCCTTTCTTATCGCAATTTATCTTCAGGTATAAACATGTCGGGCAAGTCCACGGTCGCCATCGGCTTTGTCGGTTCCACCCTCGATCGCGTCGGCAAGGGCGCCAACCGCTGGAGCCATTGGCGCCCCACGGTCGGCCTGTGCCAGCAGCAGGATGTGCTGATCAATCGCCTGGAACTGATCCACGGCCTGGACGCCCGCGATGTCAGCCTGGCCGAGCGGGTGGCCAATGATGTGCGCCAGGTCTCCCCGGAAACCGAGGTGCACCTGCACCCAATGGGCTTGAACAACCCCTGGGATTTCGAGGAGGTGTACGCCGCCCTGCACGACTTCACCAGCGCCTACCCCTTCGACACCGAGCGCGAGGACTACCTGGTACACATCACCACCGGCACCCACGTGGCGCAGATCTGCTGGTTCCTGCTGACCGAGGCGCGCTTTTTGCCGGGGCGCCTGATCCAGACCTCGCCGGCGCGGCGCCGCGACCCCAGTGAACACGCCACCGGCACCCATGCACTGATCGACCTCGACCTGTCGCGCTACGACCGCATCGCCTCGCGCTTCGCCCACAAGCGCCTGGAGGGCCTGGCCTTTCTCAAGTCCGGGATCGCCACCCGCAACGCTGCCTTCAACCGCTCCATCGAACAGATCGAACGAGTGGGGCTGCGCTCCAAGGCACCAATGCTGCTGATCGGCCCCACCGGTGCCGGCAAGTCGTTCCTGGCCCGGCGCATCTATGAGCTCAAGCGCGGCCGGCATCAGGTGCAGGGGCGCTTTGTCGAGGTCAACTGCGCCACCCTGCGCGGCGACGGCGCCATGTCGGCGCTGTTCGGGCATACCAAGGGCGCCTTCACCGGCGCCCAGAACGCCCGGGACGGCCTGCTGCGGGCGGCGGATGGCGGCATGCTGTTTCTCGACGAGATCGGCGAACTGGGCCTGGACGAACAGGCGATGCTGCTCAAGGCCATCGAGGAGAAACGCTTCTTCCCCATGGGTTCGGACCAGGAAGTGGCCAGCGACTTCCTGATCATCGCCGGCACCCACCGCGACCTGCGCAGCCGAGTGGCCGAAGGGCTGTTCCGTGAAGACCTGTATGCGCGGATCAACCTCTGGACCTTCAACCTGCCGGGGCTGGCCGGGCGCCGCGAAGACATCGAGCCGAACATCGATTTCGAGCTGGAGCGCCATGCCCGGGAACAGGGGCAATGGGTGCGCTTCAACCTGGAGGCGCGGCGTCGCTACCTGGCGTTCGCCAGCTCCAGCGAGGCCGCGTGGCTGGGCAACTTCCGCGAGCTGTCGGCGTCCATCACCCGCATGGCCACCCTGGCCGACAGCGGGCGCATCGACCAGGCCCAGGTAGAGGAAGAGATCGAACGCCTGCGCCATGCCTGGGGCCTGGAAAACAGCCGGGATGAACTGCAACACCTGCTGGGGGATGATCTGCAACTGGACCTGTTCGACCGCCTGCAGCTCAAGGCCGTGATTGCCGAATGCCGAAGCGCCGACAGCCTCTCGGATGCCGGGCGCCGGCTGTTCGGCGTGTCGCGCCTGGGCAAGGCCAACCCCAACGACGCCGATCGCCTGCGCAAGTACCTGGCGCGCTTCGGCCTGGACTGGAAGCAGCTCAACCCGGACGACTCGAGAAAATAATTCACAACCCGATGCAGGGTATTCGGCAACAAAGCTAAGATGCGCGCCTGCGCCCCGCGCGCAGCTTTACCCCATCAAGGAACCACCATGCAGTATCAGGACGATCGCCTTTCCATTCCCCGCCGACTGACCTTGGCCCTGTTCGCCGCCCTGGCCCTCAGCGCCTGCTCGCCCAGCGACCACAAGGGCAGCGGCGCCGCCCTCGAAGGCGCCCAGGGCCAGGCCGGCGCACAGCTGGCCTATGAGCATGAGCTGACCCTGTCCCTGCCCAATGCAGAGATCGGCCCACGCCTGGCGCAAACCCGCGAGGCCTGCGAAAAGGCCCAGTTCGGCGCCTGTAACGTGCTGCGCCTGGAACAAGGCAAGTATCGCGCCCAGGTGGTGCTGCGCATCGTGCCCCAGGGCGTCGAGCCCTTGGTGCAGCAAGCCTCCGCAGGGGCGGAACTGGGCGAACGCATCACCAGCGCCGAAGACCTGGCCGACGCCGTGGCCGATGTGCAGCGCCAGCAACAGCGGCTCAAGGCCCAGCAACAGCGCCTGGATGAACTGGCCACGCGCAAGGACATCAGCGTCAGCGACCTGATCGCCCTGAGCAAGGAACAGGCCGGCATCGAGAACGATCTGCAGGCCCTGGCCCAGGTCGCCGCCGGCCAGCAACGTCGCCTGGACACCAACCGCCTGACCCTGAACTTCATCCCCAGCGACGGCATCCAGCGTGAGTCGAAACTCAAGCGCGCCTTCAGCAACCTGCTGGACAACCTGGCCGATGGCACGGGCGAGGCCCTGGAGAAAGGCAGCTACGTGCTGCCCTTCCTGATCCTGGCGTTCCCCCTGGCCCTGCTCTGGGTCTGGCTGTGGCGCAAGTTCGTACGCCGTCGCCCATAACCCCCGCAGAAACGTAGGAGCCGGCTTGCCGGCGAAGAGGCCCGCAAGCCTTGCTGCGCCCTCACGGGGGCCATCGCTGGCCAGCGCCTACACTAGCCAGCTTCTACAACGGCTTGCAGCGCCAGTTGCAGGCGCTCCAGGCCGATGCCGAAACCGGCGCCTTCCCTATAGGCGCCAGCCCCCACCACCTGTTGCTGCGCCCCCAGGCTCGGGCAGCGGACCTCGAAACCCCGGCCATCGAGGTAGTAGCTCAGGCCACGCTTGACCCCCAGGTTGAGCTCGTAGTCCAGGCCCAGTGAATCGAGAAAACCCACGCACAGGGCCCGCGCCTGCTCCAGGGCTTGCAGCGGATCGGGGCCGAGGATCTCCAGGCCCAGCTGGGTGAACTCACGGTAGCGCCCGGCTTGCGGCCGCTCATAGCGATAGCAGCGGGCAACATAGAACAACATCGCCTGCTCGCGCCCCGCCAACAGTTCGCGAGCGGTTTCCTGGAACAGCGCCGTGGCCTCCGGAATCAGGCAGCAGGCGCGCCCGGCCTTGTCGTTGAAGGCCCACATCTGGCCGATGACTTCGCTGCCGCCGGCCTTTTCGATAAAGGTGTCCTGGCCCCACAGCGCCGGGACTATGACTTCTTCAGCACCCGCTTCGATGAAGCCAGCTCCGGAACCGTCCTTCCAGGATGCGCAGGGTGGCGGCTTGTTCGCCGGTGATCATTCGAGTGCCACGGAGCATGGTCATCTGTATTTCCTCTGGTTTTTTACAGGCAATAAAAAAGGCGCCTTGTGGGGCGCCTTGGTTTTTTTCATCGAAGGTCAGTGATCGCGATGCGGCGATAACTGACGGCTCGACGCGCACATGCGACCACGGCCCCGGGAATGAGGTCGATGGTGATGAGTGCGAGAGACGAGCCGGGAAAAATTCATGGCGCATCCTGCCATGCGCTGCCAACGCCTGACAAGCGGGCCCTCACAAGAAAATTCACTCAAGCGCCTGCACGAAAAATGTGGCGAGGGAGCTTGCTCCCGTTCGCTCCACCGGCGCCCCGGGGCGCAGCCTACTGGAGCGCTATGCCGGAGAATGATCACTCACCCTGGATGGGGGCGCTGCGCACCCCAGCGGGAGCAAGCTCCCTCGCCACCAGGAACCGCGCCTGCTCATCTCAGGGAAACGGGCGTTGCAGGCAGCGCTGGTAGCGCTCATCCACCCGCTTGGCGAACCAGGCGGTGGTCAGCTGGCGGGTGATCTTCGGGCTCTTGAGTGCAATACCGGGCAGCACCTGGCGCGGCAGCGGCTTGCCCGCCGCCCGTTCGGCCAGGGTGAACACCTGGCGGTACAGCTCGGTCTGTTCGAAGGCCTGGCTGGCGCCTTTTTCCAACTGCTCGCGGATCACCGGGTTGCGCAGCCCCAGCTGCTTGCCCAGGCTGCGCACGGCCAGTTCGGTGCTGCCGGGCAGCAGCGAGTCGTAGCGGATCAGGTCGCCATCCAGGGCCAGCTCGATACCGCTGAGCCGGCTCACCGCCGCCTGGAAGGCGGCATTGCGACTGGCGTACCAGCCGGCGTTGAAATCGGCGAAACGGTACAGCGGCTGCGGGTAGCTCACCGGATAGCCCAGCAGGTGGGCGATGCCGAAATACATGCCGCCGCGCCGGCTGAAGACTTCATCGCGGATCGAACCCTGCAGCGGATAGGGGTAGCCCTGCGCCCGGGTTTCGGCAAAGGCGATGCTGACCTGCATCGGCCCGCCGGTGTGCACCGGGTTGAAGCCGCCGAACAGGCGCTGGCCCAAGGGCGCCATGGCGATGAAGTCATCGAAAATCGCGCTCAGTTGCTTCTCGCTGCGGGCCTCGGCCAGGCGCTGGCTGTAGGACTGGCCAGTACTGGAACGCAGCTGCAGGGCAGCGCTGACCAGCAGCGCCGGCACATGCACCTTGGCCGCGCGGCGATCGATCTCTTCCCGGGCGATGCGCCCCAGGCCCGGCACCTTCGGGTCGACCTGGAAGCCGGACTCCTGCTCGGTCACCGCCAGCACCGCGCACAGATTGCTCTGGCTGGGCTCCAGGCCCTGGCTGCTGAACGCCACCTGGATATCTCGGGCCCAGCCCTGGCGATCGCCGACCTCGGCCGGCAGCAGCCGCAGGATGCGCGCCCGCGCCTGCTCGGGGCTGAGCGACGGCGGTTGCGGGCCCGAGCGGCTGGCGCAACCGGCGAGCAGCACCAGACCAAGCACAGCACTGACAAGACGAAAGGAAATCATGGGACTCCACAGGGCAAGAGAATGCCACCCCATGCAGTAAAGCACCGGGCCACGGATATCGACCCGGGATGGACGCCGCCGTTCCCCAGCACCCACCTGTGGTCACGGGCCTGGCGGCGGTCACCGCCCGCATCGGGGCAAAATTCACCCTGCAACGGCGGCGGACATTGGCCAAAGTCTGACTAGAATCCTTCTACCGGACGGCGCAGCAAGGTGTATGTTGATGCCCCGCCCCCCTGTCGATGGAGTGAATACCGGATGCTGACCCTGGATTTTCTGCTAACCAGCCTGATCGTCGTGCTGATTCCCGGCACCGGCGTGATCCTGACCATTTCCACCGCCCTGGTGGCCGGCAAGCGTGCCAGCCTGTTCACCGCCATCGGCTGCACCGCGGGGATAATCCCGCACCTGCTGGCCTCGGCCCTGGGCCTGTCGGCGATCCTGCACACCAGCGCCCTGGCCTTCCAGGGCCTGAAGTTCGCCGGCGTCGCCTACCTGCTGTACCTGGCCTATGCCACCTGGCGCGATCGCTCGGCCTTCGTGGTCGACGGCAACGCGGTCAGCCGGGGCGCCGGAGCCTTGATGCTCAAGGCCTGCCTGCTGAATATCCTCAACCCCAAGCTGACGATCTTCTTTCTTGCCTTCCTGCCCCAGTTCATCGCCCATGACGGCAGCGACCCGCTGCTGCAGATGGTCACCTTGAGCGGCGTGTTCATGGCCATGACCTTCCTGGTGTTCGTGCTCTATGGCCTGCTGGCCAACCTGTTCCGCCGCGCGGTGATCGAGTCGCCCAAGGTGCAGAACTGGTTGCGGCGCAGCTTTGCCGCCAGCTTCGCCGGCCTGGGCCTGAACCTGGCCTTCGCCCAGCGCTGAGCCTTGTGGCCGGCGCCGCCCGCCCCCACAGCTCGCCACCCAGCCAGAGGCATGAGATTGACCTGCAACCGAGGGCAGACACATGAACTGCAGTGACGTACTGATCATCGGCGCCGGCCCCACCGGCCTGGTGCTGGCGCTCTGGCTACGCCAGCAAGGGGTCAAGGTGCGGATCATCGACAAGACCCAGGGCCCGGGCACCACCTCCCGGGCCCTGGCGGTGCAGGCGCGGACCCTTGAGCTGTACCGTCAGCTGGACCTGACCCAGGCCATAGTCGAGCGCGGCCACCATGTGCCGGCGGTGAACCTCTGGGTCAAGGGCGACCAGGCCGCGCAACTGCCCTTGAGCGCCATCGGCGAGGACCTGACGCCCTACCCCTTCCTGCAGATATTCCCCCAGGACGAACACGAACAGCTGTTGATCGAGCGCCTGGCGCTGCTGGGGGTCGAGGTCGAGCGCAACACCGAGCTGCTGGCCTTCACCGACCACGGCCACCTGATCAGTGCCCGCCTGCGCGGCGCCGAGGGCCGCGAGGAACACTGCCAGGCGTTCTACCTGGCCGGCTGCGACGGCGCCCGCTCCACGGTGCGCAAGACCCTGGGCACCGGCTTTCCCGGCGGCACCTACCAGCAGGTGTTCTATGTCGCCGATGTCGAGGCCCGCGGGCCGAGCATCAATGGCCAGCTGCACGTGGACCTGGACGACGCCGACTTTCTCGCCGTATTTCCCCTGGCCCACAGCGGCCGCGCGCGGCTGATCGGCACGGTGCGTGACGAGCGCGCCGAACACCCGGAGAACCTGCGTTTCGAGGACGTCAGCCAGCGCGCCATGCATCAGCTCAAGGTCGAGGTCGACCAGGTCAACTGGTTCTCCACCTACAAGGTGCACCACCGGGTGGCCGAGCACTTTCGCTGCGGGCGGGTGTTTCTGCTCGGCGACGCGGCCCACGTGCACAGCCCCGCCGGCGGCCAGGGCATGAACACCGGTATCGGCGATGCGATCAACCTGGCCTGGAAACTGGCGACAGTGCTTCGCGGCCAGAGCGACGACAGCCTGCTGGATACCTATCAGAACGAACGCATGGAATTCGCCAAACGCCTGGTGAGCACCACCGACCGAGTGTTCAGCTTCGCCACCGCCGATGGGCCAATCGCCTACCTGGCCCGCACCCGCCTGGCGCCCCTGCTGCTGCCGAAGATTGCCGCCTTCGAACGCGCCCGGGAATTCCTCTTTCGCACCGTGTCGCAGATCACCCTCAACTACCGTGGCATGCCCCTGAGCGCCGGCAGTGTCGGCTCGGTGCATGGCGGCGACCGCCTGCCCTGGGCCCAGGATGGCGAGCACGACAACTTCGACAGCCTGCAGTACCTGGGCTGGCAGGTGCATGTGTACGGCATGGCCAGCGATGCCCTGCGCGCCTGGTGCGCCGAACGGCAACTGCCGCTGCGGGAGTTCGACTGGCGCCCGGCCCATACCCTGGCCGGGCTGACGCGCAATGCCCTGTACCTGCTGCGCCCGGACACCTATGTAGCACTGGCCCAGCGCTCCGGCGACCCACAGTCGCTGGAGCAGTACTTTCAGGAACGTCAGATACAGCCGCAGGGCAGCGCACCGGCCCGCCACACACCTTAGAAGTCGGCTTTCACCGACAGGGTGAAGTTGCGCGGGTCACCGTAGAAGTTACCGAAGCCTTCGGTACCGATGGTGGTGTAGTAGCGCTTGTCCAGCAGGTTGTTGCCGTTCAGCGCCAGGGACCAGGTGTCGTCGATGCGATAGCCGATACGTCCGTTCCAGATCGCGTAGCCGGCCTGGCTGATGTGCTTGCCGCTGGTGGGCGAGACGCGGAAGTTGTCGCTTTGCGCATTGACCCCGGCGCCCAGGTTGAAGCGCTCCAGGGCACCGCCCAGCTGGTAGTCGCCCCAGACTCGCAGCAGGTGCCGCGGTACATAGGAATTGAACGGCTGGCCGTCATTGTTGCTGTCGGCGTCCTTCAGGGTCTTGGTCTGGGTGTAGGTGTAGCCCGCCAGCAGTTGCAGGCGCTCGATCACTTCACCACTGACTTCGGCCTCGAAGCCCTGGGCGCGGACCTTGCCCGAGTTCAGCGAGCAGGTGCTGTCGGGGCACAGCGGGTCGTCCTGGGCCGCATCCTGCTGAATGGTGCGGAACAGGCTGAAGGCGCTGTTCAGGCGGCCGTCGAACCACTCGCCCTTGATCCCCAGCTCATAGCTCTTGCCCACCAGCGGCTTGAGCGGTGCACCGTTAAGGGTGCGATAGCTGCCCTGGGGGGTGAAGATGCTGGAGTAGCTGGCGTAGGCCGTGAGGTTGTCGTTGAGGTCATACAGCACCCCGGCGAAAGGCGTGACCTCGCCGGTTTCCTTGGAGCTGGCGCTGCTTGGCGTGCGGGTATCGAACCAGTAGGCCACGGAATCGTTCTGTGACTTGTACCAGCTGACCCGCCCGCCCATGACCAGGGTCAGCGGGTCGGCCAGCTTCAGGCGCAGGGTGGAATACAGCCCTTGCTGCTGCACCCGCAGGTCGGTGGGCCCGCCGCGGCTGGCGTTGCTCTGGTAGTAGCTGTCAGCGGGCTTGGGCAGGTGGTGATCGGGGTCCAGCACGTTCTGCCGCTGCGGCATCGCCACCACGGCGTAGAAGTCGTCCTTGATGGAGCGGCTGGCGTTGGCGCCGAAGGTCAGCTCGTGCTCCTGGCCGAAGGCCTGGAAGTGCCCATCGACATAGGCATCGAAACCGTAGTCGACCTGGTCGTAGTCAAAGATGCTGGCCAGCATCAGGGTATTGGAACGGCTGGCGCCCACCGGCACCGAGCCGCTGGGGAAGGCGTACTCGATGTCCTGGGTGTTGCGGCTGTAGACCCCGGCCACCTTCAGCGCCCAATCGTCGTTGAGCTGTTGCTTGAGGTCGGCGAAATAGGTCGCGCGCTTGCTGCGCGAGTTGTTCCAGGCGGTGTTCAGGCAAGTGGAGCGGCCAAGCTTGAGGTCGCTGCCGTCGCTGTAGCGCGGCAGGCCGCCCCAGCATGGGCGCGAGTCGACATCTTCGTAGGCCATGCCCAGGCCCAGGGTGGTGGCGTCGCTGAGGTCGAAGTCCAGGGCGCCGTAGTAGACCTGGTCCTTGCGCTCGCCCAGGTCATAGAAATACTGCCGGGTCTGCTGGGTGACCACCGCCCGGCCACGGAGGGTGCCCGCGTCGTTCAAGGGGCCACCGGTGTCCACCTGGCCGCGGTAGTTGTCCCAGCTGCCGGCGGACATCGTCAGCTCGGTGTGGGGCGTGGCCTGGCCGCGCTTGCGCACGAAGTTCACCGAGCCGGCAGTGCCGCCCGCGCCCTTGAGCATGCCGGCGGCGCCGCGGAGGATCTCCACCCGGTCATAGAAGGCCATGTCGCTGCTGAAGCTGTCGGCCTGCACGTAGCTGCTGCCCATGTCCAGGGGCACGCCGTCGTACTGGTACTGGCCGGTCATGCGAAAGCCCCGGGAGTAGAAATACTTGCCGCCCATGGGCGAGTCGTAAAGGGTGATGCCCGGGGTCTTCTCCATCACCTGGTCGATGGTGTTGAGGTTCTGGTCATCGAGCATCTTGCGGGTGATCACGGTCACCGACTGCGGGGTTTCCTTGAGGGAGTGCTGGCCCTTGCCGATGGTCACTGCACCTGTGGTGTAGGAACCGGAATACTCGGTGGTGGCCCCCAGCTCCTGGCCCTGCACCTGGGTGGTGCCCAGCTGCAGGGTGCCGCTACCTTGGGGCACGGGGCGCAGCACATAGCTGCCGTTGCCCTGCTGCTCGGCCTGCCAGCCGCTGCCGGCGAGAATCCGCGCAAAGCCTTCCTGCACCCCGTACTCGCCCTGGAGCCCGGCCGAACGCAAGCCGGCGGTCTGCCGGGCATCGAAGGAAATCGCCGCCCCGGCCGCACTGGCGTAACGGCTCAGCACCTCGGTCAGGTCACCGCCGGCGATATCGAAGCGGCGCACCGCGGTCTGTTCGCTGGCGGCTACCGCAGTCACCGGCAGCAGCGCCACGCCATGGACTGCCAGCGCGCCCCAGAGCCCGACCTTGATGGCCCGGGCCAGCTTCGACTTGTGAACTTCAGACATGCTTTGCCTTCCCCGCTCTCGAAAATGGATCCACTGGGGGATAAGCCGGACCAGGGTCGGCAAAGATGCAAAGGCCCGGAAAAATATTTTTCCCCGGGCCGATTCAGCCCAGTTGGCTGTCGGAGACCCGCACCCAGTAACGGGTGTAGCGCTTGATCTCTAGCGAGAAGCCGCTTTCCAGCGCCGCCAGGGCACGGTCGGTGTCGTCGATGGGGAAGGCCCCGGAAATCTTCAGCCCGGCAATCTGCGGATCGCACTGCAGCACCCCACGGCGGTAGCGCGACAGTTCGGCCAGCAACTCCCCCAGGGGCCGGTCGATGGCGATGATGCTGCCCTGGCGCCAGGCGCCTACCGAGGCATCGTTGGGCCGCAGCGCGGCAAAGGCCCCGGCGCTGAACGCCAGTTGCTGGCCGGCCTCGACCCGACGCGGCGCGGCACCATTGGCCAGGCTGACCTGCACCGCATGTTCCAGTACCGCTACCTGATCTTCACGCTCGTCGCTGCGCAACACGAAGCGCGTGCCCAGGGCCAGCACCTCGGCCTGCCGGGTGAGCACCCGGAAGGGTCGCTGCAAGGGATCGGCAGCGGTGCTGACCAGCACCTCGCCCCAGAGCAACTGCACCTTGCGCTGGGTGCCGTCGAACTGCACATTGACCGAGGTGTTGGTGTTAAGCAGCAGCGAGCTGCCGTCCGCCAGGCGCACCTCGCGGCGCTCGCCGATCTGGGTGCGGTAGTCCGCCAGCAGTTGCTGGGCACTGTCGCTCTGCCAGCCCAGCCAACCCAGGGAGCCCGCCGACGCCAGCACCACCAGGTTGCGCATCAGCTCGCGGCGCGAGCGCCCTGCCCCGCGCAAGGTGGAGCCGGCCAGGCCGCCGGGCAGTGTCGCCATCTGCTCGCCCAGTTGCTGCATGCGCTCCCAGGCCTGGCGGTGCAAGGGGTCGGCCGCCAGCCACTCACGCCAGGCCGCCTGTTCCTGTTCGCTGACACTGCCGGAGCGCAATTGCGCATACCAGCGCGCCGCGCCGCTGATGGCCTGGCGCTCGCCGACACTCAGTTGCAGGCTGGCGAAGCTCATGCCAGCTGCATCCGCATTTGCATCAGGCAGCAATGCTCCATGGCCTTGGCCATGTAGTTGTTGACGCTGCGCACCGAGACTTGCAGGCGCTCGGCGATCTGCTCATAGGTCAGGCCATCGCATTGCGACAACAGGAAGGCCTGCTTGACCTTGCTGCCCAGGCCATCCAGCAGCCGGTCGATTTCCAGCAGCGCCTGCAACAGCATGCTCTGCTCTTCCGGCGACGGGTGCTCGCCCTCGGGCACCTGGGCCAGGGCTTCGAGGTAGGCCTGCTCCAGGGAACGGCGGCGAAACAGGTCGATCAGCAGGCCATGGGCAATGCGCGACAGATAGGGCCGCGGCTCGCGGATCTCCAGGGCATTGCGCGCCTTGAGCACCCGCACGAAGGTGTCCTGCACCAGGTCGGCGGCATCGAATGTGTTGCCCAGGCGACGGCGCAACCAGCCATGCAGCCAGCCATGGTGATCGGTATAGAGGTGGTTGACGGCGCAGCGCAGGGAGAGGTCGTCGGCGGACATGACAGTAGGGATTCATATTTGATAATGAATCGCATTGTCATGTAGAGACGAAAGTTTTGGCAATAGCCACGAACGCCGCACCGGGCGTTCGTGGCATCGGGCAGGGCCCGCCGCGGTCAGATTCCGGCCAGGGCCAGGTCCATGGCGAAGTAGGTGAAGATCAGGTCGGCGCCGGCGCGCTTGATCGAGCCCAGGCTCTCGCGAACCACCCGCTGCTCGTCGATGGCACCGGCCTGGGCACCGAACTTGATCATCGCGTACTCGCCACTCACCTGGTACGCCGCCACCGGCAGGCGCGAGGCCTCACGGATGTCGCGGATGATGTCGAGGTAGGCCCCCGCCGGCTTGACCATCAGCGAGTCGGCCCCTTCCTGCTCGTCCAGCAAGGATTCGCGCACCGCTTCGCGGCGGTTCATCGGGTTCATCTGGTAGCTCTTGCGATCACCCTTGAGCGCACTGCCGCCGGCCTCGCGGAACGGGCCGTAGAGCGCCGAGGCAAACTTGGTGGAATAGGCCATGATCGGCGTCTGGGTGAAACCGGCGGCATCCAGGGCCCGGCGGATGGCCTGGACCTGACCGTCCATGGCCGCCGACGGCGCAATCACATCGGCGCCGGCCCGGGCCGCAGCCACCGCCTGCTTGCCGAGGTTAATCAGGGTCTGGTCGTTGTCCACTTCATGGCCGTGCATCACCCCACAATGGCCGTGCTCGGTGTACTCGCAGAAGCAGGTATCGGACATCACGATCATCTCCGGCACCGCGTCCTTGGCGATGCGCGACATGCGCGACACCAGGCCGTTTTCCTGCCAGGTGTCGCTGCCGTCGCAATCCAGGTGGTGGGACACGCCGAAGGTCATCACCGACTTGATCCCGGCGCGGGCGTAGCGCTCGATCTCCCCGGCCAGCTTGGATTCCGGAATGCGCATCACCCCCGGCATGCTCTTGATCGGCACGAAATCGTCGATTTCCTCCTCGACGAAAATCGGCAGCACCAGGTCGTTGAGGGTGAACTCGGTTTCCTGGAACAGGCTGCGCAGTTGTTCGGAGCGACGCAGGCGACGCGGACGGGCTTCTGGGAACTGGCTGGACATGATTTTTCCTAAGGCTGAGCGCGGGACAACACAAGCTATGTCGAAAAAAGGCCCAAAGCTTATGCCCGCAGGCCCCCTGGTACAAACCCCGAGACGCTCAAGAGAGCCTTGTGAATCCCGCAACAATCACCGCCGGGCCCGCTATTCAGGGGCTTGGCGCAGGCCGGCGCTGGCAACCTGCGACCATCTGACGCAACAAAAAGAGAAGCAGCGGCAAGCTTCTAGCTACAAGTGCGCAGCGTTTGGCTGGCCGCTGTTTCCTGCCGCTAACAGCTTGCCGCTAGCAGCTTCCCTTCTATGCAGGTGACGACGCTGCCGCCGATCCACACTTCATCGCCGATCTGCTCCACTTCAATCCGCCCTGCCCGGCCCATGCTCAGGCCTTGGCTGACGCTGTAGCGAGCCGGCGCCAGGCCGGCGCCCAGCAGCCACTGGGCGATGCCGGCATTGAGGCTGCCGGTGGCCGGGTCTTCGGGCATGCCATCGCCAGCGATAAAGGCCCGCACTTCGAACTGTGCATCGCTGTTATCCCGCGCCGGATCGCAAGGCGCGATCACCCCCACGGCAAGGCCGATCAGTGCCGGGTAATCGGGTTGCAAGTCGAGCACTTGCTGGCGTTCGCCGAGCATCACCGCCAGCCAACCGGCGCCGTTGTCGACCCACTGCGCCTGGAGGATGTCCTGCGGCGCCAGGCGCAGGCCACGACGTACCTGCTCCAGCACCTGAGGCTCCACCGCACCGGACCTGAGCAACGGCGGCGCGAGAAAGGCCAGCTGCTGGCCCTGACGACGAATGCGCACCAGGCCCACCTCGCACTCCTGAATGATCTCCTCGCCCCGGGGCACGCCGCCGGCTTCGAGCCAGGCGTGACAACTGCCCAGGGTCGGGTGGCCGGCGAAGGGCAGTTCCTGGAGGGTGGTGAAGATCCGCAGGCGATAGTCCGCGCGGGGGTCGCGAGGCTTGAGCAGGAAGGTGGTTTCGCTGAGGTTGGTCCAGTTGGCGAAAGTCGCCATGCACTCATCGCTGAGAGCATCGGCATCAAACACCACAGCCACGGGATTACCCTTCAAGGGCGTGGCACTGAAGACGTCGACTTGCTTGAAATTCAGGGCGGGCATTAGGGGCCTGTGAACGTGTTGGAGTTGTAATTGGCCTGGGGAGTCTACAGCTTCGATGCAGCGGTCATGAGGCTATTGGTTCCGCTCTTACACCGGCTCACTTAGAAAACCAACGTAGGAGCTGGCTTGCCAGCGAAGGCGTCAGCCAGGACGCTGCCAGCCGTAAGGGCCTCTTCGCCGGCAAGCCGGCTCCTACGATAAGCGCGTAAAACGCGCTTGGCTCCAGCTTTTGATTTTGATCTTGCTTTTGATCTGCCTGCCCCTTCAGGAGGCCGAGTGCAGGCATTGCGCAGGGGGGCAGCTCGGCATGGATGCCGAGCTAGCCGCCGCTACCCCGAAAACGGATATGTACTCAATCCCTCAAGCAACCCGAGGAATCTCCAACCCCCTCACCACCGCCGGCCGCGCCACAAACTTCGCCAACACCCGCTTCACCTCAGGGAAGCTGTCGATCCCCACCAACTCCCCCGCCTCATAGAAACCGATCAGGTTGCGAATCCACGGAAAGGTGGCGATATCGGCAATGGTGTAGCGCTCGCCCATGATCCATTCCCGCCCCTGCAAGTGCTTGTCCAGCACCCCCAGCAAACGCTTGGCCTCATTCACATAACGCTCCAGGGGACGCTTGTCCTCATAGTCCTTGCCGGCGAACTTATGGAAGAACCCCACCTGGCCGAATATCGGCCCAATGCCGCCCATCTGGAACATCAGCCACTGGATGGTTTCATAGCGCGCCGCGGACTCCTGGGCCAGCAACTGCCCGCTCTTGTCCGCCAGGTAAATCAGGATCGCCCCCGACTCGAACAGCGCCAAAGGCCGATCCCCCGGGCCATGGGGGTCGAGAATCGCCGGGATCTTGTTGTTCGGGCTGACGCTGAGGAACTCCGGCGTCATCTGGTCCTGAGTGTCGAAGCTCACCCGATGCGCCTCGTAAGGCAGGCCGATCTCTTCGAGCATGATCGACACCTTGACCCCATTGGGCGTCGGCAACGAATACAGCTGGATCCACTCAGGGAATTGCGCAGGCCATTTCTGGGTAACGGCGAAGGTGGAAAGATCGGTCATGACAGGCTTCCGGTGACAGTCAAAGGGGGCTGCGCCGCGGGCGGCGAAGGCTGGGGATTATCGCAGCGCAGCTGCAAGCTGCAAGCTGCAAGCTGCAAGCTGCAAGCTGCAAGCTGCAAGCTGCAAGCTGCAAGCCTCAAGCCTCAAGCCTCAAGCCTCAAGCCTCAAGCCTCAAGCCTCAAGCCTCAAGCCTCAAGCCTCAAGCCTCAAGCCTCAAGCCTCAAGCCTCAAGCCTCAAGCCTAAAAGCTTGGGGCATTTTGCTTTTTGCTTTTTGCTTGTCGCTTGCCGCTTGCCGCTTACTCCCTTTGGCACCTTCAGCAGCTACAATTCCCGCTTATTGTCTTTGCGTGGAATACCCTTCATGTCCAACCTCGTCTCCACCCAGCCCGCCCGTGGCTGGTCGCTCTGGTGGAAACCCCTGCTGTTCCTGCTGATCGCCGCTGTCGGCCTGTACTACGTGAAGTGGTCGCCCTACTACTTCAAGGCCTTTGTCGCCGCCGACAGCCACAGCATCGGCGCGTCGATCCTCAACGATCAGCAAAGCTCGCCCTGGAGCGCGGCCCTGGCCTATTCCCAGGTGTACTTCCTGGCGATCTGGAAGGCTGCGGTGCTGGCAGTGATTCTCGGTTCGTTGCTGCAGGTGCTGATCCCTCGTGACTGGCTGCTGCGGCTGTTCGGCCGCGCCGGTTTCGGCTCGACCCTGCGTGGTGGGCTGTTCGCCCTGCCGGGCATGATGTGCTCCTGCTGCGCCGCGCCCGTGGCCGCCGGTCTGCGCCGGCAGAAGGTTTCCGTGGGCGCGGCCCTGGCCTTCTGGATCGCCAACCCGGTGCTCAACCCGGCCACCCTGGTATTCATGGGTTTTGTCCTGGGCTGGGGGTTTTCCGCCTTGCGTCTGGTGGCGGGCATTGTCCTGGTGCTTGGCGTATCGCTGATCGCGCAGCGGATTGCCGGCCCGGAACAACTCCCGGAAGCCGCGGTGGATGCCGTGGTGGAAGCCAGCAGCGTCGACCGGCAGCCGTTCCTGGTGCGCTGGGGCAAGACCCTGTGGCAGCTGTTCTGGAGCACCATCCCGATCTATATCGTCGCCGTGCTGGCGCTGGGCGCGGCGCGGGTCTGGCTGTTCCCGCACATCGACGGCGCCATGGGTGACAGCCTGTGGTGGCTGGTGCCCCTGGCGATTGCCGGCACCCTGTTCGTGATCCCCACCGCGGCGGAAATCCCCATCGTGCAGACCATGATGACCCTGGGCCTGGGCACCGGCTCGGCGGTGGCCCTGCTGATGACCCTGCCCAGCATCAGCCTGCCGTCGCTGTTGATGCTGCGCAAAGACTTCGATGCCCGGGTGCTGGTCACCGTGGCGCTGCTGACCATGCTGGTGGGCATCGTCTGCGGGTTGATTGGTGCGGTATTGCTGTAAGGCCCTGGCAGTTGCTGCCGCCGTTTCGGGTCAGGCTCGAGTGAGGCAGCAACACATCGGCTCCAGGCATTTGCATCGGCTCGATCTCGGCTCGATGCTCAGTCGGCACAACGCGCATCCCTGGTTTTTGAGAATAAAAACTATCGCAGTACGAAGGGAGCCACCGTCTATTCCCTTCTTCGAGAGATCGTTTTCTCTCCGGTAGCATGACCGGCAAAACACACCAATGCTTTCAGATACCGAGCACAACAGACCAACTTAGCGCGATGCAGTTAGATCAGGATCTGAAATTACCGCGAGCGGTAAAGATATAAAAGAAGCCAACCCCAGTCGCTCCTGGTGCAGTCAAAGAACAATCACTGTCAACACTTAGATGGTCCCATGACTCGAGACTTTTGGTTCCGGCATTTGCAGCCTTTTCTTCCGCGTCTCGCTTAGCACGGTTGCACCCATCTACAGGGTCGGGGGGATTTATCGACCCTGCAGCAATTGCGGAAGTGCCCTCAAATTTCAACGTTTGCGCGTTCGCTGCAAAGCAAACTGCGACGCCGAAGGTAACGAACATAATAGATCTCACCAAAATATTCATGACTCCTCCAATGGTTATCAGCAGCCAAAGCCTATGCATACACCTCCAACCTTCACATGAGGGCTACTTCCTAGGCTTACCTCGTTGTTCCCAGCGGTGACCGTACCTCCCATCGGACCTACTTTAACCTCAACCGATCCACCGCCAGGAATATCGGTCTTTGCTGTAACTGGCGGGACTCTTGGCATAGCATTTTCGACTGCTTGAGATGCCTGTTCTTGAACCTTGTTTAGCTCCTCATTGAGCTTTGCAGCGCCATCGGCCACTAAAGTGCCTGCTTTTTTTGCCTCTTCCACGGCATTATTGATGGTCTCGGCAGGAGGCTTGGTTGCGATGTCGTTCATAAGTCTCAAGATACGGGTTACTTCATTATTCTCACCCAGCTTCCCGTTCTTCAGGTCATTAAGCATGTTTTGATAACCCGACTCGAGACCGACGATACGCAATGAGTTTCGTAGTAATGCTTCTTGAGCTTTAAAGTATTTGACGATTTCATTGTTTTCGCCAAAGCATCCATTCTCGGCCTTGAATCCACCCGCTACACATTGTTGCAACTCCTTCATTGCCAGGCGGCCACCGGCACACGATGCGAAGCTCATAGGCTCCCCACCAGTTGTAGAAGCACATTCTGCAGCGATGCGAAGCTCGGCATTCATCGAGGGGCCGGCTAAGCAGATGGCGGTACCTGCAGGGCTGCCTTGTGAGCTTGCTGCGCAGCTTGCAACTTTGGCGACTTGTGCCGGCAATTTTGGGCCTGCAATGCACACGACTCCCTCTGCCGCGCCGTGGCTGGTAGCAGCACACTCTAAAACCCGTCGTTCTTCAGGAGGAAGCCCAACCTGCATTCCAACACATAGCGTGCGCCTGGTATTGTCGTCTCCCGCCTCACGAATGCAGTGCTCCATGGCCACGACAGCAGCAGCGCCCTTGACGCCTGCGCATTTGGCCAGTTGCGCACCACTATCAGCTTGAGCTGTGCACTGAGCGAGCTCCATCTCTTTCGGGAAAGGCAAGCCCGCATCACGTGCGCATTGGGCTTTCTCGTCCAAGCCCTTTGATGGGTCCTGCAGGCATTCCATTGTCCCTTTGTACTTTTCAATCGCCGTGGAGAATTTCGCAACACCCGGAGATTGCTTACCGAGGCAGCTGAACATCTTTTGTTGAATCTCAACGCTAGTGCCAGCATTGGCCAAATCCATCCCGCAATTGAAGGCGACCGTCGCTTTCGCCCCCCCGATCTTGGCCACGCCGCTTATACAATGAGCTGTTGCAGATATGTCCCCCCTGTACGCACGAACGCACTCGGCTGTAGGACCAATCTCGCGGGGGAGAGACGTGATACATGTCTGAATAGCTGCGTCGTTGCCAGGTGTGGCGCTTCGGCACTCTTGAGTCTTCTCGGAGGAAACCCCTAGTGCTGACAAGCAAGCATCGGACTGATCACCATTCAGGACACAGTTTGACTGTTTGAGCGCGACGCTATCTATTTTCACGTCGCTGATACAGCCAGCAAAGTTCACGGGGTCGTCCGGAAACTTCTTGAAGCAACTCATAGCACGTTGGGCTGCAATACCGCCCATACGAAGGGTCAGACACTGAATGGTACGTTCGTCGGCTCCTTCTGTAGAAATAACCAAAGCTTTTGCCCGACAGTCTTGAATATCTTTGTCGCTCGCGACCCACGGGCGGGCGAATGCGAAGCCATCATTGAGCGATGTGTCGATCTGATCGTAGGCAACCTCCAAAGCCCACGCTGATCGAGGACCTGCCCCATTGCTAGATGTAAACGGCCACTTTGTGGGCATGCAGGCACCATTACCTACACAGTTCAACCTTACAATCGGTGTCACAAGGAAGCCTGAGCACCGGAACATGTTTCGAGGAGTCTTGGCACTTCCGTCGCTATTGCAAGCTCGAATAATAGATCGTGCTTCTCCCTGAGTGGCGGCGTCCAACGGGTTGGTATCTAGACGGGCAAGAATTCCGTCAGCCTTGTCTTTAACAGGTGTAGTCGGAATGCTTTCCGACAGCTTCAAATCATCGATTGGTGAACTGATCATCTGCATGTCAACAGGGAGGTTGATTCGCTCAGTCAGATCGACAGCGCTCCGCGTCTCTAAGAGTTTTGAAGATGCATTTTCGACCTCTACAGCCTGTTTCTCCACAGACTCTTTACCGTCAGCCTGGCAGCCAGGAAGCCGTTTAAGATCAACTGCTCTGCAACCTTCCCGCCATGCAATATTACAGACAACAGTTGGCTTCTGGGCGATACAGTTGGTGTTGGTCGTCGCGCGGGCCTGCGGTGCCCCCCAGAGAATTACCAAAGCTATGCCTGCTAAGAAGGGCAACTTTCGCATCGGTCCACCTCGTCGGCCAGTGGTTACTCCAAGAAAAACAGAATTTCATAAGATCGCTCACTAATATCAACATTAGCATCAATCAAATTAGTTGCCGCAAGCTTTTAAAGTTCGCGTAGCGATTGTAGACAGTAGAAGGATATGCAAGGCGCGCTAACGTCTTGCTCGTAAGATGCGATACGGCTTCGAGCAGATCCACGATGATAGAAACAACGCGCCCTATCATTGACCCGTCAGGACTGCCCACTGACTTCTCTAGCAGGTTGGATCAGCGAGCCAGAATTTAGGTTGCAAGCCTAGTTCATCGGAACCTATCACTAAAGTGGTCATCGGCCCCGAGGAGTATTTGCAGTAGCCAGGTACTCCGAAGGTCCCTGCCGACTTCATAGGTCACAAATGCGTCATATAACGCTCCCATGACGACTACAAAATCTAGCCTAGGCTGCTCAAAAATCTCGGTAATATCATCCGGGGCGCGTAGAGTTGTCCTCGGCAATTTTCTTGAAGACCATTTCCATGACTAAGGATTTTGGATGAGCATAAAACGTGCTTCCAACCAGCTAGAGCAGCTCTGCCACATCAAGGATTTGCTGATATTTGAGCGCGAGATTGGCTACCAGCGCGAGATCATACCGGTGATCACTGAATACTCGTGCGCGACCCTAGACTTCGGCGCTGCGGATCAATACGAGTTTTTCCGTGCACGTGGCGTTCACACTGGAGCTAGATCCACATTTCACACCTGGCATAATCAGGTTTCAGTCACCATTTGCCACGTTACATGCCAGATTAAAATCGGTCCAACTGGGCAGCTCATCATGAGTAAGCAAGGTATAGGGTTGGGGCCGGCATTGATGGCGTGCGTCCTTACTTGGTTGCAGAACAGAGGTATCCCGGATTACACAGTTGATCCCGGTTTCTTGTCTTTGGTCGACGCGGCTACCCCTGCTGCCCGGGAGCAACGGAACCGATTCTATATGGCATTTGGATTCACGCTATCTAATTGCAGCGGAACAGAGACAGGATTGGAAGTGATTGAAGGTTCATTCACCGCTGCAAATGTACAAGCCCTTTCCATCCCTGATCGATACCAAGGCCGCCTCCAGCCATGGTTCGACTTTGAGCGCCGGCTCTGTATCGAGCGCGAATCCGGCGCTCTAAACCTGGTTGAGCTGAAATCAATTGATTGGTGGACCTACAGGATGACTTGGTTGGGCCGGAGCTTGCTTCGCGTCCTGGGCTGGCCCGTACAGTTTTGCACCCGACACAAACACGAACCGAGGCCATGGGAGCCTAAGTCGAGCCACGGGCAGCGGCGCTGATAGATTTTATTTAGTTAGCTGTTTCGTGCCGCCTCTTCACTACCGTATTCCGATCAGAACCAGGAGCGTTATGGTGAAAAAATCCATTCTGAGATGTCCGTGCTAATGACAAAAGGGTGATTGGTGTATTTGTCTGGGGCGATTTCGCGGTGACGTAAAGCCTGATATGAGTCGAAATAGCAAGACACGACTAACCTCTTCCGATTAAGACTATTGAAAAAGCCGGCTTCTCAATTCGTCTCAGCGTAGCCTCGACGCTCGCCGAAGATGCCTACACACTTCTGATTCAATGGACGACGATTTGCTCCGCTCGACCTGTGCAGCCATCCAAGAGTTTTGCCTCCGCATACAATAAGGGGTGCTCGGGGGTTGCTCTCCAGGATGTAGGTCCGAAATAGGGTCCAGTGGATGCGCATCTCGGAAAAATCTGATTAATATCAATACATTGAGAGTTCGCGATAGTTTTTATTCTCAAAGAACACACCGGTCATGTGTTATAGACCGACATACATCGCCACATCATCGAACCACTGAAATCGGGAGGCCTGGATACCGTGCACAACCTGCTGCAACACAAGGGCTATTACGGCTCTATCGAAGTCGGCACCGAGGACCACTGCCTCTTTGGCAGGCTCCAGTTCATCAGCGCCCTGGTGAGCTACGAAGGACAAACCCTGGCAGAGCTGGAAATCGCCTTCAAAGAGGCGGTGGATGACTATTTGAGCACCTGCGAGCAATCGGGTGTCCCCGCTGAAATCCCTTGAGCGCGGCCCTCTGATCGCAGCGCCATCCCTCCCCCACAGCATCGTCTTGCAACAAACAGGTCAGGGAATGCCGTTCCCGCCGCTAGAGTTTTCGCTTTGTTTTGTAAGGCTTATCCGAGAGAATCCCCAACGCCTTTGAGCGGCTTGTGCCCTTGGTTTTCGTCAGGCAGTCTCCCTGAGTCGCAGCAAAATCAGCGACTCGGATGTGGAAGTCCGGACATGAAGAACGTGCAGCCTGCCTCATACGAACACCCGTAGTTTTCAATGCGGGTGATCTCGTTTTATGGCAGCTGTACGTGGGGCACTCTCGGGTGCGCCGGATCCTTCAGTCCCGGTCTTCCACACCTGCGTACAGCTGCCACCCTCTCATGTGGAAGTGAGCTCCGGCAGTTCCTTAACGACTGGAGGAACAATCTCATGAAAAAGCTCGTCCCCGATCCACCCCGCTCGCTGCGCGACCCCGAACTGGATCGTGCCAACGCCAACCTGCTCAGCGCCCTGAAAGCGACCCGGCCACGCCCCTTCGGCCTGCGCGATGCCCAGGGCAATCCGCTGTTCGCCGTACAACCCGGGGTCAATGCCGAAGACGCCCTGCTGCACGTTGCCCTGCTGCTCAAGTGCGCCGAAGAGGTGTCCGATGAAATCACCGAGCGCGCCAGCGGCATCGAGCGCGGCCTGATCTGGTCCATGGTGCATTCCGTGGAAATGGCCCGGGCCGTGGTCGAGGCCTTGCTCGACAGCCCACACCCGGCCCGCTGACGGCAACCGCAACCGCGCGCTCATATCGAGTGAGCGCGCGGTTTACTGATAACTAGCGGGATGGCGATTGGCGCTGGCGCAGGTAGTCGAGCACCGCAGCATGATCGCCAATGAACTCGATCCGCGCGCCCTTGCTCTCGCGCTGGAAGGCGTACATCGGGTCGTAATATTCACCCAGCAAGCCTTGGATCCAGGCCCGATGCAGTTCCACATCGCCGTTGCGGGCCTGTTCGGCCAGGGCGGCTTCCATCAACAGGAACAGCCGTTGATGGCGCTCGCCACCGAGGCGCTTGTGGATCTTGTTCAGGCTTTCCAGCAGGCGCTCGGCAAACAGGGCGAAGCCCTCCTCGCCATGCACCGCGACAAATTCCGCGCTGAGGTTCACCACATAGTCGTCGAGGATGCGCTGCACCCGGCTCTCCAGGCTGTCCTCCAGCCAGACCATGGGAAAACCCTGCATGCCCTGGTGCAGTGACAGGGGCAAGGCGCAGCTGCCGATCATGCGGTTTTCGTCCTCGAGGACAAAACTCTGCACCCCGCGCTCGCGCTTTTTCAGCAGGTCTATCGCCAGGCGGTTCTCGAAATCGATATTGCTCGGCTGCCCGGTGGCGCGGCGGCCAAAGCTGGAGCCGCGGTGGTTGGCGTGGCCTTCCAGATCCAGGGCGTTGTCCAGTTGCCCCAGCAGTTCAGTCTTGCCGGTGCCAGTCATGCCCCCCAGCAGCACGAAATCGCATTGCTGCAGGGCCTGCTCGGTGGTGTCCAGAAGGAAGGTGCGCATGGCCTTGTAGCCACCGCCGACCCGCGGGTAATCGATACCCGCCTCCTTCAGCCACTGCTGGACGATCTGCGAACGCAGGCCGCCACGGAAGCAGTACAACAAGCCATCAGGGTGGGCCTTGGCAAACTCGGCCCAGGCCTGCACCCGCTGGGCCTTGATCTCGCCGGACACCAACTGGTGCCCCAGCACAATGGCCGCCTGCTGGCCCTGCTGCTTGTAGCAGGTGCCGACCCGCTGGCGTTCCTGGTCGGTCATCAGCGGCAGGTTGAGCACCCCGGGAAAGGCGCCCTTGGTGAATTCGATCGGCGCACGGGTGTCCATCAGCGGCCGGTCGTTGAGGAAGATCTCGCGGTAGTCGGTGCAGTCCAGAGGCATCAGAACACCTCGACCGCGTGACTCTGTCGCTCCACTAGCTCGCCGATCGGCGCCAGCGCAAGGCCCAGCTCCGCCGCCAGGGCGAGGAATTCGGCGTTGCCTTCGGGGGTCACCGCCACCAACAAGCCGCCACTGGTTTGCGGGTCGCAGAGCACGCGCTTGTGCAGCTCCTGCACCCGCCCGACTTTCTCCGCATAGCTGCTGTAGTTGCGCAAGGTGCCGCCGGGCACGCAGCCCTCATCCAGGTAGTACTCGACCCCCGGCAGGCGCGGCACGCGGTCGTAGTGAATGTGCGCGGTCAGGCCGCTGCCGTCGGCCATTTCCACCAGGTGCCCGAGCAGGCCGAAACCGGTGACGTCGGTCATCGCGGTCACCCCTTCGAGCTTGCCAAAACGGCTGCCGGGCTTGTTCAGGGTGCACATCCAGTCGCGGGCCAGGCCGATATCGGCGGTGCGCAGCTTGCCCTTTTTCTCGGCGGTGGTGAGCACGCCGATCCCCAGGGGCTTGGTCAGGTACAGCAGGCAACCGGCGGTGGCGGTGTCGTTGCGTTTCATAAAGCGTTTTTCCACCAGCCCGGTCACCGCCAGGCCGAAGATCGGCTCCGGCGCGTCGATGGAGTGGCCACCGGCCAGAGGAATGCCCGCCGCATCGCACACTGCGCGACCGCCACGGATCACCTCGCGAGCCACTTCCGGGGCCAGCACATTCACCGGCCAGCCCAGAATGGCGATGGCCATCAAGGGGTCGCCGCCCATGGCGTAGATATCGCTGATGGCGTTGGTGGCGGCGATGCGGCCGAAGTCGAAGGGGTCATCGACAATCGGCATGAAGAAGTCGGTGGTGGACACCACCCCGCGCTCGCTATCGATCTCATACACCGCCGCATCATCCCGCGAGGCGTTGCCGACCCAGAGCTTGGGGTCGAGGTTCTGCGCCCCGCTGCCGGCCAGGATCACTTCCAGTACCTGGGGTGAAATCTTGCAACCGCAGCCAGCGCCATGGCTGTACTGGGTTAGGCGAATCGGCTCGCTCATGGGGCACCTCGTGAATTCAGGGAGCGGGGATTCTAGCAGAGGGGTCAGGTATTGGGCCGCGGCGTGCCCTGATGAAACAGCATCTGCCAGCGCCCCTCGCGGTGGCGCCACAGCGAGCTGCGCCAGGCACTGGTGGCCGGGCGGGCGCCAACTGCGGCGTTATGGCACAGGTAGGTGGCCTGGGCCAGGTCGGGCGCCAGGCGCTGCACGGCGAATTCGCTGATACGCCGCTCGATGAAATCCTGCTGCGGCAGGTCGGCCAGCACCTGGGCCTTGTCCCAGCGCCCACCGCTGGCGCCGAACTCAAGGAACTCTTCGGCCAGCAAGGCCTCCAGCGCCTGGCGGTCGGCCCGCACTTCGGCTTGCTGCAGTTGGCGCTCGAGCAACAGCAGGTGTTCGGACAATTGCATATTCACTCCTGACGTGGCGGCAGATCACGGGCGCACTCTAGCATCCACGCCCGCTCAAGGCCGGACAGGGCTCTTCAGGGCTGGTGCTCAGCGCAGAAATAGCAATACTGCGCTGCTGCATGAATGTCCAAGCAGCGACCAGCGGCTTAATCAACGACTCAAAAAGGCCAGGGCCATGAGCACAAGACCCACCATCGCCGGCGACATCGTGCTGATTCCTATCAGCGAGGGCTTCAGGCCGGCCAAGGTGCTGTACGTTTCACAACGCTACAAGGACACGATCCTGCTGGGTCTCTACGCCAGCAGCGTCACTACCCGGCAACTGCCCGACGCACTGGCAGACACCTTTGCACTGCGGCTCTACACCTCGAAGGCGCCCGTGCACAAGCAGCGCTGGCACTGGGTCGGCCATGAAACGCTGCGAGAATCGCAAACCGGACTCGACCTGAGAATCGTGGCCGGGGAGCTCTGGCAAGGCGACCAGCATCTGGGTATGGCCTCGCCAGAGCAGCGCAAGCATCTGCCGGAGATGCTGGTCATGGGTGCGGCACTGGTCGAGAAAAAAGCCGCGTCCATCCGTTAGCCCGGCGCTGCGCCGCGGGGCACTCAGGCGCCCGAGCGCACGGCAACCCCCGTGACCGCCACCGAACAGGGCCAGTCGCGAGGCAAGAAAAAGCCGCCCTTGCGAGCGGCTAGCAACCTGTTGCCGTTCAAAAGCCCAGGGTCAGGCTCAAGGTCACGGCGTGGTCCTTGGTCTCCTTGGACACCTGCCCCGAATAACCGATACCCAGCTTGCCGGCCGGGCTGATCTGGTAGTCCAGGCCCGCCTCCAGCAGCGCGCTGTCCTTGGCGATCGGCACGCCCTGGGTGGTGAACGAGGTGCCGCCATCGATAAAGCTCAGGTCGGCATCCGGCTTGGTGTCGCCATAGGCATGACGCCAGCCTACGGCCAGGCGCGGGGTCATTTGCTGACCGTTGCCCAGGGTGATGCGCTGGCCGGCGCGCAGGCCAACGGTGGAGAAGGTCACGTCCTGGCTGGACTTGACCTTGAGCGCCGCCGCCCCGCCCTTTTCCTTGCCGGTATCACTGTCGTAGTTGACATAGGCCAGGCCCACGAACGGCTCCAGGGCAATACTGCCGGCCTGCATGGCGTAACCCACTTCACCGAACACCTGGGCACTGCGGGCGTCATAGTCGGCTTTCAGGCGATCGTTGTAGCTGCCGACGCTGACATTGCGCTTGCTCTCGATCTTGTGCCAGCTGTAGGCCGCCCCCAGGCGTACCGCCAGGGCGTCGTACTGGGAATTGACGTAGGCCGCCAGGTGCGTGGTGTTGACCGTGGCATCGGACTGGCGCCGGCTGGCGCTCAGGTCGCTGCGGGTGTAGCCCACGGCGGCACCGGCGCGCCAGGTGTCGTCGAGCTGGCGATCGCTGCCGAGAATAAAGCCCGACAGGTTGCGATCGAGCTTGGCGCTGTTGCTGTTGCCCTCCATCTCGCCCCAGGTGCCCAGCACCCGCATCCAGCCGACCATCTCGCCCTGACAACCGCCACTGCTCAAGCGGTTGGCACTGCTGGCCAGCGCCTGCCGCGGGTCGTCCTCGGCAGCGCACGCCGGTTGCCGCATGCGGTCATTGAGGGCATCACGCACATAACGCGAATCCTCCAGCAAGGCGCTAGCGGTACTGGCGTGGATCTCCCCCGATAAGCTGTCGAAAGCCGCCTGCGCGCCGGCGCTGTCGAGGCCGAGGATCTGGTTGTTCAACTGATCCGCCGGGTCGTCATCGTCGCCGGAATAGGCCTGCAGCGCCGCGGCGGTGGCCCGCTGGTTGGCGGTCAGGGCCACGTCGGTGAACTGGGTCTGGTTGCGGCTGACATTCAGGCTCAGCTGATTGGCGCCGTAGACCAGGGATGTATCGAGGAACACCAGTTGTGGCAGGTTGCTGCTGGCGAAGGTGCCATTGAGGCCGCCGGCGGCGTTGATCAGCGAATAGCTGGTGCTGCCGCTGCGCGGGGTCAGGCCACTGACCACCAGGCGACCGCCCAGGCTGGCGCTGCCGCCGACTTGCAGCGCCGGGCTGCTGGCCGAGGTCGGGGTCAACTGCAAGGTGCCGTTGCTGGCGTTGCTGAAGTTGCCGGTGACGCTCAAGTTGCCGATCGGCCCACCGGAAATCACCAGGCCGGCGTTGCTCAGCGCGCCGACGCTGCCATTGCCTTGCAGCACCGCACCGTTGCTGACCGTCACCGTACCGGCCACCGAGCCCGGGTCATCACCGATTTGCAAGGTGCCCTGCTCCACCGCCAGGGTGCCGCTGAACGGGTGGTTGCCATTGAGCATCAACAACCCGGCGCCCTGCTTGACCACGGTGCCGGTGCCGCTGAGCACGCCATTGAGCACGCCATTGCTGTTTTGCGCGAACAGCATGCGCGCATTCACCAGCAGCCGTCCCTGCAAGCTGGTGGTGTTGCCCGCCAGGGTGCCGCCGCTGACGGTGGTGCCGCCGCTGTAGGTATTGGCGCCGGTGAGCAGCAACAGGCCGGCGTCGGTTTTCTCGATGCCGCCGGTGCCCACCAGCGGCGCGTCGATCTGCGCACTGACCCCGGCATTCACTCGGATCTTGGCCAGGCTGCCGTCAGTGGCATTGGTCGGGCTCAGGCTGCCGTTGCTGCCGGCGACAAAGTTGTAGCCGCTGTCCAGTATCTGCAAGCCGGTGAAACTCTGGGCGCCGACCACCGTGACCGTGCCGCCCTGGCCGCCGAAGATCGCGAACTGGTTGCCCGCGCCTTGGGTCTGGGTGCCGGTGGGGTCGGTCCAGTTGGTACTAGGGCCCCAGGTGCCACTGCCACCGGTGATGCTGCCATCGGCGCTGGTCTTGCCGCCGTTCCAGAACTGCACCTGGCCCGCAGCGCCCTGCACCACCAGGTTGACCTGGTTGGCCAGGGCCGTCTGCAGGCTCAGCGAGCCCGGCACTACGCCGCCGGGCAAGGTGCCGTAGCTCAGGCCGTTATCGGTGAGGCTGCCGCCGTAGCGGAACAGTTGATAGACGCCGATGCCGAAACCACCGGCATCGGTGATGTTCAAGCTGCCGTCCAGGGTCAGGTTGCCGGCAACATTGACCAGGGTGTTGGAGCCCGTCGCCTGGCCCAGGGTGAAGTCCAGCAAGCTGCCGGACGACAGCGCCAGGGAACCGACCGACAGCGGCGTGGCATTGCCGCTGGCCTTGAGCGTGGCGCCGTTGGCCAGGCTCAGCGCGCCGCCCAGCTGACCGCTGCCGCCCACGCTGGCGCCGTTGGCCACTTGCACCGTGGCACTGGCCAGGGAGCCATTGACCAGCAGCGAGCCGGCCTGCACCTGGGTGCTGCCGGTGAAGCCGTTGTTGCCGGTCAGCAGCAGGCTGCCGTTGCCGTTCTTGATCAGGCTGCCATTGCCGCTGAGGTTGCCGGCATAGGTGCCGTTGGCGGCCTGCTGGAAGGTCAGCGTGGCATTGTTGACAATCGCCCCCTGCAGGCTGCTGCTGTCGCCCTGGGTGCTGCCGGCATTGAGTACGGTGCCACCGCTGTAGGTATTGGCGCCGCTGAGCAATAGATTGCCACTGCCGTTTTTCACCAGGCTGCCGCTGCCGCTGATCACGCCGCCGAGGGTCAGGTTCTGGTTGTTGGCCAGGGCCAACTGCGCACCGAGGCTGATGGCGTTACCCAGTTGCAAGGCACTCGAGGTGTCGAGCTGGGCATTGCCGCTGACAGTCAGCGCCCCAGTGCCCAGAGCGGCATTGTTGCCCAGGATCAGTTGCCCGGCATTCAGCCGGGTGCCGCCCTGGTAGGTGTTGACGCCATTCAGGGTCAGGCTGGCGTTGCCGTTCTTGATCAGGCCGCCGCTGCCACTGATCACCCCGCCCAGGGTCAGGGCGTTGGAACCGCCGACGCTCAGGGCGCCGTTGAGCACCGTGGCATTGCCCAGGCTAACGGCGCTGTTGCTGTCCAGGGTGGTGCCGTTGGCGGCGGTCAGCACGCCCGTGCCCAGGGCATTGTTGTTGCCCACCACCAGGGTGCCGCCATTCAGCGCGGTGCCGCCGGTGTAGCCATTGTTACCGTTGAGCACCAGGGTGCCGCTGTCGAGCTTGGCCAGGGTGCCAGTGCCATTGAGGGTGACCCCCAGGGTGGCGATGGCGTTCGGGTCGACGCGGATCGCGGTGTTGCCGGTGCCGCCGTTGACCAGGTTCAACTGGCCGGCGCTACCGCCCACCAGGTTGTAGCCGTTGCTGACAAACTGCATGCCGGTGAGGTTCTGGGTGCCGTCCACGGTGACCGTTCCGGCCGTGCCCTGGAACACCGCGAAGCTGTTGCCCCAGGCCTGGTTGACCGTGCCGTCCACCGAAGTCCAGTTGTTGCCGGCGCTGCTCCAGGTGCCGCTGCCGCCCTCGATCGCGCCGTTGCCCGTGGTCTGCGAGCCATCCCAGAACAGCACGGTGGTGTTAGGTGCGGTGACCAGCAGGTTGACCTGGTTGCTCACCGCAGTCTGGATCTGCAGGTCGCCCGGGGTCACGCTGCCGGGCAGGCTGCCCAGGGTCAGGGTATTGGTCAGGTTGCCGCCGTAGTTGGCCAGACGATAGACACCCGTGCCAAAACCACCCTGGTCGCTGACGTTCAGGGTGCCGTCCAGGTTCAAATCGCCCGTGGCATTCAGCAGCGGATTGCCACCACCGCTGACCGGCGCGCCAAGGCTCACATCCAGGATCGCCGCGCTGCCCATCAGCAGCGAACCCACTGACAGCGTGTTGCCCGTGCTCAGGGCCAGGTGGGCACCATCATTGACCACCACCGAACCGCTGAGGCTGCCGTTGCCGGTCAGGGTCGCACCACTGTTGACCTCGACCAGGGTACTGGCCAGGGAACCGCCGATATTCAATGTCCCGTCGTTGATGCTGGTGCCACCCGTCACGCCATTGCTGCCACTGAGATTGAGGGTGCCGGTGCCGGCCTTGATCAATTGCCCGCTGCCATTGAGGCTGCCAGCGAAGGTGGAGTTCAGGTTGGTGTTGCCCAGGGTCAGAACATTGTTGCCAGCAATGACCACGGTGCCGCTGCCGCTGAGGCTGGCGAGGTCGGTCTGGCCGCCCAGGTTGAGGCTGCTGCCGGCGGCCAGGTTGACACTGGCGTTACTGATCAGGGCACCGCTGCCCAAGGTGCTGAGGCTGCCGGCCTGCACGTCGAGCAGGCCATTGAAGCTGTTGTTGCCGGTCAGGGTCAGATCGCTCAGGCCCTGCTTGATCAGAGTCGAACTGCCGGCCAGGGTCCCGGCCAGGGTCAGGTCGTTGCTACCGGCCAGGGTCAGGGCCGCGTTGACATTGACGTCATTGGCCAGTACCAGAGGCGCGCTGTTGGCCAGGGTCGCTGCGCCGGCCACAGTGAGTGCGCCGGAACCCAGGGCGCTGCTGTTGCCGACGGCCAAGGTGCCGGCATTCAGGGTGGTGCCGCCCGAGTAGGTGTTGATGCCGTTGAGGGTCAGGTTGGCGGCACCGTTCTTGGTCAAGCCGCCAGTACCGCTGATCACCCCGCCAAGGCTCAGGTCCTGGCTGCCCGCCAGGCTCAGGTTGGCGTTGAGGGTGAGGTTGTTGCTCAGGGCCAGCGCGGCGTTGTTGCCCAGGGTGGCGGCGCCGCCCACGGTCAGCGCACCGGAACCCAGAGCGCTGCTGTTGCCCACCACCAGGGTGCCGGAATTCAGGGTGGTGCCACCAAGGTAGCCGTTGGCGCCGCTGAGGGTCAGGCTGGCCGCGCCACTCTTGGTCAGGCCACCGGCACCGTTGATCACCCCGGACAAGGTCAGGTCGGCGCTACCGAGAATGCCCAGGTTGCCCGCCAGGCTGATCTGGTTGCCGACGCTCAGGGCGCTGCTGGCATCCAGCGTGGTGCCCGCTGCGGCGTTCAGGGTACCGCCGCCCAGGGCGCTGTTGCTGGCCAGGATCAGGCCGCCGGCGTTCAGCGCAGTCACCCCCAGGTAGGTGTTGTTGCCGCCCAGGGTGAGGTTGGCCGAGCCGTTCTTGATCAGCCCCCCGGCGCCGCTGAGCACGCCATTCAGGGTCAGGGCCTGGGTGCCGCCAATGCTCAGGTTGCCGTTCAGAGTGACCGCGTTGCCCAGGCTCACGGCACTGTTGCTGTCCAGGGTGGTACCTGCCGCTGCGGTCAGGGCGCCACTGCCCAGGGCACTGTTGTTGCCCACCACCAGGCGCCCGCCATTGAGCAGGGTGCCGCCGCTGTAGGTGTTGGCGCCATTGAGCACCAAGGTGCCGCTATCGAGCTTGGCCAGGGTGCCGCTGCCATTGATGCCCACGCCCAGGGTGGCAGTCACGCCCGGGTCGACCCGAATCGCGGTATTGCCGCCCGTGCCGTTGACTGCGGTCAGGACCCCCGCCGCACCGGCCTGGAGGTTGTAGCCATCGGTGACGAACTGCATCCCGGTGAAGCTCTGCGGCCCCTGCACCGTGACCGTGCCCGCAGTGCCCTGGAACACCGCGAAATCGCTGGCCCAGGTCTGGTTGAGGAAGCCGTCCACCGAGGTCCAGTTGGTGCCCCCAGCCGTCCAGGTGCCGGAGCCGCCGTCCACCGTGCCATTAGGCACGGTCTGGCTGCCGTCCCAGAAACGGATATTGGGATTGGACGCCGACACCAGCAGGTTGACCTGATTGGCCACGCTGGTTTGCACCACTAGGTCCCCCAGGTTGTAGCCCACCGGCACGCTGGCCACGTTCAGGCCCGAGCCCGAGAGGCTGCCGGTGTAGTTGATCAAGCGATACAGGCCGACGCCAAAACCACCGGCATCGCTGACATTGAGCTGGCCATCGAGGGCCAGGTTGCCCCCTACGCTGAGTAGCGCTGTAGTGGACGGCGCCCCCAGGCTGACATCCAGATTGCTGCCGCTGGCCAGCGACAGGGAGTTCACCGACAGCACATTGCCGGAGCTCAAGACCAGGTGACCGCCGCTGGCGACGTTCGCCGCCCCCAGCAACGAACCGCTGCCGGTCAGGCTGGCGCCGTTGTTGACGGTGACGCTGGAGCTGGCCAGGGAACCGCTGACATTCAGGGTGCCGGCATTGACCTGGGTGGCCCCGGTCAAGCCGTTGATGCCGCTGAGGGTCAGGGTACCGCTGCCGATCTTCAGCAACTGGCCGTTGCCGTCGATATTGCCGCCAAAGGTGCTGCTGGCATTGCCCCTGCCGATGCTCAGCGCCACCCCGGAATTCACCTGCAGCGCCCCCCCTCCGGTCAGCCCGCCCACGGTGTCGCTGGCGCCGAGATTGAGGCCCGCCCCCAGGGCGATATTGACCCCGGAGGCATTGCCCAGGGCACCGCTGACCAGAGTGGTGACGCTGCCCGCGGCAATGTCCAGGGCGCCGCTGAAGCTGTTGCTGCTCTGCAGGGTCAGGTCGCTCAAGCCGTTCTTGATCAGCCCGCCGCTGCCGCTGACGATCCCGGCCAGCACCAGGTCATTGTTGCCGGCCAAAGTCAGGTCGGCATTGAGCGTGACATCGTTGGCCAGGCTCAGTGGCGTGCTGTTGTCGAGGGTCGCGGCGCCACCCACGGTCAACGCGCCGCTGCCCAGGGCACTGCTGTTGCCGATGGTCAGGGTGCCGGCATTCAGGGTGGTGCCCCCCAGGTAGGTGCTGATGCCGTTGAGGGTCAGGTTGCCCGCACCGTTCTTGATCAATTGCCCACTGCCGCTGATCAGGCCGCCAAGGCTCAGGTCATTGCTGCCGAGCACGCTCAGGGCCGCATTCAAGGCCAGATTGTTGTTCAGGGCATAGGCGCCGCTGCTGTCCAGGCTGGCCGCTCCGGCCACGGTCAGGGCGCCGCTGCCCAGCGCCGCATTGCTGCCGATGGTCAGGGTCCCGGCATTCAAGGTGGTACCGCCGGCATAGGTGTTGTTGCCGGCGAGGCTCAGGTTGGCGGTGCCATTCTTGATCAGGCTGCCGGCGCCGGCGATCAGGCCGCTGAGCCCCAGGTCGGCCGTACCGCCGATATTCAGCCCTCCGCTCAGGTTGACCTGGTTGTTCAGGGTCACGCCGGTGTTGGCATCCAGGGTGGTGCCCGCCGCGGCATTCAGGATGCCGCTGCCCAGCGCCGTGCTGTTGCCGACCACCAAGCGCCCGACGTTGAGCGCGGTGTTTCCCAGGTAGCCGTTGGCGCCGCTGAGAATCAGGTCGGCGGCACCGTTCTTGATCAGTCCACCTACGCCGTTGACCAGCCCGGTCAAGGTCAGGGCATTGCTGCCGGCAAAGGTCAGGCTGCCCTGCAGGTTCAGCGCATTGTTCAAGCTCAGGGCGCTGCTGGCATCCAGCACGGTACCGCCGCTGGCAGTCAGGGTGCCGCTGCCCAGGGCGCTGCCGGAGCCGACGATCAGCGTGCCGGCATTCAGCGCAGTGCCGCCCTGGTAGGTGTTGCTGCCATTGAGGGTCAGGCTTGAGGCACCTGTCTTGATCAGGCTGCCGGTGCCTCCGATCACCCCGTCCAGGGTCAGGGCGTTGCTGCCGCCCAGGGTCAGCGCGGCATTGAGATTGATCGCGTTGTTCAGGGTCAGGGCGCTGCTGGCATTCAGCGAACTGGCGCCACCCACGGTCAGCGCGCCACTGCCCAGGGCACTGGCATTGCCCAGGGTCAGGCTGCCGGCATTGAGCAGGGTGCCGCCCTGATAGGTGTTGGCGCCGTTGAGGGTGAGGTTGGCCGCGCCATTCTTGATCAGCCCGGCCGTGCCGCTGATCAGCCCGTCGAGAATCAACGGGTTGACGCCGTCCAGGGTCAGGTCGGCATTCAGGGTGATGTCGTTGAGCAGGTCCAGGCTGGCGTTATTCGCCAGGTGCGAGGCGCCGGCCACGGTCAAGGCGCCGCTGCCCAGGGCGGCATTGTTGCCCAGGGTCAGGGTGCCGGCATTCAGCGTGGTACCACCGGTATAGGTGTTGCTGCCATTGAGGGTCAGGTTGGCCGAACCGTTCTTGGTCAGGCTGCCGTTGCCGGCGACTACCCCACCCAGGCTCAGGTTGGAACTGCCGAGCAGCGACAGGTTGCCCGCCAGGTTCAGGGCATTGCCCAGGGTGACGGCGGTGCTGCTGTCCAGGCTGGTGTTGGCGGCGGCATTGAGCATGCCCAGGCCCAGGGCCAGGTTGCTGCCCAGCACCAGGGTGCCGGCATTCAGCGCAGTATTACCCAGGTAGCCGTTGTTGCCGGACAGCGTCAGGCTGGCGTTACCGTTCTTGATCAAACCGCCGGCGCCATTGATCGAGCCGGACAGGCCCAGCGCCTGACTGCCGCCGAGGGTCAGGTTGGCCGCCATGTTCAGGGCATTGGCCAGGGTGACGGCGGTGGTGGTGTCCAGGGTGACCCCGGCCGCGGTGTTCAGGGCGCCGGTGCCCAGGGCGGTATTGCTGCCCAGCAGCAAGCTGCCGCCACTGAGGGTGGTGGTGCCCTGGTAGTTGTTGTTGCCGCTGAGGGTCAGCGTGGAGGCACCGTTCTTGACCAGCCCGCCAGTTCCGGAAAGCACGCCGTTGAGGGTCAGGTTGTTGGTGCCCAGGTTGGTCAGGTTGGCATTGAGGGTCAGGTTGTTGTTCAGGCTCAGGGCGCTGGTGGTGTCCAGGCTGGAACTGCCGTTGACGGTCAGAACACCACTGCCCAGGGCATTGTTGTCGCCCAGCACCAGGGTCCCGGAGCTCAGGTTGGTGGTACCGCTGTAGCCGCTGTTGGCACCGCTGAGGATCAGGCTGCCGCTGCCGCCCTTGTTGATTGCGCTGCTGCCACTGATCAGCCCGGACAGGGTCAGTGCCCCCGCCCCGGTGGTGTTCATGCTGCTGTTGAGAATCAGCGCATTGGCCAGGTTCACCGTACCCACCGCGGCAAGCGTGGCGCCGCCGCCAAAGGTCAGGCTGCCGCTGCCCAGGGCCAGGTTGTTGCCCACCTGCAGCGTACCGGCGTTGAGGGTGGTGTTGCCGCTGTAGGTGTTGGCGCCGTTGAGGGTCAGTGCTCCACTGCCGTTCTTGGTCAAGCCGCCACTGCCGGAAATCACCCCGCCCAAGGTCACGCTGTTACTGCCCTGGAGCACCAGGCCGCCACTGCCCAGGCTGATCAGGTTGCTCAGGGTCAGGCCGGCGCTGCTGGCCTGCAGTATCCCGCCATTGGAGGTCAGCAGCCCGCTGCCGAAGGTACCGCTGTTGTTGAACAGCGCCACACCGCCATTGAGGGTGGTGTTGCCACTGACCACCGGCCCCTGCAGGGTCCAGGTGCCACTGTTGAGCACCAGGTTGTTGAAATTGACGTAGTTGGCACTGGACACCGTGCCCGAACCGGACGTGCCGCCGCCAACCCCCAGGGTATTTTGCAGCACCAGGCCGTTGGTGCCGCCGGCCCCGCCGTCGATCTGCCCGGTGGGGGCGAAGGTCAGGTCGACCCCCACCAGCCCGCCCAGGCTCACCCCCACCCCGCCACCGCTCTGCACCGTGGAACCGGTGATGGCGGTAAAGGTGTTGGTGCTGCCAGCCCCCAGGGACACACCACCGACGATCGAGCCACTGTTGACGAAGCTGTTGCCGCCGGCTGAGGACTGGAAAGCCACCCGTCCCACCAGCGAGCCGCTGTTGTTCATCGACACCTGGGAGCCGCCATACACCGCCACCACCGGCGCATCGGCAGACACCAGGGTCAGCCCCAACAGGGCCTGGGAACTGATGGTGCCGTCGTTGACGATGCTGGTGCTGCCGCCGGCGCCATTGTTGATGTTCAGCGCCATGCCGTTGAGGGTCCCCAGGTTCAACCCGAGAATTCCCGACGTCCCGCTGAGCAGCCCCGAGGCCGCATTGTTGACGCTCACCGTGCCTGACGCGCCGTTGCCGATCACCGCACCGTTGCTGAGCAGGGTCACCAGCCCCAGCAACGAGGGGTCGATGGTGCCAGCGTTATTCAGGGTGATGTTGTTACCGGTGAGGCTGATCGCCGTTCCACCGAGCAGCGAATTGAAGGTCGAGCCGCTGGTAACGTTGACCGTCAAGGCATCGGCGGCACTGGAGAAGGCATTGGTCAGAATCGCCGTGGCATTGCCACTGCAAGTGACGGTATCCCCCGCCACCGGGCTGGCCGGTGAACAGACTGCCATGGCGCTCGGGCTCAGCAGCCCCCAGACCAGCCCGACCACACCCAGGCGAACGGCCATGGAGAGAGGTGAAAGTTTGGCGACCGAATCCTTGAACTGACCTTGTTCCACGCTCAACTCCTTGAGGGGTCAAGCTTTTCATCCGTGAACTTCTGCGCAGCCTGGCAGGACTATTCGATTTCGTTGCGCATCAAGGTAAAAAACCTGACAACAGGTAATATCTCCTGAGCACGAAACCTAGACGACAAAGAAAACCGCGTGGCTTTTTTCCTCTTGTCAAATAGCATTAATACTTTAGTTTGACGTGGGTTCACGGGTTTTCCAGTGAGCAATCAACTTCAGAAGTTTCAACTAGTTGGCCTCAGAAAAGGCAACTAAAGCGTCCACAGCCAAAAAATAGACACCTCTTGTTTGCCTCAAATAGCGCAAAAAACACTGACCCAAACGCCAAGTCAAATGACCAAGCCAGAGCGGGCTCCAACTTCCGCGAAAGGTCAGCGCCGAACTGGCATAACCCAATTGCGCAACTTGAATCGATTTTTCCTCGATCCGCCCAACCCCCAAGCTTCCGGTCGTTCAAAAGCCCCCGACGGGATCGGGCGGCATTGCGCCGCATCAATTTTGCGAAGTTACCTATTTGAAAAGGCATTCAACTCAGGGAGAATCCGCGCTCTTTTTCCAGGCACCCTGGAAAATCAATTAGTTGGCGACCCGTGAACTAAGGTCGCGCAGCCACTGAGGCACTTGCCGGCAGAGCTTCGCCTCACTGCCCGCAAACCCCAGCACCTGCCAGGTATCACGGCAGTATTGTTCAGCAATGGAGTATGCATGAAGAGCAAATCGTTTAAGAAAAACCTCCTGGCCCTGCTAGTGGGCGCCGCCAGTGCACAAGCAGGCGCGGTTGAGATCGATCTTGGCAGCGGTACAAACAGCTGGGACCAGGCCTCCTTCAGCGAGTCACTGACCTTGAGCGGGCAGTTCACCCAAACCACCCCGGCGTCACCGGGGATCATCTCCGGCGCGGACTTTCGCACCACCGATATCCAGGGCACCCTGCTCAATCGAGCAGACATCACCCTGGACGGGCTGCCCAGGGTCAGCGGAATACAGATCGACAGCACGTTCAATCTCAGTGCTGCAGCGGGCAGCCATATCACCGGCGATATCAATCAGAACGGCACCATCCTGCTGCTGAACACCCCCGATGCCACAGGAATGGAAATTGGCAACGCCACCATCGACGGCAGCGTCATCCAATCGGGAACCATCCAGATCAGCGCCGGTGGCAATTCCCTGAGAACCAATCACGAGGGGATCTTTGTCAACCGCGCCACTATCCAGGGGAACCTGGCCAATACCGGCACCATCGACATTTCCGCCCCGGAGGCGATCGGCATCGCTATCGATGCCTCTGGCCTGAACCAGGTGTTTATCGGCGGCAAGGTGCTCAACTCGGGCAGCGTCAGGGTGAGGGGCGAAGAGACCAACGCCCTGGAAGTGGAAACCCACACCAGCGCGCTGAAGATCGAGAACAGCGGCCTGCTGTCCGCCACGGGCAAGGATGCCGCCAGCGTGGCTTTCTACGACGGTACGGTGGATTACCTACTCAACACCGGCACCATCGAAGGCCTGGGCGACCAGGCCAGGTCGATCGAACTGCGCGGTGCCCATTTCACTCAAAACCTGGCTTCGGGGCAGCGCGGCATCATCAACCGCGGCACCCTGCTGGCCGACGGCGTGGCGATTGCCGTCGACGCCGCTGACCAGACCTCAGCCTTCGAAATCAACCAGCAGGCCGGGCTCATCCGCAGCAACAGCGGCACCGCCATCAACGGCGCGCACCTCGCCGAACTGAACTGGAGCGGCGGGCAGATCCAGGGCGACCTGCTCGACCTGGTGCAGGTCAACGTCAGCGGCCAGGCAGACTTCATCGGCCAGCGCATTGTCAGCCCGCTGAACATCAACTCGGGCTCGCTCAACCTTGCAGCTCAGGGCACGAACATCAGCGGTGACCTGGCGGTGGCCAGTGGCGCCGCTATCGATATGCGCCTGAGCAACAGCGTGGTACCTGGCACGCCCTATCTGACAGTCAACGGCAACGCCACCTTCGCCCCAGCGTCGAAAGTGACCCTGAGTGCCAAGCCTGGCGATTTCCAGGCCAATGCCAGTGGCACCCGCTACACCCTGGTCCAGGCCAACAACCTGCAAGACCATGGCCTGAGCGTCAGCAGCCGCTCGGCACTGCTGGATGTACTCAGCTACTCCACGGATGCCCAAGCGGTTTCGGCAGTGGTGGGATTGAAAAGCGATCAGCAACTGCAACAGCAATTGCTCGACCAGGGCGCCGACCCCAGTACCGCACAGGCAGTCAATTCACTGAAAAACCAAGTGTTGGGACGCCTGAGTAACAGCGACCCGGTGTTTCAGGCATTGGCGGGGCAATCCACCACCGCCGACCTGGTGGCACAGGGCGAACGCCTGAAGCCCGACGTCAGCCGAGGCGTGCTGGAGACCACCCTGCACGGGCAGGATCAACTCAACCAGGCCATTTTCAGCCGCCTGGATCACCTGCGTGGCACGGGGCCGGACGACCAGCCAACGGACGCCCAAGGTGTCTGGATACAAGGCCTGGACAGCGACCTGGATCAGAATCGCCGTGACCACAAGAACGGTTACTCCGCCAACAACAGCGTGCTGGCGGTGGGTGTCGACGGTCGGCTCAATGCCGCCACGACCTTGGGCCTCGCCTATTCGCGCATCAATGCCAACATCCATTCCGACCTTGGCAACAAGACCGATGTACAAGGCCATGCCCTGTCGCTGTATGGCAACTGGGCGCTGCAGGACGGCTTCGCCAACGGCAGCCTCAGCTATGGCCACAACCAGAACGACAGCAAGCGCCATGTCGCCGGCACCACCGCCAAGGGCCGCTATGACAGCGACCAGCTGTCCATGAGCCTGCTGGCAGGCTACCGCTTCCGCCTGACCGACAACCTGCTGCTTGAGCCCCGCGTGGCAACCCGCTATGCCAGGGTGAACATGGACGGCTTCAAGGAACACGGTTCCTCCGCAGCCCTTGATACCGGTTCCCAGGCGTACGAAGTCGGCGAATTGGGCGCGGGCCTGCGAGTGGCAGGCAACTGGCCCCTGGAACGGGGCCGGCTGCAGCCTGAAGCCAGCCTGATGACCTACCACGACCTGATCGGCGACCCTGTCGCTCAGACCTCGAGCTTTGTCCTCGGCGACTCGGCCTTCACCGTCCAGGGCGCCAAGGTCGCCCGTGACCGCCATGAAGCGAAGATCGGCCTCAACTATGCGCTGTCATCCCTGGTGATCGGGGCGGGCTACAGCTACCAGGCGCGCAGCGGCTTCACGGCTAACTCGCTGGCCTTGCAAGCCAGTTACGCGTTCTAGATGCCCCATCCTGGAGCCCTCCCCTGAGGCTGACGCAGGCGGAGGGCCAAAGATGCCCCGCAATATCCCCCCCTCACCTGCGGATGCCGGGCTGCCGGCAGCTGCAACCGGGGTATTCCGAGTGATTTCGAAAGTGCCACTGCGAATTGGTACGCCTTGTGCAAACGTTTGCTAGCTGTTATTTCGTGGGTGTTCGCCTCCGTCTAGCCTGGAATCGAACATCAGGGACTTCACACCGCAAGAACAGGGACTTTCCATGCACAGCGCTTTGCGACGCTTCGCGTCCTGCCACACCTTGGCTGCTTCACTCTTTCTGCTTGGCGTTACGGGACTACCCAGCGCCCTCGCCCAGGCAGCCACGCCCACTTCCGACACCTCGGCCCAGGGCGAAAGCCTGAGCGCCGACGCACAACCGGCCAAGCCCGGCGCCTACCTCTCCGACTGGTACAACCAGGACCTGATGCTGATCGGTAGCAAGGACATCAGCTTCGGCCCGCGCCCGGCCGACGATATCTACCTGGAATACGAATACTTCGGGCGCAAGGGCCCGTTCGAGCTGTACGGCTACATCGACCTGCCGAAAATCCTCGATATCGGCAACAGCCACGACAAGGGCATCTGGGACCACGGCTCGCCACTGTTCATGGAGCACGAACCACGGATTTCCATCGACTACCTGGCCGGCCGCAGCCTGGCCATAGGCCCAATCAAGGAATGGTATGTGGCCTTCGACTGGATCTACGACCACGGCAGCCGCACCGCCAACCGCGCCAATACCCTGTACAGCGGCCTGGGCACCGATATCGACACCCATTCGCGGGTCAACCTCTCGGCCAACTTCTATGGCCGCTACCAGTGGGAAAACTACGGCGCCAGCAACGAGTACTCCTGGGACGGCTACCGCGCCCAGCTCAAATACATCGTGCCCATCGACAAATTCAGCAACGGCGCCTCGCTCACCTACATCGGCTTCACCAACTTCGATTTCGGCTCCGACCTGCACAAGGACAATCCGGCGCGCACCGCCAACGCCACCGTGGCCACCAACGTGCTGCTGTATTCCTTCACCCACCTGCGCTTCACCCTGGTGGGCCGCTACTTCCACAACGGCGGCAACTGGGAGGACGGCAGCGTGCTGAACTTCGGCGACGGCGAGTTCCGCGCCCGCTCCAATGGCTGGGGCTACTACGCTGGGGTCGGCTATCAGTTCTAGAAGCAGCGGCAAGCTACAAGCGATAAGCGGCAAGTCAGGGACAGTGCGATGAGTTGCCATCTTGATCAGGCAGGATAAGCGCCGGTTAACGGCAGTCATGGAGGTTATATGCGTGGGATTCAAAAGGTTTCATGGGGACTGGGCTTGAGTGTTGTACTCGCCAGCGGCGCCTGGGCCAATGAGGCGCCGATCAAGCCCAAGGTGGTGCTGATCAGCATGTTCGCGCCGGAGGCGCAGCACTGGATCGAGCGCCTGGAGCTCAAGCGCGAGATCCGCGTGCCGGGGTTGTCGGCGGAGTATCCGACCATTCGTTGCAATACCCAGGACGTGTGCCTGTTGACCACCGGCATGGGCCAGACCAATGCCGCGGCCTCGACCCTGGCCCTGGCGCTGTCGCCGAAATTCGACCTGCGCAAGAGCTATTTCCTGATCGCCGGGATTGCCGGCATCAGCCCGCAACACGGCACCATCGGCACCGCTGCCTGGGCCCATTACCTGGTGGAATTCGGCACCCAGTGGGAGCTGGACTCGCGGGATGCACCCAAGGACTGGCCCACCGGCTACCTGGGGATCAACACCAAGGGCCCCAACGAAAAGCCGCCCCTGGACTACAAGACCGAAGTCTTCGAGCTGAACCCGAAACTCCAGGCCAAGGCCTTCGCCCTGAGTCACCAGGTAACCCTCAGCGAGAGCAAGGAATCCGCGGCCTGGCGCTTGAAATACCCCCAGGCACCGGCCAACCAGCCGCCGGTGGTGACCCGCTGCGACACCCTGGCGGGCAACACCTGGTTCTCCGGCACGCGCCTGAGTGAACGGGCCGAAGTCTGGACCCGCCTGCTCACCGACGGCAAAGGCACCTACTGCACCACCCAGCAGGAAGACAACTCCACCTACGAAGCCCTGCTGCGGGCCAGCCGCGAGGGCCTGGTGGACATCCAGCGCCTGGCGGTGGTGCGCGCCGGCTCCGACTTCGACCGCCCGGCACCGGGTGCCAGCGAAGTGGACAACCTGCTCAAGTACGCCGATCAGGGCGGTTTTATCCCGGCCCTGGAAAACCTCTACCGGGCCGGCAACCCGCTGGTGCAAGACATCCTCAAGCACTGGTCGACCTGGGAAAAAGGCGTGCCCGAAGCCTGATCGCAACACCCGAACGGCAAGCCGGTTGTCGTAGGAGCCGGCTTGCCGGCGAAGGGGCCCCTGAGCAAAACGGCTCAGGGCATCAGGATGACCTTCTCGCCACGCCCCTGGTTGACCTCGGCGTAACGCGCCAACCCCTCCTCCAGCGGCGACTCGTACAAACCTTCCGGCAACGGCAGCAGGCCTTCATCGAAATAGCGGCCGAACTGCTCCAGCATCGCCGCGCACTCCTCTACGCCATACAGCAGCGAATTGATCCCCACCACCGAGCCGCCCTTGCGGTACAGGGCCAAGGCCGGCAATTGCACATGGCCGTCCAGCGGCGCGGCAATGATCGCGATGCGGCCGAACGTGGCCAGGGCCGGCACCGCCGCCGGCAGCCAGAAACCCGTGGTGTCGAAAATCACTTCAGCGCCGCCGGCATAGTGCTCGGCCACCTGCGCCGCCAGGGTTTCCGGCTGCTGCAGGTGCAAGGTCGGATACCCCTGGGCTGCCAGCGCCTGCACCTGCTCTGGCCGGCGCACCGCTGCCAGCACCCGGGCCCCGCGCACCTTGGCCAGGGCCAGGGCCGCCGTGGCCACCGCGCCGCCGCCAATCACCAGCAAGCGGCTGTCGCGGGTCACGCCGCTGCGCTCCAGGGCATCGAAGGCGGTGGTGTAGGGCACGCCGAGGCTCGCCGCCTGGGCAAAGCTCAGGTGCTCGGGCTTGTGGGCCACGCCCCGGGCCGACAGCACCAGGTACTGGGCATGGCTGCCATCGGCGAAAAAGCCCAGTTCCTTGCCGGTACCCCAGACTGCCTGGCCGATCAGCTCGGCCGGGCCCTGCTCCACCACCCCGGCGAAATCCCGACCGGGAATCCGCGGCAGCGTGGTGTAGGGAAACCGCCCGAGAACGTTCTTCACATCACTGGGGTTGAGGCCCGCGGCCTTGATCCGCACCAGCACCTGATCGGCATCCGGCACCGGGGTCGGCACCTCGACCACCTGCAGGGCGGCCAAGTCGCCAGTGGCGGAAAATTGCAATGCTTTCATCGTCAGTTCCATCGCGTCGAAATAGAGAGATTCAGGACAGCCAGCCACTGAGCAACTGTCGCCCCAGGGGCCACAACCGTTCACCGCCGAGCATGCCCAAGAGGCCCACCAGGGCAATGGCCGGCGGCGCCGGGGAACGCACCTGCAAGGCGCCGTAAAGCAGCCCGGCCAACAGGCCGACTGCCAGGGACATCAGGTAATTCATGCAAGGCTCCAGAGGCGAACCGGGTGGGTTGGCACCCGGCCAGTGTGGCGGTGGGCAGAGTCTAGGCAGCAGGACGGCGCGGGGTCGGTCAAGTACTTCAGGATTTCGGCCAAAGCGCTCGCAACACGGCTCAGGCGGAGGCTTCACCGGCGGCATACTGGGACGGCGCCACCCCCAGTTCGCGGCGGAACATGTCGCTGAAGCTGCTGGGGGAATAACCCAGCTCCCGGGCGATACGGCTGACCGGCACGCCCTGGATCAGCTCCGCGGCAGCGGTGGCCAGTTGCACCTGGCGTCGCCATTCGGCAAAGCCCAGGCCCAACTGTTCCTTGAACAGCCGCGCCAGGGTGCGCACGCTGGCCCCCGCCGCGGCGGCATGCTGCTCGAAGGAAATGGCCAGGGACGGCTCCGCCATCACCGCCTGGCACAGGCTCGACAAACGCCGGTCGGATGCGTCCGGCAAGGCGATCTTCAACTGCCAGCGGCGGGCCCGTTGCAACTCCAGCAGGGCCAACCCCGCCAGCGCCTCGTAATACTCCGGCTGCGGTGGATCGAGCTCCACCAGGCGCACGATCAACTCCCGCAACAGGTTGTCCACCTGCAGCACCTGCACCCCGGCATCCAGGGTCGCCGCCAGGGACGGCCGCAGGTAGATATTGCGCATCTGCAAATCGCTGACCACGCGAATCCCGTGCACCACTCCTGGCGGCAGCCACACCGCTCGCTGGGGCGGCACCACCAGCGCCTCGTGGGGCGTCTCGACCCACATCACCCCGCTCATGGCATAGAGCAACTGGCCCCAGGTGTGCTCGTGGGGCTCGATAAACAACCCGCGCGGGTAGGTGCGCGCCAGGGGCTGCACGGGTATCGCGGTGTCGCTCAGGTCGGGAGGGGCGGCTAGGGCCATGGCAGGGTCGCGGCAGGCAGTTGGGCGCCCATGGTAACCATGCCGTTGGCAGGGGCGCCACAGCGGCCAACTCGTTGTTTCATCCAAGCGCAATATGTGGTTGCCCTGGCACCGGCACGGCGTCACGACCCTTGGTCCCGCCGGGTGCCAATTGAAATGAATTTTTCCACACGCCAAGGATCATTCAAGAACCACAGGGAGGAATAACGGCTCTATGAACAATGCAAAGCTCTTCGTCATCGAATACACCCTCCACGGCGCGCCCAAGTCCTTCATCATCCGCCAGGAAAAGATGGACAACGCCGAGGCCTGGCACTGGGCCAGTTGCGACGCGGGAGTGGGTCGGATCGGCCGGTTCGGTCGCGAACAGGTGAAGAAAACCAGCAAGCCCATGGCAGAAAAGTTCGGCATCGAGAATGTCACCTGGCGCCCATCGGTCTAGCACCACCAGCTAAGCTGCAAGCGGCCGGCTGCACGCCTTGAGCTTGCAGCCAAAAATTCGCAGCCAAAAGCTTGGCGCTCGCTCTCCAGGTCCTGCCCATGAGCCTGATCCACGACGAAGCCCTCGACGGCGCCCTGCCCAGGGTCGACAAGCAGGCCCTGATCCAGGCCCTGCGCCAACAGCTGCCAGACCTGGAATTGCTGGACCAAGAGCCGCAGCTCAAGCCCTACGAGTGCGATGGCCTCAGCGCCTACCGCTGCACGCCGCTGCTGGTGGCCCTGCCCCGGCGCCTGGACCAGGTGCAGCGCATTCTGCAGATCTGCCACGCGCAGCGGGTGCCGGTGGTGGCCCGGGGCGCCGGCACGGGCCTGTCCGGCGGTGCCCTGCCCCTGGCCCAGGGCCTGCTGCTGGTGATGGCGCGCTTCAAGGAGATCCTGCAGATCGATCCCGCCGCGCGCTGCGCCCGGCTCCAGCCCGGAGTACGCAACCTGGCGATTTCCCAGGCCGCCGCGCCCTTCGGCTTGTACTACGCCCCCGACCCCTCTTCGCAGATAGCCTGCACCATCGGCGGCAACGTCGCGGAAAACGCCGGCGGCGTGCATTGCCTGAAATATGGCCTGACCGTGCACAACCTGCTCAAGGTCGAGGTGCTCAGCGTGGCGGGCGAACCCATGACCCTGGGCAGCGATGCCCTGGACGCGCCGGGCTTCGATCTGCTGGCACTGTTCACGGGTTCCGAAGGCCTGCTGGGGGTGATCACCGAGGTCAGGGTCAAGCTGCTGCCCAAGCCGCCGATCGCCAAGGTGCTGCTGGCGGCCTTCGACTCGGTGGAAGCCGCCGGCCGCGCCGTCGCCGAGATCATTGCCGCAGGAATCATCCCCGCTGGCCTGGAGATGATGGACAACCTGGCGCTGCGTGCCGCCGAGGACTTTATCCACGCCGGCTACCCGGTGGGCGCCGAGGCCATCCTGCTGTGCGAGCTGGACGGTGTGGCAGCCGATGTCCACGACGACTGCGAGCGGGTGCGCCAGGTGCTGGAGCGGGCCGGCGCCAGTGAAATACGCCAGGCCCGGGACGAAGCCGAGCGCCTGCGCTTCTGGGCCGGGCGCAAGAATGCCTTCCCGGCGGTGGGGCGCCTGGCGCCGGACTACTACTGCATGGACGGCAGCATTCCCCGCCGCCAGTTGCCGGGGGTGCTGCGGGGCATCGCGCGCCTGGCCGGCCAGCACCAGCTGCGGGTGGCCAATGTGTTCCATGCCGGCGACGGCAACATGCACCCGCTGATCCTGTTCGACGCCAACCAGCCCGGCGAGCTGGAACGGGCCGAGGCCCTGGGGGGCAAGATCCTCGAACTGTGCGTGGCGGTGGGCGGCAGCATCACCGGCGAGCACGGCGTGGGCCGGGAGAAAATCAACCAGATGTGCGCCCAGTTCAACCCGCACGAGCTGAGCCTGTTCCACGCCATCAAGGCGGCCTTCGACCCCAGCGGCCTGCTCAACCCGGGCAAGAACATCCCGACCTTGCAGCGCTGCGCCGAGTTCGGCGCCATGCATGTCCATCACGGGCAGTTGCCCTTCCCCGAACTGGAGCGATTCTGATGAATGCGCCCAGCGCTTTCGATGCCGCCGAGGCCTTGCTGGAGCAGGTGCGCGCGGCCCTGCAAGCCAATACCCCGCTGCGCATCCAGGGCTCCAACAGCAAGGCCTTTCTCGGCCGTGAGACGGCCGGGGAGATTGTCGATACCCGCAGCCACCGCGGCATCCTCAGCTACGACCCTACGGAACTGGTGATCAGCGCCCGGGCCGGCACCCCGCTGCAAGAATTGCACGCCACCCTGGACGCCGCCGGGCAAATGCTGCCCTGCGAACCGCCAGGCTTCGGCGCCGGCGCGACCCTGGGCGGCATGCTCGCCAGCGGCCTGTCCGGGCCGCGCCGCCCCTGGGCCGGCGCGGTGCGGGATTTCGTCCTCGGCACGCGGATCATCAGCGGCAGCGGCGAGCACCTGCGCTTTGGCGGCCAGGTGATGAAGAATGTCGCCGGTTATGACCTGTCGCGGCTGATGGCCGGCAGCTACGGCTGCCTGGGGCTGATCACCGAAGTGTCGCTGAAGGTCCTGCCCAAGCCCCGGCAATGCCTGAGCCTGAGCCTTGAAATGGACCGCCAGCGCGCCCTGGCCCTGCTGGCCGAATGGGGCCAGCAGCCCTTGCCCATCAGTGCCGCCTGCCATGATGGCCAGCGCCTGCACCTGCGCCTGGAAGGCGGTGAAGGCTCGGTGACGGCGGCCCATCAGCGCCTCGGCGGCGAGCCCCTGGACTCGGGCTACTGGAGCCGGCTCAACGAACAGCAGCTGGAGTTCTTCAATCCTGGCCTGCCGCTGTGGCGGCTGTCGGTGCCCCACAACACGCCGCTATTGGCACTGCCCGGCGAACAACTGCTGGATTGGGGCGGCGCCCAGCGCTGGCTGAAGACCGATGCCGCGGCGGCAGAGATCCGCGCCGCCGTCAGCGCCGTCGGTGGTCACGCCAGCTGCTACAGCCATGGCCTGCACGACAGCCCCTTTCACCCTCTGGCGCCGACCCTGCTGCACTACCACCAGCGCCTCAAGGCGCAGCTGGACCCGCAAGGGATCTTCAACCCCGGCCGACTCTACGCGGAGCTCTAGACCATGCAGACCACCCTCAGCGCCGAGGCCCGGCAACTGCCCCGGGCCGCCGAGGCCGAGCGCATCCTGCGCAGTTGCGTGCACTGCGGCTTCTGCAACGCCACCTGCCCCACCTACCAATTGCTGGGCGACGAACTGGACGGCCCGCGGGGGCGCATCTACCTGATCAAGCAGGTGCTCGAAGGCGCCCCGGCCACCGCGCTCACACAGATGCACCTGGACCGCTGCCTGTCGTGCCGCAACTGCGAGACCACCTGCCCGTCCGGGGTCGACTACCACAACCTGCTGGATATCGGCCGCGCCGTGGTGGATGCCGCCGTGCCCCGGCCCGCCGGCCAGCAATTGCTGCGCCAGGGATTGCGAGCGCTGAGCGCCAACCCGCAGCTGTTCAAGGCCCTGATCAAGGGCGGCAGTCGTTTGCGCCCGCTGCTGCCGCAAGCCCTGCAGCATAAGCTGCCGCGCCAGGTGCCCAAGGCCACGCCACTGCCGGCCCTGCGCCACGCACGGCGGGTGCTGCTGTTCGAAGGCTGCGTGCAGCAGGGCCTGTCGCCCAATACCCATGCCGCAGCGACGCGGGTGCTGGATCGCCTGGGCATCAGCCTGCAACCGGTGCCCGAGGCCGGCTGCTGCGGCGCCGTGGACTACCACTTGAACGCCCAGGAGGCCGGCCTGCAACGCGCCCGGCGCAATATCGACGCCTGGTGGCCGCACCTGCAACAAGGCGCCGAAGCCATAGTCCAGACCGCCAGCGGCTGTGGCGCCTTTATCAAGGACTATGGGCACCTGCTGGCGGACGATCCGCAATATGCCGCCAAGGCCCGGCAGGTCAGCGCCCTGGCCCGGGACCTGGTGGAAGTGCTGCGCGACGAACCCCTGGAACAGCTCGGCGTCCATGGCCAACAGCGCCTGGCGTTCCACTGCCCCTGCACCCTGCAGCACGCGCAGAAACTCGGCGGCGCCGTGGAAAGCCTGTTGCAAGGCCTGGGCTTCCAGCTCACCACGGTGCCCGACAGCCACCTGTGCTGCGGCTCAGCGGGCACCTACTCACTGACCCAACCGGAGTTGGCACGGCAACTGCGAGACGCCAAGCTGCAGGCCCTGGAAAGCGGCCAACCGGAGCTGATCGTCACCGCCAATATCGGCTGCCAGATCCACCTCGACAGCGCCGGCCGCACCCCGGTGCGGCACTGGATAGAAGCAGTGGAGTCAGCGGCAAGCTCCAAGCGGCAAGCTTGAAACTTGGAACTTGCGACTGCTAAGTCGCCGCTTTGCTGCGGTACATGAACAGCAGTGCCAGGGCCAGGCACGCCATCGCCAGCAGGCGGCTGCCGGACAGTTCGATGGCCGGGTTGCCGAACCAGCCGAAGTTGTCGATCAGCAGGCCCATGCCCAACTGCCCGAGAATCACCGCCACCGTGGCCACCGCAGTACCGACCCGAGGCACCGCGCCCACCATCACCAGCATGTAGCACACCCCGAACAGCGCACCGCAGAGCTGCCATTTCGGCGCCTGCAGCAGGCTCATGGCCTGGGGCGGCTGGAAAAACACAATCAGCAACCCGGTGATCAGGGCGCCCACGGCAAAGGTCAGCAGGCTGCTGCGCAGTACCCCCACACCTTCCCCCAGGCGACCATTGATCGCCGCCTGCACACTGAGCAGCGCACCGGCGGCCACCACCACGACCAGCAATAGAATCAGGTTCATCTTCAACCTCGGGCAATCAGGATCAGGGCCAGCACGATCAGCACCAGGGCCAGCCAGCGTTCGCCGTTGACCGGCTTGCGAACACTGCCGAACCAGCCGTAATGATCGATCAGCACGCTTTTGCCCACCTGCCCGGAAAGGATCGCGATCATGGTCATGGCCACGCCGATATGGGGTGTGGCCAGGGTCAGCACCACCACGTAGATCGGCCCCAGCACCCCGCCCAGCAGTTGCCAGCGCGGCAGCTGGCTGAAGGCCGGGCCCGGCTGCGGGCCGCTGAACAACAGCAATAGCAACAGCAGCGCGGTACCCACGCCGAAGATGCTCAGGGTCGCCCACAGATGCCCCACCTGGGCTCCCAGCGGGCCCAGCAGGCCGGCCTCCACCGACAGGCCCATGCCCGCCAGGATCACCAGTGGCAACAGCATCAGGCGCTGCCAGCCAGCGCGCGGTTCTGGGTGCGCCGCCGGGGTCGGCAGCGCGGGAGTCAAAGCATCGAAAGACATGGGGCACCTGTTCGGCATCAAGGAATGGCGGGCATTATCGATTGCCGATGCTTTGCGATAAATGCCAGCATGCAGACAACACTTTTGCGCAGAACGCACAGCAAGGATGTCCCATGCAAGGTTTCAACGACCTCGGTTTCAAGGCCCTGCGCCTGTATATCGCAGTGCTCGACCAGGGCAGTTTTTCCGCCGTGGCCCGCCGCGAAGGGCTGGCGCCCTCCTCGATCTCGCGGCAGATCCAGCTGCTGGAACAGGCCCTGGGCCAGCAATTGCTCTATCGCCATACCCGGGCGGTGAGCCCCACCGAGGCCGGCCGCCTGCTGGGGCAGCATGCGCGGCGGGTGCTGGCGCAGTGGGAGGAAGCCGAACAGGCGCTGCAGGAACAGCAGGACGAACCCACCGGGCTGGTGCGGATCAATGCCCCGGTGGTGTTCGGCCAGCGTCACCTGTCGCCCTGGCTCGGTGAATTGCATGGCCGCTACCCGAAGCTGCAACTGGATATCCAGCAAACCGACAACTACATCGACCCCTTGCAGGACGGCACCGACCTGCTGTTTCGCATCGGCATTCTCGAAGATTCCTCGATGCAGGCGCGCCTGCTGGCCCCGCAGCGCTACCGGGTGGCGGCCAGCCCAGCCTACCTGGCCCGCCACGGCACCCCGCGCCACCCGGAGCAGCTGCACCAGCACCAGTGCCTGGCCTACAAGGGCGAAAGCGGCCAGCAGCGCTGGTTCTTCCGCCAGGGCGCTGAACAGTGGAGTCCCTACAGCGTCAAGGGCCCGCTCACCGGCAACCACGCCGACACCCTGACCCAGGCCGCCGAACAGGGCCTGGGGCTGGTGCTGTTCCCCTCCTGGCTGATTGGCGAGGCCCTGCACCAGAGCCGGCTGGTGGCGCTGTTCGAGGACTACGAGGTGGCCACCAGCCTCGAACCGCAGCAGATCGCCGCCCTGTGGCCCGGCAGCCGCCGGCTGTCACTGAAAGTGCGCACGGTGATCGACTTCTTCGTCGAAAAATTCGGCCCGGTGCCTTACTGGGATCGCTAGCGTGAGCAGCGGCAAGCTGCAAGCTGCAAGCTCAAAGCCTTGCGCGGATGGCTCTGGCTTGCGGCTTGCCGCTAGAAGCTTGCAGCTGCCTCCAACGGGCGGCTCTGGCTTGTCGCTTGTCGCTAGAAGCTTGCCGCTGCTTCCACTAGAAGCCAGGCATTGGCCGCGCTGATCAGGGCAAACAGGCTCCAGGCCAGTACCCGGGTCGGCCAGCGGTTGACGAACTCGCCCATCAGGCGTCGGTCGCCGGTCATGCGGATCAGCGGGTACAGAGCGAATGGCAGTTGCAGGCTGAGCACCACCTGGCTCAACACCAGCAGTTTGCCCACCGCGCCATCGCCCAGCAGCCAGACGCCGATAAACGCCGGGATCAAGGCCAGGCCGCGGGTGATCAGGCGCCGCTGCCAGCAGGGAATCCGCAGGTTCAGGTAGCCCTCCATGATCACCTGGCCGGCAATGGTCCCGGTGAAGGTCGAACTCTGCCCTGAGGCCAGCAAGGCCACGCCGAACAGCACACTGGCCAGGGCCCCGCCCACCAGCGGGTCGAGCAGGTGGTAGGCGTCCTGGATTTCCACCACATCGCTGTGGCCGCTGTTGTGGAAGGCCGCGGCGGCGAGGATCAGGATCGCCGCGTTCACCAGCAGCGCCAAAGCCAGGGAGCCGATGGTGTCGATGCGCGCCAGCTTGATGGCATCGGCGCGGCTGGCGTGGTCCCGGCCCACCAGCCGGGTCTGCACGATGGAGGTGTGCAGGTACAGGTTATGCGGCATCACCGTGGCACCGAGAATGCCGATCGCCAGGTACAGCGGCGCGGCGTCGTTGATGGCCGAGAGCGAAGGCACAAAGCCCCGGGCCACCTCCGGCCAGTAGGGTTTGATCAGCAACAGCTCGATAAAGAAACACACGCCGATGGTCGCCACCAGCGCCAGCATGATCGCCTCCAGCCGGCGAAAGCCGCGGTTCTGCAGGGCCAGCACCAGCAAGGTGTCGAAGGCGGTGATGACAATCCCGGTACTCAGCGACACCCCCAGCAGCAGGTGGAAAGCCAGGGCGCAGCCCAGCACCTCGGCAAGGTCGGTGGCGATGATCGAGACTTCCGCCAGCAGCCACTGGGTTCGCGCCGAGCGGGTGCTGTAGCGTTCGCGGCAGAGCTGGGCCAGATCTCGTCCGGTGGCGATGCCCAGGCGCGAGCACAGGCACTGCACCGCCATGCCCGCCAGGCTCGCCAGCAGCACCACGAACAGCAGGCTGTAGCCATAGCGCGAGCCGGCCTCGATGGCCGTGGCCCAGTTGCCCGGGTCCATGTAGCCGATGGATATCAGCAACCCCGGGCCGGCGAAACGCAGCAGCCGCTGGAACAGCGAAGCGCGGGGATCGACGGTGACCGTACCCGCCACCTCCGGCGGACAGAAGGGCGCAGTGGCGGTTTTTGGCAGGCTGAATTTCACGAAGGATCCGAGGGCGAATGGGCGCAGGAGCCCAGCTTAGAGGTTTCGGCGCAGAGGCCCAAGCCTGAATTTTCCCGGCCAAGGCGAGTATGCTGCGAAGATTCCAGACCCTGTCGAAGCCCATTCCGGGCCTCGATCGCCATTCCCGGATTGCCTTGTGAACTGCTCCACGACACGCGACACCCAGCCCCCTTTCCTGCAACCCGGCGACCGGGTGCTGCTGTTCGATGGGGTGTGCAAGCTGTGCAATGCCTCGGTGCGCTTCGTGATTCGCCACGACAGCGAACGCAAGATCAAACTGGCCTCGGTGCAGTCGCCCCAGGGCCAGGCGCTGCTGGCCTGGTTCGGCTTGCCCTTGAACCGGTTCGACAGCGTGGTGCTGATCGAGGGCCAGCGCCCGTCCCAGCGCTCCGACGCCTTTATTCGCCTGATGGCGCAGTTGCCCGCGCCCTGGTGCTGCCTGCGCCTGCTGCGCTGGGTTCCGCGGCCGCTGCGGGATTGGGGCTACGATCTGATCGCGCGCCATCGTTATCGCCTGTTCGGCCGTTACGACGTCTGCCTGCTACCCAGCCCCGACCATCAGGGGCGTTTTCTCGACAACCCGTAACCGCAGGCCCCTTCACCCCTAGGAGCTGGCCGGGCGGCGTTCCGCTTGCCAGCGAAGGCGTCGGCAAGGCTTGCACCCGACTCAAGGGCCTCTTCGCCGGCAAGCCGGCTCCTACTGGCCCAACAGCTGTGCACGCAACTGCGGATTGCGGGTGCGCGGGTCCAGCCAAATGGCAAAAAATGCCTGGGCAAAGGCGCTGTCCGCCACAGTGTGCTGCAAGCGCTGGTCGACGAAGAACTGCGCCCCGCGCCCGGGCAGGTAAACACCGGTAATCCGCTGCCCCGGCGTCACATCGACAAAGGACTGCTGCATCTGCTGCCGCCAGTCCGCCAGCTGGGCGGCGCTGACCCCTGCGCCATACAAGCGCTTGATCTCGTCGAGGCTGGCCTGCACCAGTTCGTCGCGGCTGATGCGCCGCTGATAGGTCAGCTCCAGGGCAAACGGCTGGTCCGCCGCCAGGGGCCGCTGCGGGCTCCACAACCGCGCGTCATAGACCTTGAAACCAAACCAGCTGAACTGCCCCGAACCCAGCATCCGGGCCTCGGGCACCGCGTCCCGCCAATCGGCATGGGCTGCGCCGCAGAACAACAGCAGGGCGCAAGCCAGGTAACGCCCTATCGCTGTCATGCCGTGCCTCTCCAGCCAGGCCAGCGCAGCACTGGCCGATGAAAAAAGGGGACCTGAGGCAGCCGACCGCAGAACTGGCCCGGCCCCGTATCGGGGCCTGGCCCCAGGTCCGTAAAGGCGGGGCGAGCCACAGACCCGCAGGCACTCCCCAGCGCCCGGTTTCCGTGCCGCCCCATTGCAGCGTGTCAAGGTGCCAGCCGCCGCTGACCTCTCCCGCCCTCGCCCATTCTTACGCGCGAAAAAGCCATTGGGATGCCAGCGTGACCTACCGTTCATCGCCGAGCCTGCCCATGCTGCTGTTGGAACGGTCGACCGTGCCTGTCTTCCTCTGGCTGATCGCTCTCGCCAGCCGGCGCTGGGGTTGAGCAGGTCTGACTGCTAGATGACAGGCTAGAGCAGTGCAAAAATGTCTGCGTTCGCCTGATATCGGGGTACTGGCGCCGGCTTGAGTCACTCATGCATCATGCCTCCTTGGTCTTAGGCTCTGTACGAAAAGTTTTGAGACGAAGGTCAGGCAAGGCAAAAACGGTCGAGGAAGCGGAGTTTACGAGTTGTAAATGAGCATTCCGAGACCGTTTTCAACGCTGCATCACCGAGTATCAAGGCTTTTCGCACAAAGCCTAGGGAAGAGTCTGATGAGCAATACAGACACACAGAAGGCTTCGCTGGCCCTTCGGTCCTACTCAGGAGAGGTCGAACTGCATGCTCACGACTACCACCAAATAGTCTTGCCCCAAACAGGCTCAATGGACATCGAAGTCGACGGCCGTGGCGGTAAAGTCGACTGGAACCAAGGCGTGATCATTCCAGCCGGAACCCCTCACGCGTTTTCCGCCAAGACTTCCAATACCTTCCTGGTTCTTGATGTACCGCTTCCCTCTACCGGCATGCAAAAAACTGAAGCTGAAACCATCAAGAAACTCAATGAAAGAAGCTTCTTCCCGGTACGTCCCGAAATCCGCCATTTGCTTGACTACGCGACACACAGCGCAGCATTGCTGACTGGCTCTTCAGAGGTGGCGCAATCCTGGAGCACCTTGTTGATGTCGTCCCTGGTACTACCTCACAACAACACACCCGACCATGGACAGTTCACCCTTGCCAGAGCGCTTACCTATATAGAGAACAATCTCGAGAAGCATCTGACCGTCTCAGAGATCGCCCGAGTCTCAGGCACCAGCGAACGACGCTTGTATGTTGTGTTCGAGCAGCACTTGAGAACCACTCCTTTTGCTCATGTGACCCGTTTGCGCTTGAACCTGGCGATGGACTTGCTGCGCGATACTCAACTGTCGATCGCCGAGATTGCCCACCGGGTGGGTTACTCCGACCAGAGCGCCTTGAACCATGCATTAAAGAAAAGCCACGACTTGACCCCAGCATTCGCCAGAAAAATCTCCAGAGCCGGCTGAAAACATGCAGTCTGGAACAAAGATCCAGCAGCAAATACCAATACCGAATTAATCGGACTCTCTACCATCCCCGTTGCGAAATGCTCATCGGACGGGCTCATGACTCAAACGACAACACCTTCCAGTACCAGCCAGACCACCCAGACAGTAGGTTCAGCCACAGTCATCGGAGTGATTGCGGTATTTCTCTGGTCCTGCCTGGCATTGCTCACCAGCTTTACTTCGGGCATCCCACCCTTCGAATTACTGGCTTTGAGCTTCGCCGTGGCATTTCTAGCCAGCCTGGGCATTCTCGGTCTACGTGGTGCGGAGGGATTTCGCGGTTGGCGTCAGCCCTGGAATGTCTGGGCGACAGGATTTCTGGGCATCTTTTCCTATCACGCGCTGTATTTTTTCGCACTCAAAGCCGCCCCCCCAGCCGAAGCCAGCCTGATTGCCTACCTTTGGCCGCTGTTGATCGTACTTCTGGCAAGCATGACAGGAGGCCAAACGCTACACCGACGGCAACTGCTGGGGGCGATCCTCGGACTCGCTGGCACCGCGTTCATCATGCAACTGCGGTCACAAAACAGCGTTGGCGCCATGCCGCTTGCCGGCTATGCAGCAGCCTTGCTCTGCGCATTGGTGTGGTCCAGCTACTCGGTAATCAATCGACGGTTCAATAACGTACCCAGCAGCATTATCGGGGGCATATGCGGTTTGGTGGCAGTTGCCGGGCTCATCGGTCATCTGGCCTTCGAAACCACTGTTCGCCCTGATACAGGCCAATGGGTTGCCATTATCGCCCTTGGTCTTGGTCCGGTCGGCCTGGCGTTTTTCGCCTGGGATCACGCCACCAAGCACGGCAACCTGGCAAGCCTCGGCGCCCTTTCCTATCTCGCACCCTTGTTCTCGACGCTGTTGTTGATCCTGGTTGGCCAGACCGATGCCAGCCCCATCTTGCTCGTACCTGCGCTGCTCATCATTACCGGGGCGGTCATCGCGACTTCACAGCAGCACAAATCTCGCCACTGAAATTTATCGTCTGTAAGGAACTCCAGAAAAATGCAGTTGAGCAGGCCCCCGCGCAACCGGGTAGAAACGGCCACTGGTCCGTAGCAAAAAATCCCTCTGGAGGCGCCCGGGACGGCCATGGGATGATGCGCGCCCTTGATTCCATGCCTGGAGATTGCCCATGTCATCCTTCGCGAAAAAAGCCCTGATCCTGGTGTTCGCCGCCGTCGCGGGCCTCGGCGCCTTGAACGCCAGTGCCGCCGGCAAAGCCACGGCCAAACAGGCGCCGGGGGAGAAGGTGTCGATGCTCGACGGCAAGCTGAGCTTTACCCTGCCCAAGGGCTTCAGTGCCTCCGCCCTGCCGGCCGGCGATGAGGCCAAGGGCACCGGTGGCGCCAGCGGCACCCTGTATTCCAATGCCAGCACCCGCACCGTGGTGATCGCCGCGCAGAACACCATTCCCAATGGCGCCCAGGTCAAGGACAACGACGGGGCCTTTCTCGATGCGGCGGTCAGCGGGTTTCTCTCGCAACAGGCCGCAGCCCTGCCGGACTTCAGCAAGCAGAGCGAAAAAAGCCTGACCCTCAAGGGCCTCGGCGTGCGCCAGGTCGACAGCACCGCCACCCAGGGCGGCGGCCAGACCCTGAACTCGACCCTGATCGCCGGTTCCGGCTCGCGCATGGCGGTGATCCAGGTGATTTCCCGGGCCGCCGACAAGGCCGGCCACGCCGCGCTGATGAAGCAGATTCTCGGTCAGTGAGGCCGTTGCCGGCTCAGGGTTCGAGCCCCTGCAGCCAGCGCTTCAGGTCGTCGATTTCCACCTGGCTGATGCTGTGGCCCATGCCCGGGTAGGCATGGAACTGGGGCGCCAGGGCCAACCTCCGCAGCAGGCGGTTGGCCGCCTCGGCATCGCTGTAGGGCAGGCGCTGATCGAGGGTGCCATGGCCAATGAAGATCCCCAGCCGTTGCAGCGCCGGGCTGCTCTGCACCTGCCCGGCCAACAGCGGCAGGATCTTCCCGCTCAGGGCGGCAATCCCCCGCACCGACTGCGGCTGGCGCAGGCCCACTTCATAAGCCATCACCGCGCCCTGGCTAAAGCCCACCAGCACCACCTTGTCCGCCTGGGTGTGGTACTTGGCCTGCGCCGCACGGATGAACTCTCCGATCAGTTCGGCGCTGCTGGCCAGCTCCTCGGTCACCCCGTCATAGGGGCCCTGGCCCTTGCGCTGGAACCACTGGAAGCTGTCTTCCTCCAGGGTCTGCGGCGCCCGCGCCGAGAGGTAGGTGTAGCCCGCCGGCAAGCCCTCGCGCAGGCCGAACAGGTCGGCCTCGTTGCTGCCATAGCCATGCAGGAAGATCACCAGCGGCTGGTTGCGGGTGTCGCGCGGGGCCTGCTCCAGATAGGGCAGCGGCAGGTCGTGATGGAGGCTGTTGTCGGCGTGGGCCAAAGGCGCGGCCAACAGCGCCAACAGCGCCAGGTAGCGAATCATGTGGGGTTCCTTGAGGGTAAAAAAGATCGCCAGAGCCTAGCATCGCCCGGCCCGAAGGATAATCACCCAGATACTGGCCTATTGCCTTTATGCCCCGTATCCTGCGCGACCACTCAAGGAGGAAACGTCATTGAAGCGGCATCTTTTACCCCTGTTGTTCGGCCTTGGCCTGTGCACTGCGCTGCAGGCTGCGCCCAGTGCCGAAGCCGAGGCCGCCTTCCAGAACGCCCTGCACATGAACGAGGACAACCTGCAACGGCTTGAGCAATTGCTCGAGCAGGAACAGCAATCGGCGGATCGACAGGTGTTGGTCGAGGCCATGCAGCAAGCGGCACAGAAAGCAGAGGTCTACGAGAACCAGTTGCGCAAGGCCAGCGACGGCGGGCATGGGGTCGCCAGCTACCTGTTGGCGAACATCGAGGAAGGCCGCAAGACCTTGCCCGGCCATGACTACAGCGCGCAACACAACAAGGCCTGCACGCTGTACCAGAGCGCTGCGGATCAGGGCCTGCTGGCGGCCGCCGTGCTGCAGTTGCGTGACTGCGAAACGGCGTTCCAACGCTTCAAGTTCGATGACCCCGAACTGCTGCGCCTGCAGGCGCAACTGCTCAAGGCCCTGGAGCGGCCAGATCCGTATGCGGAGCACTACCCGTTGCCGGCCCTCAACTCCTTCTGCTTCAAGCCATGGAAGATGCCCGAGGTCGATCGCAAGCGGCCGCTGGCCACCCTGAAAGAGCTCTACACCCCGGTGCAACTGAGCCTGCAGCAGTTCCGCGCCGACGCTTACTACCTGCTGGCGATCAAGGGCGATGTCGAGAAGCCCGCAGCCCGGGGCTATTTCCAGAAGGCCCGCGACCAGGCTCCGGATTGCCTCGACCCCATCAGCCTGGGGAGCCTGTTCGACGCCATGGAGAAAAAGGCGCCCTGACCCGGCGCTCGAACTCAGCTTCTCGCCGACAGCCCGCGCCAGGCCAGGGGCAGCAACAGCAATACCAGCAGCAGGAAGCCCACCTGGGACAGGTAGAAGCTTGCCAGCCACTGGTCATGGGCAGCCACATAGAAGCTGTTGTGCAGCACGTCCAGCAGGATGATCGCCAGGGTCAGCAGCAGGCCCCAGCGCGGGTGCCGCCACAGCAGCAGCGCCGCCAGCGGATCGAACAGGGTCAGCGAGCCCCAGAAGGCGCGGCTGGCCAGGGGCGTGTCGACGCCATAGCCATAGTCCCAGAGCAAGCCATGCTCGAAGGCCGCGCGCAGGTGGTTGAAGGTCGCCGCCAGCAGGCACAGGGCGAACAGCAGGCGGATGCTCTGGGAAACTCGGCTCATGCTTACCAACGCCGGCCAGGGTTCAATCGTTGATCAACTTGCCTTCGCGAATCACTTCGCGCCCGGCCACCTTGGCCAGCCAGATGCCTGGCTGGGTGTAGCGCCCGCGATCCAGGGCGAAGAGCACGCCACTGGTACCGGCGCGTACGGTGCTGAGCCGGTCGTTGAGCGGGTCCACCACTTCGAACAGGGCATCGCCGCGCTCCACCCAGTCCCCGGCTTCACGCAGGAAACTCACCACCCCGTGGTGCGGGGCGAACAGGTATTCGGTGCCTTCGAAGGGCATGCCTTCGCAGCAGGTATCCGGGACCGCCGGCCACTGACCGCTGATCAGCCCCCGCTCGGCGAGGAAGCCGAGGATCGCCTCGCAGTTGGCCTGGGCCTGATCCACCCGGGTGTCGCCCATGCTGCCCAGCTCCAGGGTGGTGGCCAGGTTGGCCAGGGGAATGGCGGCCCGGGGGAAATCCCGGGCCAGGCGCAGCCAGGGCGCGGAACAGGATTCATCGAAGGAACTGCCGCCCGAATCCTCGCACAGCAGCGCCACCCCGGCCTTCAACCGTGCCGCCAGGGGCTGCCACTGGGGCCAGTGCTGGGGCAAGGCGTAGAGATGGATCGCCGCATCGAAATCACAGTGCAGGTCGAGGGTGATATCGGCGTCGCAGGCGTGGCGCAGCAGCAGGCGATGCAGGGCCTCCAGCTGCGAAGCGGGGGCTGGCAGATCGTCCAGCACCTTGAGCATGCTGCGGCGGATCAGGCTGATATTGGCCGCCGCATCCGCCCCCAGCTGCTTGCCGATCAGGTCGCCCACCGGGCCACTGAGCTCGACGAAGGAACGGTTGAAATTCTTGCCGCTGCCCAGCTCGAAACGCCCCAGGTGACTGCCTTGCACCTGCTGGTCGAGACCGATGGGGTTGGCCACCGGCACCAGTTCGATCACCCCTTGCAGGCGCCCCTGCTGCTCCAGCTCGGCCAGGCGCTGCTTGAGTTCCCAGGCAGTGCGCATGCCCGGCAGTTCGTCGGCGTGCAGGCTGGCCTGGATATACACCTTGCGCGGGCCGCTGCCGAAGCGAAATACGCTGAGCTGGCGCGAGGTGCCCAAGTGGCCCCAGGGCAGGGAATGGTCGATGCGTTGCATGGCAGCTCCAGGGGATCGAAAAGGCGTGGCGCAGAATAAAACAGCGGCGCATAAAAAAGGTGGCGCCCGAACCGCGGGCGCCACCTTTTTTCACGCCAGCGGCTTACTCGCCGTAGACGTCGAAGTTGAAGTACTTGTCCTGCACTTGCTTGTACTTGCCGTTGGCGCGGATCTCGGTGATGGCGGTGTTGAATTTCTCCGCCAGCTCCTTGTCGCCCTTGCGCACGGCAATGCCGGCGCCGCCACCGAAGTACTTCGGATCGTTGTACTCGGGACCGACGAAGGCAAAGCCCTTGCCGGCGTCGGTCTTGAGGAAACCGTCGTCAAGGTTGACCGAGTCCGCCAGCAGCGCGTCGATACGCCCGGAAACCATGTCCAGGTTGGCTTCCTGCTGCGAGCCGTAGCGCACCAGGTCGATGCCGGCCGGCACCAGCACTTCGGTGGCGAAACGGTCGTGGGTACTGGCGCGCAGCACACCGACCTTCTTGCCCTTGAGCTCGGTCAGCGGGTCCTTGATGGTGGTGCCGGCCTTCATCACGAAGCGCGCGGGGGTGTGGTAGTACTTGATGGTGAAATCGACGTTTTTCTTGCGGTCGTCGGTGATGGTCATGGACGACAGGATGGCGTCGATCTTCTTCACCTTGAGCGCCGGGATCAGACCGTCGAACTCCTGCTCGACCCAGGTGCACTTGGCCTGCATCTGCTCGCACAGGGCGTTGCCCAGGTCGACGTCGAAGCCGGTGAGCTTGCCGTCGGGGGTCTTCATCGAGAAAGGTGGGTAGCCGGCTTCGATACCAATGCGGATCGGCTTGGCCTCGTCGGCCGAAGCGGTAAAGGAAAACAGCGACAGTGCCAGAGCACCAAACAGCACAAACTTGTTCATTTATAACTCCAGGAGACGGAGGCTTTTATATTGGCTGGTTTCGATTTTGGGCAAATCGAAGTGGCCAGCAGTCTAGAGCGGCTCCCGGGATGCAAATTGTGTTTATGCGACAAATACTTATAGAAAAATACAAGCCCATTCAAGGGTCAGGGTGCATGCCCCGAACCGGTGCATGGGCCATTGAAAAAGCGCCCAGGCCGCACTGCAAGTGCGCTGGTGTCGATGCCGGCGCTTTCGCGGGCAAGCCCGCTCCTACAGGCAATGGGGTTCAGTCCTGGGGTTTGCGCAGCAGGTAGGTGTCCATGATCCAGCCATGGGTCGCCCGGGCTTGCAGGCGCACCCGGCGGATCTCGTCGGCAACCTCGTCGAGACGGCCGCTGATGAGGATTTCATCCGCGGTGCCCAGGTAGGCGCCCCAGTAGATATCCAGGTCCTGATCGCGTAACTGCCGATAGGAGTCCTCGGCATCGAGCATCACCACCAGGCTGTCGGCGTCGCTCACCTGCCCTGCCGCCAGGCGCCGGCCGGTGGTGATCTCCACTGAGCGGCCGATGCTGTTGAGCGGCACCTTGTGCTGGGCCGCCAGGGCCTGGACGCTGGTGATGCCGGGGATCACCTGGTAGTCGAACTGCGCCGCGCCACTGGCCAGGATCGCTTGCAGGATGCGCAAGGTGCTGTCGTACAGCGCCGGATCGCCCCAGGCCAGGAAGGCCCCGGTTTCACCGTCCGCCAACTCCTCGTTGATCAGCCGTTCGAAGACCTGCTGCTTGTCGCGGTTCAGGCCCTGCACACTGGCCCGGTAATCCACATCGCCCCGCTCGCGCTCGGGGTTTTGCGCCTCGACAAAACGAAACGGTCGCTCGCTGATATAGCGCTCGCACAGCTCGCGGCGCAGATCGATCAGCGAGTCCTTGCTCGGGCCCTTGTCCATGAGAAACACCACATCGCAGCGGTTCAGCGCCTTGATCGCCTGAATGGTGATGTAGTCGGGGTTGCCGGCGCCGATGCCGATGACCAGGAGGTTTTTCATGGGGTTCAGGTGCTCATAGCGCTGCCGGGGGACCAGTATGCAGGGCCCGGCCACGCCGGGAAATGCCTCGGGGCAACGCTTCAGTCGCGAGCATCCAGACGCAGGCGCCAGCGGCCGGCGTGGCTCAGGTCGATCCGCGACAGGGGCTCGATGTCGATCAGGTTGAAGCTGGCAAGCGGTGCCTGCATCACCTGCAACAAGGCGGCACGCATGACGAAGGGATGGGTCAGCGCCAGCCAGTGGCCGGGAAGCCCGGCCATCAGCTCCAGCCACTGCCCTACCCGCTTGCACAGCTGGGCCACCGACTCGCCTCCCGGTGGCGCCACTTGCGGGTCCATGAGCCAGGCCTGCAGCGCCTCGGGCTGGCGTTCCTGCAATTCTTTGATGCGCATTCCCTGCCAGGCGCCGAAGTCACAGTCGCGCAGGGCGTCCTGCACTTCATGTTCGGCACTGAACAGCTGGGCGCTCTGGCGGGTGCGCAGTTCCGGCCCGCAGAGCACCCGGGTGCTGCGCTTGAATTCACCGGCGCGGCTCAGGGCCTGGGCCTGCCAATCCAGTTCCAGGGGTTCGTCCCGGGGCAGGCGCGCGAGCTTCTGGGCGGCGGTGCGGGCGTGGCAGATCAGGGTCAGGTGGGTGGCCGGCACGGTGCTTTACTCTGGGGTTGTTGGTTGGCAAGCCTACGCTGCCTGGCAGAGGTAGAGAAGGTGGATTCTGAAGTGGGCAGTGGCTGTTAGTTGAAAGGTCTAAGTTTCTCTGGAAGCTGATTTTGGTTGGCTTTTTTCTTGTGCTGGGAAGGTGCCCAGGGACTGGGTACATATCCGTTTCTGCGGGTGTTGCGGCTATTGGTTTCGCTCTTACAGCGAGTCCCTTTTTACAGTCGCCTAAAAAGGAACCAAAAACGCTTGCCCCTCCACTCGGTGCCTCGCTGAGGCTCGGCATGCCCGCACTCCGGCATTGATCCGTGGGCCGCCGCCACAGGCCATCCATGGCCTGGGGCGGCTAACCCGGC
>NZ_JAGEKI010000024.1:0-87284 GCF_049887815.1 Pseudomonas sp. NFXW11 | reverse complement strand
AAAGTATTAATATCACGCATAAGAACGCCGGTTTTTTAGATCTGTTTGCTCGCACGAACATCATCTATCAAATCGGCGTTTTTGTTTCTGAGTTTCCCGGGATTCCGTGAAGAACCTTTTTTTTGCCCGGCATCTTTGCCTTGCCAGTGCCTCGGGCTTCAGGGTTGTTGCGTGCTGCCGCTGCCGCCCCGGGTCAGTGCCAGGCTGAGGATCACCGCGCTGAGGATGATGCCGCCGACTATGGCCAGCGACCAGTGCACCGGCATGTGCAACCAGGGCGCGGCGAGCATCTTGCTGCCGATGAATACCAGCACCAGGGCCAGCCCGTACTTGAGCAAGTGGAAGCGCTCGGCCATGTCGGCGAGCAGGAAGTACAGGGCGCGCAGGCCCATGATGGCGAAGATGTTGGAGGTGAACACGATGAACGGGTCGGTGGTCACGGCGAAAATCGCTGGAATGCTGTCGACCGCGAAAATCAGGTCGCTGGCCTCGATCAGCACCAGCACCAGGAACATCGGCGTCGCCCAACGCAGGCCGTTGCGGATGACAAAAAAGCGCTCGCCGTGAAACTCCGGGGTCACCCGCAGGTGGTTGCGCATCCAGCGCAGCAGCGGGTTGTTGTCGAGGTCGGGCTGGTGCTCGGCGAAGATCAGCATCTTGATCCCGGTGATCACCAGCAAGGCACCGAACACGTAGAGCAGCCAGGCAAACTCCTGGATCAACCAGACGCCGGCAAAGATCATCGCTGCGCGCATGACGATGGCGCCGAGCACGCCATACAGCAGAACGCGCCGCTGCAAGGGGGGCGGTACGGCGAAGTAGCTGAAGATCATCACGAAGACGAACATGTTGTCGATCGACAGCGACTGTTCGATCAGGTAACCGGTGAGGAATTCGAGGGTTTTGCGCTGGGCGATTGCACTGCCCTGGGTCTCGTTCAGGTACCACCAGAGCAGCCCGGCGAACAGCAGCGCCAGGCTGGCCCAGGCAATCACCCAGGCCAGCGCCTCCCGGGCCGACACCCGATGGGCCTTGCGCCCACCGAGCACGAACAGATCGAGCGCCAGTACGGCGACGACGAAAACCAGGAAAGCAGCCCACATCCAGGGTTCACCGATGCTCATGGCAGCCATGCCTCAAATGAGTGAGTGGTGCTCATCCTAGGCAGCCCGCCTGGGCAAGAAAAAGTCGTTTATTTTTTGCCCATGGTTCGTTGGCAGCGAATTGTTTGCGCGCCGGCAAAAGGATCGGGGAGGTGATTTTTTATATTCGTTTAACGAATAAATAAATAGCTTCTTATTCCTTAACGAATATATATCCCCTCCCTATACTCGTCCGGGAACAGACACGCAGCAGGAGAGTTCCCCATGCGCAACGAATCCATTCGCTACTTGATTGTGCCGGGCTGGCAAGGATCGCCAGAAGATCATTGGCAAAGCCACTGGCAGCACAGGCTGCCCAATGGGACGCGGGTGGAGCAGGCCGACTGGCTGACGCCGCGCCGCGAAGACTGGGTGGCGGCGCTGGCCGAAGCCATCGCCAGCGACGCTACGCCGGTGATTTTGATCGCCCACAGCCTGGGCTGCATCACCGTGGCCCACTGGGCCGCAGGTGCGTCGGCAGCCGCCTTGCGCCAGGTGCGCGGGGCGTTGCTGGTGGCGCCGGCGGATGTCGAGCGTCCGGCCTGCGTTCCGGTGCTGCGCAATTTCGCGCCCATTCCTCGCCAGTTGCTGCCCTTCCCCAGCCAGGTGGTGAGTTCGGACAACGACAGCGCCATCAGCGCCCCCCGGGCCCTGGAACTGGCACGTGACTGGGGCGCTGAAGCGGGGATTCTCGCCGGCGCCGGGCATATCAACGTCAAGTCCGGCCACCAGCGCTGGGAGCAGGGTTTTGCCTACCTCTATCGTTTGCAGAGCCGCATGGAACAACACGCCCTGCGTCGTGCCTGATCGTTTTCCTTTCTAAACGCCCCGTCCCCAGGCGGCCTGGGGCGGGAGTCCAGCATGAGTTCTCACAACCCTTTCGGTCAGCCGCTGCTGACCTTTCCCGATGCCGAGAAAAGCCCCCTGAGCATCCGCGCCAAGGCGCTGGTATTTGTCGACCCGCGTTCGCGGCAACTGCGCGAGGAACTGGAGCAACTGGCGCCCCGTTCGCTCTCGGTGCTGATCCGTGGCGAAACCGGCACCGGCAAGGAACTGCTGGCCCGGCATATCCACCGCGCCAGTGATCGCGGCGGGCTGTTTGTCTCGGTCAACTGCGGGGCCATCAGCCCCACCTATGCCGATGCCGAATTGTTCGGCTACGCCGCCGGCAGCTTCAGCGGTTCGGCCAGCAGCCGTGCCGGCTGGTTCGGTTCGGCCAATGGCGGAACCCTGTACCTGGACGAAATCGGCGACCTGCCGCTGCCGATCCAGACCAAGCTGCTGGCGGCCCTGGAAAACCACGAAGTGACCCGGGTCGGCGCCCAGCAACCCAGCCCGGTGGATGTGCGCCTGGTCGCCGCCACCAGCATCGACCTGGCCCAGGCAGTGGCGGCGGGCAAGTTCCATGAGCGCCTGTACCACTACCTCAGCGAAGGCCAGCTGGAGTTGCCGGCGCTGCGCGAGCGGGTGGGGGATATCGAGTCTTTGGCCGAGTATTTCCTGGGCATCTACAGCCAGCGCCTGGACCTGCCGGTGCCGTTGATCAGCGAAGCGGCGCAACAGGCCCTGGAGCGCCACAGCTGGCCGGGCAATACCCGGGAGCTGGAGAACGTCATTCACTTTGCGCTGCTGGTCAGCAGCGGCAGCGAGATTCTTCCCGAGCACCTCAACCTGCCGCCGACGCCCTCGCCGCTGGAACAGATCCAGCAGTTGCTGCAGCAGATCACCGAGATCGGCTCGGCGCCGGAGCGCCATGCCCTGCAGCAACTGCTGCAAGGCATCCAGCTGCCCTGACCCGCCCCAACCGTCCCGTAGGAGCTGGCTTGCCAGCGAAGGCGTCCGTAAGAACGGTGCAAGGCTTGCGGGCCCTTTCGCCGGCAAGCGGAACGCCGCCCGGCCGGCTCCTACGCAAGACGATTTCGATCCCGCTCCTGCGGGAAAAGCGGGCTAGAGCGCTGCGCCGCTGTATGAACAAAATGGAATATGAACGTGAATAAAAGATATTGTTCGGGAATAAAAAATCTCGGTATTGTCCGCTTCACGCCAGCAGTGGCACTTCACTGGCACCCTGACCAACACCTCATTTGAAGCCGTCGTCGATCTCGACACCTTAAGGACCTTGCATGAAAAAAGTTCTGTTGTTCACCGCACTGGCGGCAGCCCTGAGCGCAGGTATTGCCCAGGCCGGCGAGAAGCTGGTGGTGGCCGCCACCCCGGTACCCCACGCCGAGATCCTCGAGCTGATCAAGCCAACCCTGGCCAAGGAAGGCGTGGATCTGGAAATCAAGGTTTTCACCGACTACGTGCAACCCAACGTCCAGGTGGACCAGAAGCGCCTGGACGCCAACTACTTCCAGACCCTGCCGTACCTGAAGAACTTCAACGAAGGCAAGGGCACTCACCTGGAAACCGTGATCGGCGTGCACGTCGAGCCTTTCGGCGGCTACTCGAAGAAGGTCAAGAGCCTGGCCGAGCTGAAGGACGGCGCCACCATCGCCATCCCCAACGAAGGCAGCAACAGCGGCCGGGCCCTGATCCTGCTGCAGAAGGCCGGGCTGATCGAGCTCAAGGACCCGAAGAACGCTGTGGCCACGCCCAAGGACATCGCCAAGAACCCGCACAACTTCAAGTTCAAGGAACTGGAGTCGGCCATGCTGCCACGGGTTCTGGACCAGGTTGACCTGGACCTGATCAACACCAACTACGCCCTGGAAGCGGGCCTGAACCCGGCCAAGGACGCACTGCTGATCGAAGGTTCCGACTCGCCGTACGTGAACTACCTGGTGGCCCGTCCGGACAACAAGGACAGCCCGGCGATCCAGAAGCTGGCCAAGGCCCTGACCAGCCCCGAGGTCAAAGCCTTTATCGAGAAGAAATACAACGGCGCGGTCCTGCCGGCGTTCTGATGAACTAGGCTTCAGACGCGACAAACCCCTTCAAGGTTTTAAACGCCGACGGCTACTGCAGCGTCGGCGTTTTTTATTGCCCGCAGCAAAGCCGCAGCATGCACCGCCCTCGCGGACGCCTAAGCAGCAGCGCTTTGGCTGGCGGGTTGGGTGGCCCGGCGCAGGGCCGTCAGCCATTTCAGCAGTTCGTGGGGGTCCAGCGGTTGCGGGGGCTTGGCATCGGCCATGGCGGTCGTCCTTGAGAGGTGCAGCGTCCGGTGTGGCTGCACGAGCAGGAAACAACCCGGCAGACCCGGCAGAAAAGGTAGTAGCCCGGCGCCAGCCCGGCAAATCCGTGGGTTAGGTTTTTGGGTGATATCAATATGCCTTAACGGTATTTAAATTCTGCTTTTTATAGCTATAAAGTCGCGGCAGCCGGGCGGTTACCCATCGCCCCATGGACTGCACCACCGCCGCTGTACCCCAGCGGCGTTCAGGATGATCAATGACCCTCGACTACGCGTTTATCCTCAGCACCCTGCCGGCCTTTCTCAAGGCCGTGGGGGTGACCCTGCAGGTCGGCCTGATCGCCATCGGCACCTCCTTGCTGGTGGCCCTGGTCAACACCACGCTGCTGGTTCTGCGCACTCCCTATGTACAGCGGCTGATTGGCCTGTACGTGGAGCTGGCGCGCAACACGCCGCTGCTGATCCAGCTGTTTTTCGTCTACTTCGCGTTGCCGGCCCTGGGCATCAAGGTGTCGGGATTCACCGCGGCGATCATCACCATGACCTTTCTCGGCGGCGCCTACCTCACCGAGGTGCTGCGTGCCGGAGTCGATGCCGTGCCCCAGGCGCAACTGGAGTCGGGGCTGTCCATCGGCCTGTCGCGCTGGCAGCTGCTGCGCCATGTGATCCTGCCCCAGGCGGGCATCCTCAGCCTGCCGTCGCTGTTCGCCAATTTCATTTTCCTGCTCAAGGAAACCACCGTGGTCTCGGCGGTGGCGGTGCCGGAAATCCTCTACACCACCAAGAGCTACATCGCCCTGTACTACAAGACCTACGAAATGCTCGCGGTGCTGACGCTGATCTGCGTGCTGCTGTTCCTGCCCCTGTCGCTGTTGCTCAGCCGTCTGGAAAGGAGGTTGCAACATGGCCAGTTCGGGTCTTGAACTGTTGCTGGTGTCCCTGCCGCAACTGGCCCGGGGCGCCGCGCAGACCTTGTCGATTTCCCTCTTGAGCATTGCCTTCAGCACCCTCGGCGGGGTGCTCTACGGTGTGCTGCGCAGTCTGCAACGACGGGCCCTGGAACTGCCCCTGCGAATCTACCTGGAGCTGTTCCGGGCGATCCCTGTGCTGGTCTGGCTGTACCTGCTGTTCTTCGGTTTTCCGATCTTCTTCGGCATCAGCATTCCCAGCTTCACCTGCGCGGTGCTGGTGCTGTCGCTGTGGGGCGCCAGCGAGGTGGGCGAGGTGGTGCGCGGGGCCCTGCAATCCCTGCCTCGGGGCCAGCGCGAGGCGGGGCTGTCCATCGGTCTGTCCGCCAGCCAGTTGTATGGCTATGTGTTGCTGCCCCAGGCGCTGAAACGCATGACGCCACCGACCATCAACGTCTACACGCGGATCATCAAGACCAGCTCGCTGGCGGTGCTGATCGGCGTGGTGGACGTGATCAAGGTCGGCCAGCAGATCATCGAGCGCACCTACGAGTCGGTGCTGATCTACGGCGTGCTGTTCCTGTTTTTCTTCTTTATCTGCTACCCGCTGTCGGCCGCCTCCCGCGTGCTGGAGCGGCGCTGGACGCAAGCATGAGTGCATTGATCGAGTTCCAGGGTTTCAACAAGTTCTTCGGCTCGCAGCAGGTGCTCAAGGACATCGACCTGTGCGTGGCTGCGGGGGAAGTGATCGTTATCCTCGGCCCCAGCGGCTGCGGCAAGAGCACCCTGCTGCGCTGCCTCAACGGCCTGGAAAGTGCCCACAGCGGCCATCTGCGCTTTGCCGGGCGCGAGCTGCTGGCGCCGACCACCGACTGGCGCCAGGTGCGCCAGCAGGTCGGCATGGTGTTCCAGAGCTATCACCTGTTTCCCCATATGAACGTGCTGGACAACATCCTCCTCGGCCCGCTCAAGGTGCAGAAGCGCCAGCGCCGCGAAGCCCAGGACCAGGCCGAGGCGCTGCTGGAGCGGGTGGGCCTGCTGGACAAGCGCCAGGCTTTCCCCCGGCAGCTGTCCGGCGGCCAGCAGCAGCGCATCGCGATTGTCCGTTCGCTGTGCATGAACCCCCAGGTGATGCTGTTCGACGAGGTCACTGCGGCGCTGGACCCGGAGATGGTCAAGGAGGTGCTGCAAGTGATCCAGGACCTGGCCCGGGACGGCATGACCCTGCTGATCGTCACCCATGAAATGGCCTTCGCCCGGGCCGTGGCCGATCGCATCCTGTTTATGGACGGCGGCCGCATCCTGGAACAGAACACCCCCGAGGCGTTCTTCAGCAACCCGCAGAGCGCACGCGCGCAGCAGTTCCTGGAGAAGTTCTCGTTTGTTGAAGCACTGCCCAAGAAAGCCCCTAAAAAGGAACTGGAGCTCTTATGAAAACTGCCAAGTCTTCCCTGTTGTTACTGCCGCTGCTGGGTCTGGCCCTGTTGGCCGGCTGCGATAAATCCGCTGAAGCACCCAAGCCTGCGGCGAGCGCTGCCAGCGCCGCGCCGGCAGCCGGCTACCTGGACAAGATCAAGGCCCGGGACAAGTTGATCGTCGGTGTGTTCACCGACAAGCCGCCGTTCGGTTTCGTCGATGAAGCCGGGCGCTACGTGGGCTTCGATACCGATATCGGCCGGCAATTGGCCAAGGACCTGCTGGGCGACGAGAACAAGGTGGAGTTCGTCGCTGTGGAGCCGGCCAGCCGCATTCCCTTCCTGCAAAGTGACAAGGTCGACCTGATCCTGGCCAACATGACCGTGACCCCCGAGCGCAAGGAAGCGGTGGAGTTCACCAACCCCAACCTCAAGGTGGCGGTGCAGGCCCTGGTGCCTGAAGGCAGCGCCGTGAAGAGCCTGGAGGACTTGGCGACGCGCACCACCATCGTCACCACCGGCACCACCGCGGATATCTGGCTGACCCGCAACCACCCGGACTGGAAACTGCTGAAGTTCGAGAAGAACACCGAGTCCCTGCAGGCCCTGGCCAACGGCCGTGGCGATGCCTATGCCCAGGACAACCTGATTCTGTTCAGCTGGTCCAAGCAGAACCCGGGCTACCGCGTGCTGCCGCAGACCCTGGGCGAGCAGGCACCGATTGCCCCGGCGGTGAAGAAGGGCAATATCGAGCTGCGTGACTGGGTGAACGCCGAGCTGGCCCGCCTGGGCGAGCAGAAGTACCTGCTCAAGCTCTACGACCAGTACGTGCGCAAGGAACTGAGCGACGACACCAACCCCGACAGCGTGATTGTCGAAGGCGGCAAATGGCAGGGTTGATCCCCCTTGTCCTGTAGGCCCTGGCCTTAATCAGGCCAGTGCCACGCCGGTTCGTCGAGCATGCGCTGGCCGACGATGCCGGTCTGGCCCAGCTCCTTCTCCAGCACGATGCAGTTGCACTCGGGGTCTTGCTGCAAGGCCGCGATCAGGCGCCGGGCGTGGGACACCACCCACACCTGGCACTCCTCTGATGCACGAATGATCAAGCGCGCCAGGGCCGGCAACAGGTCCGGGTGCAGGCTGGTTTCCGGTTCGTTGAGCACCATCAGGCTCGGCGGGCGCGGGGTCAGCAGGGCCGCTACCAGCAACAGGTAGCGCAGGGTGCCGTCGGACAGTTCCGCGGCCGACAGGGGTCGCAGCAATCCTTCCTGATAGAACTCGATGGCGAAGCGTCCGCCCTGCAGCGGGGCGATATCCAGTCGCGCCCCGGGAAACGCGTCGCTGATGGCCGCCTGCAAGGCCTCGGGATCGCCGATCTCGCGGATGGTCTGCAAGGCCGCCGCCAGGTCTCGGCCGTCGTGGTGCAGCACCGGGGTGCGGGTGCCCAACTGTGGCTGACGCACCGGGGCTTCGCTGTCGCTGCGAAAGTGATCGTAGAAGCGCCAGCGGCGGATGAATTCGCGCATCTGCAGCACCTCCGGCGAGCCGCGCAGGCTGCCCACCTGGTCGAACAGGCTGTCGAAGTTTGGCGCGTGCTGGCTGAGCACATCCCAGCCGCGGCCCTGGCGCACCCGAATCAGCGGGCCGTTGCGATCCACCAGCAAGCTGGCGGGGCGGTAGAAGGGCCCGGACCAGATGCACTCGCGCTTGATTTGCGGGTCCAGGGAAAACACCGAGCGGCTCGGCTCCGGCAAGCCCAGGGCGATGGCGTAGCTGAAGTCCTCGCCGGCAAAGCCCAGGCGCAGGCGCTTGCTGGAAGAGCGCACGCCAGCTTCGATCGGCACCTCGCCATTGCGCATGCGTCGGCTGATGTTTTCCGGCCCGGCCCAGAAGGTCGAGTCCAGCCCGCCTTCCCGGGCCAGGGCATTGACCACCCCGCCCTGGGCGGTTTCCGCCAGCAGGCGCAGGGCGCGATACAGGTTGGATTTGCCGCTGCCGTTGGCGCCGGTGATCAGGTTCAGCCGACCGAGGGGAATTACCAGTTTGTTGATGGAGCGGTAGTTGGCCACTGCCAGGGTCTTGAGCATGCGGGTCTCCTGTTGTGCGCCGGGCAGTGTGCCTGATTTGTGCAGTGGCAGGCGCCGATCATGCGACCGGCGTGCAGGGCTTGAACCCTGTTCTAAGCTCAGAGTCGTAACGTCACTGGCACGACAATTACACACAAGGAGCCTGCATGGTCGGTCTCATTTCGAAGTGGATAGTGGGGCTGGGCGTGCTGGCCCTGCTCGGCGGTTGCGGGGCGGAACAGCCCACCGCCAAGGAGCACCCGCGAGTGCGTATCCAGACCGTGCAAAGCAGCGACTTCGCGCCCTCAGTGACCCTTACCGGGGATATCCAGGCGCGGGTGCAGACCGAGCTGTCGTTTCGCGTTGGCGGCAAGATCATCCAGCGCCTGGTGGATGTTGGCCAGCGGGTCTCGGCGCAGCAGGTGCTGGCCCGGCTCGACCCCAAGGACTTGCAGACCAACGTCGATTCCGCCGCTGCCGCGGTGTTCGCCGAGCAGGCCCGGGTCCAGCAGGCGGGCGCGGCGTTCGTCCGCCAGCAGAAGCTGCTGCCCAAGGGCTACACCAGCCAGAGCGAATACGATTCGGCCCAGGCCGCCCTGCGCAGCAGCCAGAGCGCCCTGAGCGCGGCCCAGGCGCAACTGGCCAATGCCAAGGAGCAATTGAGCTACACCGAACTGGTGGCCGAGGCGCCGGGGGTGATCACCGCGCGCCAGGCCGAGGTGGGCCAGGTGGTGCAGGCCACCGTGCCGATTTTCAGCCTGGCCCGGGATGGCGAGCGCGATGCGGTGTTCAATGTCTACGAGTCGTTGCTGATGCAGCCACCAGGCCAGGAAACCATCCAGGTCCACCTGCTGGACAACCCCCAGGTGAGCACCACCGGCAAGGTCCGGGAGGTGACCCCGGTGGTCTCGGCGCAAAGCGGCACGGTGCAGGTCAAGGTGGTGCTCGATGCCTTGCCTTCGGGCATGGACCTGGGCTCGGTGGTCAGCGCCACGGCCCGTGCCCATGGCAAGGCCAGTGTGGTGCTGCCCTGGGCGGCCTTGACCAAGAACCTCAGCGAACCGGCGGTGTGGCTGGTGGGCGAGGACGGCAAGGCGCTGCTGCACAGCGTCAAGGTCGGGCGTTACCTGACCGGCAAGGTGATCATCAGCGAGGGCCTCGAAGGCGGTGAGAAAGTGGTGGTGGCCGGTGGTCAGTTGCTGCATCCGGGAGTGCAGGTGGAGATCGCCGGGCAGGATCAGGGAGCGCAACCATGAAGCATTGGCCGCTGTGGTTGTGGGCCGGCGTGCTGCTGGCAGGCTGCTCCAAGCAGGAGCCGGCGCCGGAGCCGATACGCCCGGTGCTCTGGGTACAGGTGGCAGCGCAGTCCGAGGAAAGCCTGGGGCGCTTTGCCGGCAATATCCAGGCTCGCTACGAAACCAACCTGGGCTTCCGGGTGCCGGGGCGCATCGCCAATCGCAATGTCGATGTCGGTGCCGAAGTGGGCCCGGGGACCTTGCTGGCGACCCTCGATCCCACCGACCAGCAGAACCAGTTGCGCGCCGCCCAGGGCGATCTGGCCAAGGTCGAGGCGCAGTGGATCAACGCCCAGGCCAATGCCCGGCGCCAGCAAGAATTGTTCGACCGTGGCGTCGGTGCCCAGGCCCAACTGGACGTGGCTCAGACCGACCTGAAAACCACCGGCGCCGCCCTGGCCCAGGCCAAGGCCGCGGTGCGCCAGGCCCAGGACCAGCTCGGCTACAGCCAGCTGCGCAGCGACCACGGCGGGGTGATCACCGCCTGGAACGCCGAGGCCGGGCAGGTGGTGAAGGCCGGCCAGCAGGTGGTGACCCTGGCGCGGCCGGAAATCAAGGAGGCGGTGATCGACCTGCCGGCGAACCTGGTGGACCAACTGCCGGCGGACGTGGAGTTCAAGGTCGCGGCGCAGCTGGACCCGAGCATCAGCACCCAGGCCACGGTGCGCGAGATCGAGCCCCAGGCCCAGAGCGCCACCCGTACCCGTCGCGCGCGCCTGACCCTCAAGGACACTCCGCCCACATTCCGCCTGGGCACCGCCATCAGCGTGACCCTGAGCTCGGCCATCGCGCCGCGTACCGAGCTGCCGCTGTCGGCCCTGCAACAGGCGGACGGCCATACCCGGGTCTGGGTCATCGATCCGCAGAGCCAGACGGTAGCCCCGCGTGAGGTCAAGGTGCTCGGCCGCGACGGCGACTCGGCGCTGATCGGCCAGGGCGTGCAACCCGGCGAGCGCATCGTCAGTGCCGGGGTCAACAGCCTCAAGCCGGGGCAGAAAGTCAAAATCGACGAGGACCGCGGCCAATGACGCCCAGCCAAGGAAGCTTCAACCTGTCCGAATGGGCGATCAAGCATCAGTCCTTTGTCTGGTACCTGATGTTCGTCGCGCTGCTGATGGGCGTCTTCTCCTACATGAACCTGGGGCGCGAGGAAGACCCGTCCTTCACCATCAAGACCATGGTCATCCAGACCCGCTGGCCCGGCGCGACCCAGGAAGAAACCCTGAAGCAGGTCACCGACCGCATCGAGAAGAAACTCGAGGAACTGGACTCCCTGGACTACGTGAAGAGCTACACCCGCCCGGGCGAATCCACGGTGTTCGTCAACCTGCGGGACACCACCGCCGGCAAGGACATTCCCCAGATCTGGTACCAGGTGCGCAAGAAGATCAACGATATCCGTGGCGACTTTCCCCAGGGTTTGCAGGGGCCGGGGTTCAACGATGAATTCGGCGATGTGTTCGGCTCGATCTACGCCTTCACCGCCGACGGCCTGAACCTGCGCCAACTGCGTGACTACGTGGAGCAGGTGCGAGCGGAGATTCGCGAGGTGCCGAACCTGGGCAAGGTGGAGATGGTCGGCGAGCAGAACGAGGTGATCTACCTGAATTTCTCCACCCGCAAACTGGCGGCCCTGGGCATCGACCAGCGCCAGGTGCTGCAAAGCCTGCAAGCGCAGAATGCGGTGACCCCGGCCGGGGTGATCGAGGCCGGGCCGGAGCGGATTTCGGTGCGCACCTCGGGGCAGTTCGCCTCGGAGCAGGACCTGGCCACGGTCAACCTGCGGTTCAACGACCGCTTCTATCGTCTGGCGGACATCGCCCAGATCAGTCGTGGTTATGTCGACCCGGCGACCCCGCTGTTTCGCTTCAATGGCCAGCCGGCCATCGGCCTGGCGATCGCCATGAAGAAGGGCGGCAATATCCAGGATTTCGGCAAGGCCCTGCATGCGCGCATGCAGCAACTGACCGCCGACCTGCCGGTGGGGGTCGGGGTGCACAATGTTTCCGACCAGGCTGAGGTGGTGCAAGAGGCGGTGGGCGGCTTTACCAGCGCACTGTTCGAGGCGGTGGTGATTGTGCTGGTGGTGAGTTTCGTCAGCCTCGGGGTGCGCGCCGGGCTGGTGGTGGCCTGCTCGATTCCGCTGGTGCTGGCCATGGTCTTCGTGTTTATGGAGTACACCGGCATCACCATGCAGCGTATTTCCCTGGGGGCCTTGATCATCGCCCTGGGGCTGCTGGTGGACGACGCGATGATCACCGTGGAGATGATGGTCACGCGCCTGGAAATGGGCGAGAGCAAGGAGCAGGCGGCGACCTTCGCCTATACCTCCACGGCTTTCCCGATGCTCACCGGCACACTGGTGACCGTGGCTGGCTTCGTGCCCATCGGCCTCAACGCCAGCTCCGCCGGGGAGTACACCTTCACCCTGTTCGCGGTGATCGCGGTGGCCATGCTGGTGTCCTGGGTGGTCGCGGTGCTGTTTGCCCCGGTGATTGGCATCCATATCCTCAGCACCCAGGTCAAACCCCACTCCGCGGAGCCGGGGCGCATCGGCCGCGCCTTCAATGGCGGCCTGCTGTGGGCCATGCGCAATCGCTGGTGGGCCATCGGCATCACTGTGCTGCTGTTCTTTGCCTCGGTGCTGGGCATGCGCCTGGTGCAGAACCAGTTCTTCCCGTCCTCGGACCGGCCGGAATTGCTGGTGGACCTCAACCTGCCGCAGAACGCCTCGATCAACGAGACCCGCCAAGCCGTGGACCGCCTGGAGGCGACCCTCAAGGACGACCCGGATATCGTGCGCTGGAGCACCTATATCGGCGAGGGGGCGATACGTTTCTACCTGCCCCTGGACCAGCAGCTGCAAAACCCCTACTACGCCCAGCTGGTGATCGTCAGCAAGGGCCTGGAGCAGCGCGCAGCCCTGGCCGAACGCTTGCGCAAGCGCCTGCGGGAGGATTTCGTCGGTATCGGCGGTTTCGTCCAGGCCCTGGAAATGGGCCCGCCGGTGGGGCGGCCGATCCAGTACCGGGTCAGCGGCAAGGACATCGACCAGGTGCGCAAGCACGCCATCGACCTGGCCACCGAGCTGGATAACAACCCGCATATCGGCGAGATCATCTACGACTGGAACGAGCCGGGCAAAGTGTTGCGCATCGACATCGCCCAGGACAAGGCGCGGCAGCTGGGGCTGTCCTCGGAGGACGTGGCGCAGTTGATGAACAGCATCGTCAGCGGCTCCACCGTGACCCAGGTGCATGACGATATCTACCTGATCAATGTGGTGGGGCGCGCCGTCGACAGCGAGCGCGGTTCACCGGAAACCCTGCAGAACCTGCAGATCGTCACCCCCAGCGGCACCTCGATTCCGCTGCTGGCCTTTGCCAGCGTGCGCTACGAACTGGAGCAGCCGCTGGTGTGGCGCCGCGACCGCAAGCCCACCATCACCATCAAGGCTGCGGTGCGCGATGCGATCCAGCCCACCGACCTGGTCAAGCAGCTGAAACCTGTGATCGACAAGTTCGCCTCCGGCCTGCCGGTCGGCTATTCGGTGGCCACCGGCGGCACCGTGGAGGAAAGTAGCAAGGCCCAGGGGCCGATCGCCAAGGTGGTGCCCCTGATGCTGTTCCTGATGGCGACCTTCCTGATGATCCAACTGCACAGCGTGCAGAAGCTGTTCCTGGTGGTCAGCGTGGCGCCCCTCGGGCTGATCGGCGTGGTCCTGGCCCTGGTGCCCACCGGCACGCCCATGGGCTTTGTGGCGATTCTCGGGATCCTTGCGCTGATCGGCATCATCATCCGCAACTCGGTGATCCTGGTGACCCAGATCGACGAATACGAGCGTGAGGGCTATCACCCCTGGGACGCGGTACTGCAAGCCACCCAGCACCGCCAGCGGCCGATCCTGCTGACCGCCGCGGCGGCCAGCCTGGGGATGATCCCGATTGCCCGGGAAGTGTTCTGGGGGCCGATGGCCTACGCCATGATCGGCGGCATCATCGTTGCCACCCTGCTCACCCTGCTGTTCCTCCCGGCGCTCTATGTGGCCTGGTACAAGATTCGCGAACCGAAGAAAGAAGCCGGTTGAGGCAGGGCCCTGCGCCCTTTGCGCGCAGGGTTTTGCCCGGGTGCCGGCCGAGCGGGCTGCGCTTTGCTTTACACTCTGGCCCTTCATTCGAGAAGGGATTGCTCATGTCCTGCGTTGCCCGGCCTCTTCGTGGCCTGTTGCTTGCCGCCGCCTTGCTGCTGTCGCCCTGGGTGCTGGCCCAGCCGTCCTTGGAAAACCCGCTGTGGCGGGTCGAGATCGATCCGGCGACCCTGGCGCTTCGCGTGACTCCAGCTGGCCAGTCGGCCGTGCAAGCCTCGGCGGGTGTGGACAGACACCGGGTCAGCGCCCTGCAGCAGACGCCGCAGCAGCTCAGCTGGCAATGGGACGATGGCGCCTGGAGCCTTAGTGCGACCCTGCGCCAGCGTGACCTGGTGCTCTCCATCCAGGCCCGGGAGCCGGGCTCGCTGACGTTTCTGCGCCAGCCGGCCAGCGCCATGGGCAAGGGCCTTGTCTGGCCTTTGGCCGAGGGGCATTACGTACCGACGGGGGACCTGCGCTGGCAACGGTTTCTGCTGGACCAGGGCGAGGTCAACAGTACCCAGGACCTGAGCCTGCCGCTGTGGACCCTGGATCACGGCGCTTTCACCCTGAGCTGGCTACTGACCCGACCCTATAACAACCGCCTGAGCCTGAGCGCCGAAGGGCCGGCCATGGCGCTGACGGGGCAGCATCAGTTCACCCGCCTGGAACCCGATGCACCGCTGACCATGACCTTGTACCTGGGGGACGCCGACCTGCTGGCGGGCGCCAAGCGCTATCGCCAATGGCTGATCGACAACGGGCGCTACGAGACCCTGGAGGCCAAGCTGGCGCGCACGCCGCAAGGCAGCCAGTTGCTGGGGGCCAGTCATGTTTATCTGTGGGGCAACGACCTGCTGGGGGTCGAGGATGTGCGCAACTGGCCGCAGTTGCTGCAGGACTTGCAGGGTAACGAGCCGCTGGCGATGAAGCTGCGGGCCGGCCTGGACAAGGACAGCGCGAAGATCCTCAAGGTGCCCGCGGCCAACCTGGATGCTTATCAGCGCACCACTCTGCTGCGCGGCCTCAACAGCGCGCTGAACCAGCAGGCCCGTCTGGGCTGGCAGGGCGCGGAAGAGCCCGACATGCAAGCCCTGGCCCAGGGTTACGGCGAGCTGCGCACGCAGATGGCCAAGGTCTTCGCCACGGCCCTGAACACCGATCCGGCGCGTTGGGGCAGCAGCCTGTCGCTGGCGACCATGGAGCGTTTGCAGGCGGCCGGGCTGAGCCGTTTGTGGCTGGGCCTCGGCGAAGGTTGGGAGGGCGGGCTATGGCACCCCGAAGCGGTGCGGGCCGGGGTGGCCGCGGGTTATCTGGTGGCGCCCTACGACTCCTACGAGACTGCGTTGCGCAGCGATGAAAACCCCGACTGGAGCACCGCCCACCTGGGCTCGCGGGCCAACCGCGAGTGCGCGATCGTGCTGGAAAACGGCCAGCTCAAAAGCGGTTTCCAGCAGTCCGGGCATTACACCGACCCTCGTTGCGTCAGGCCCTTGCTGGAGGCCCGGGTCAAGGCGGTGCAGGCCCGGGTCGGGTTCAACAGTTGGTTCCTCGATGCCTACGCCACCGGCATGCTGTTCGACAGCTACCGCGCCGAAAGGCCGATGACCCAGGCGCAGAACGCCGAGGGCAATATGGATGCTTCGCGCTGGATGGCCGAGCAGCAGCAACTGGTCAGCGGTTCCGAAGACGGCAATGGGGTGACGGCCGGCGGCGTGCTGTTCGCCCACGGCATGCAGACCCCGGTCATGGGCTGGGGCGATGCGCAGATGAGCAAGGAGGTGAAGTCGCCCTACTACCTGGGCAACTGGTACCCGCCGGAGCAGCCAGCAGTGTTCTTCAAGAGCGCGCCGCTCAAGGAGCCTTACCGCACCGTGTATTTCGCGCCGGCGACACGTGTGCCGTTGTACCAGGCGGTGTTCCACGGGTCGCTGGTGACCAGCCACCACTGGCTGTTCGACAGCCTCAAATTGAGCAATGTGCGGGTCGAGAACGAGTTGGCCCAGTTGCTCTACAACGTGCCGCCCCTGTATCACCTGAGTGCCGCCACGCTGCGCCAGCGCCTGCCGCCGATGGTCCGCCAGGATGCATTTTTCCGGCCTTTGCATCAGCGATTGGGCACTCAGGCCCTCACGGATTTTCGCTGGCTGACAGCGGACCGCCAGGTGCAGCAGACCACCTTTGCCGACGGTTCGCGGCTGCTGGCGAATTTCGATGCCCAAGCCCGTGAAGTGCAGGGCGTGAGGTTGCCGGGGCAGAGCATCAAGGCGCTGCTGGCGGACGGCGAGGTGCGTGAGTATCAGGTCGCGCGCCAGCCCTGAGCCGCCCGGCGGCAGGCTGTGGCCTCAGGCCTTGCGCCAGACACTGGCCAGCCACGGCTGCTGTTCCCGGGGCAGGCCGGCGGGGCGGTAGTAGTGCTCCAGCTCGACGAAGCCGGCTTCGCCCAGCAGCGCCTGCCAGTTGGCGAGGTCGTGGTAGGCGCCATAGCGCGCACCGTTCCAGCCTTCCTGGTTGTCGCCCCGGGGGTTGGAGCTGAACAGCACGCCGCCTGCCTTGAGGCTGGCCTGCAACTGCCGAAGCACCCGTGGCAACTCCTGGCGGGGGATATGAAACAGCACGGCGTTGGCGAAGATGCCGTCGAAGTGCCCAGCCGGCAGATCGAGCTTGAGAAAGTCCTGCTGCCACACCTCGCAGCCGCTGTCTTGCCGAGCCATCTGGGCAAAACGCTCACAGCCGTCGAGGCCGATGGCGACATGACCCAGGCGGGTGAAAGTCTGCAGGTCGCGGCCGGGGCCACAGCCGAAATCCAGCAGGGTGAAGGGCGCCGGGCCCTGGATATGCCGCAGTAGCGCATCGATGTTCTGGCTGACATCGTGGTCGCGGGTGCCGGTGCGGAAATCTTCGGCCACCTGGTTGTAATGGCCGAGGGTGGTGGCGGTGATGGTTGCGAGATCGTCGGGGGCAAGTTTCATGGCGGGCTGCGCGGGTGGCGGGGGAGGTGTCGAATATACCGCCAATGACCACCTGGGGGGCCTCTTCGCGAGCAAGCTCGCTCCTACGGGGGGTGTGCAACCCCTTGTAGGCGCGCGCTTGCTCGCGAAGGCGTCAGAACAGACACCACACCCTTCAACGCTTGTTCAAACGCCGCGCCAAGCGGTCGCCACCCAACTGGATGGCCGCCACCAGCAGCACCAGCAGCACTATCACCGTGAGCATGATCTGGCTGTCGAAACGCTGGTAGCCATAGCGGTAGGCAATATCTCCCAGCCCGCCCGCGCCAATGGCCCCGGCCATGGCCGAGGAGTTGATCATGGTCACCAGGGTGATGGTGAAACCGCCGACTATGCCCGGCAGCGCTTCGGGCAGCAGCACATGCCAGATGATGTGCCAGCGCCGGCAGCCCATGGCCTGGGCCGCTTCGATCAGGCCCTGGTCGACCTCCCGCAGGCTGACCTCGGCAATGCGCGCGAAGAACGGCGTGGCGGCGATGGTCAGTGGCACCACCGCCGCCCATACGCCGTAGGTGGTGCCGACAATCAAGCGGGTAAAGGGGATCAGCGCCACCATCAGGATCAGGAACGGCACCGAGCGAAACAGATTGACGAAGGCCCCCAGGGCGCGGTTCAGCAGCGGGGCCTGGTAGATCCCGCCCTGGCCGCTGGTGACCAGGATCACCGCCAGGGGAATCCCCGCCAGCAAGGCGATCAGCGACGACACGCCGACCATCAGCAGGGTGTCGAGCACACCCTGCAGCAAGCGCTCAAACCACATAGCCCAGTACCTCCACCTGTTGTGCCCAGTGCGCTGCGCGCTGGCGCAGTTCTTCGGCGCCCAGGGACGAACCCTGGACCGCCAGCAGCAGTTGCCCCAAGGCATGTCCCTGGATGCGTTCCACCCCGCCCTGGAGCAGGCGCACACGACCGCCCAGGGCGCTGAACAGCGCCGCCAGGTCGGGTTCGTCGCGCTGGCTGCCGCTAAAGCGCAGGTTCAGTACCACAGCCGCATCAGAGGATTCGGGGTGGCTGCGCAAGCGGCTTTGCAGCTCCTCGGGCAATGCCTGTTGCAAGGGCGCCAGCAGGGTCTTGCTGACCGGGTGTTGCGGGTTGCCGAAGACGTGCCACACCGGCCCCTGCTCGACGATCCGCCCCTGCTCCAGCACCACCACCCGGTCGCAGATTTCGCGGATCACCGCCATCTCGTGGGTGATCAGGATGATGGTCAGGCCCAGGCGCTGGTTGATCTCTTGCAGCAGGCTGAGTATCGACTGGGTGGTTTCCGGGTCCAGGGCCGAGGTGGCCTCGTCGCACAGCAGGATTTGTGGGTCGTGGACCAGGGCCCGGGCGATCCCCACCCGCTGTTTCTGGCCGCCGGAAAGCTGCGCCGGGTAGGCCGTGTGCTTGTCCTTGAGGCCCACCAGTTCCAGTAGTTCGCGCACTTTACGCTGGCGCTGGTCCTTGGGCACGCCAGCTACCTTCAGCGGCAGCTCGACGTTGTGCCACACGGTCTTGGCCGACATCAGGTTGAAGTGCTGGAAGATCATGCCGATGCGCCGGCGCAGGGCCACCAGGCGGTCTTCGTCGAAGGCGCCGATGTCCACCTGGTCGATCAGCACCCGGCCGCTGCTGGGTTGCTCCAGGCGATTGATGGTGCGGATCAGCGACGACTTGCCGGCGCCGCTGCGGCCGATGATGCCGAACACCTCGCCGCGCTGGATGGCCAGGTCGATGCCCTGCAGGGCCGCTACCGGGCCTTGCTGGCCCTGGTAGGTCTTGCCGACCCCGATAAAGCGCACCTGGGCGCGGTTCAGCTCGGGGTGCAGCTCGCTTTGCTCGGCGCTATGGGGGGCGCTTTGCGGCAGTTGGCGCTGGAGCGTGGCGACACTCATATCAGCCTTCCCAGCCGGCTTGGTAGAGCGTGCCGTGAGCCTGGTCGAGGGCCGCGCGTACCGCGGGCGAATGCTGGTAGATATCGACGAACTTGATCAGCCGCGGGTCGTTCTGGCTCTTGGGCTGGATCACGAACTGGATCACGTATTCCTTGTGGTCCAGGCCGTCGAAGAGCAAGGCCGAACCGGCGTCGAAGGTCTTGGCCAGGCGGATATAGGCCGGGTAGCCCTGCACCAGGTCGGCATCGTCATAGGCGCGCACCAGTTGCACCGCTTCCACTTGGAGGATCTTGATCTTTTTCGGGTTGGCGACGATGTCTTCTTCGGTGGCCTTGTAGCCGACCCCGGGCTTGAGGCTGATCAGCCCGGCCTTGGCCAGCAGCTGCAGGCCGCGGCCGCTGTTGATCGGGTCATTGGCGATGGCCACGCTGGCGCCCTCGGGCAGCTCGGCGAAGCTTTTGTATTTCTTCGAGTACAGGCCGACGTTGTTGATGATGCCCGGGGCGAAGGGCACCAGGTTGAAACCGGCGGCGGCCTTGGCGTTTTCCAGGAAGGGGATGTGCTGGAAGTAGTTCACATCGATATCGCCGGCGGCCAGGCTGACGTTGGGCGCGATCCAGTCGCTGAACTCCACCAGCTCCACCTTCAGGCCCTGCTTGCCGGCCTCGGTGACGGCGGCTTCCAGGGGGATGGCGAAGGCGGCGGTGGTGCCGACCTTGAGCGCTGCTTCAGCGGCGAACAGGTGGCTGCTGAACAGGCCGAGGGCCAGGGCCAGGGCTTTGAGCGGGTGGCTCAGGAGCTTGGTTTTCATGATGGTTACTTCCAGTCGATGCGAATGAAGAGGTTGAACCGTTGCGTTTGGGTGTGGGCAAGACCGCTGTCTGTGGCGAGGGAGCTTGCTCCCGCTGGGCTGCGTAGCGGCCCCGGACTCAGGCGGCGCGGTCTTGCCGGTGTATCGCGCGGTCTGGGTTTGGGCTTGCTGCGCAAGCCAGCGGGAGCAAGCTCCCTCGCCACAAGAGCGAAGCGTTCAGCGGCGGTAAGCCGCGCCGGTGTGTCGTTCAGGCAGCTTGCGGCCCTGGTGGAAGAGTTTTTCCCGCAGGGTGCCGCTGTCATAGGCTGTCTTGTAGGAGCCGCGTCGTTGCAGTTCGGGAATCACCAGCTCGATAAAGTCGACATAGCTTTCCGGGCTGACGATGCGGGTCAGGTTGAAGCCGTCCAGGCCGGTTTCGGCGATCCAGAATTCGAGGTCGTCGGCCACCTGTTGCGGCGAGCCCACCAGGGTGAAATAGCGGCCGCCCAGGGCGTGCTGCTCCAGCAGCTTGCGCCGGGTCCAGTCGTTGTTCTGCAGGTGCTGGGTGGCCGACTGGATGGCGTTGCTTTTCACGTACTGGATCGGCTCGTCGATGTCGTACTGGGCGAAGTCGATGCCGGTGGAGGCGGAAAAATGCGCCACCCCGGCTTCGGCGCTGGCATGGCTTTTGTACTCGGCGTGTTTCTTCCAGGCCAGTTCCTCGGTCTCGGCGACTATCACATTCAGGCCCATGAACACCTTGATGTCGTCCGGGTTGCGCCCGGCGGCCACGGCGCTGGCGCGCACCTTGTCCACCTGGGCCTTGGTCGCGGCCTTGTTCTGCCCGCTGATGAACACGCATTCGGCGTGGCGCCCGGCGAACAGCAGGCCGCGCTCCGAGCTGCCGGCCTGGAACAGCACCGGGGTACGCTGCGGCGACGGCTCGCACAGGTGATAACCGCTGACCTGGTAGAACTCGCCCTGGTGCTCGACCTTGTGCACCTTGTCCGGCCGGGCATAGATGCGCTGCTCGCGGTCGTTGATCACCGCGTCGTCTTCCCAGCTGCCTTCCCAGAGTTTGTACAGCACCTCCAGGTACTCGTCGGCCTGGTCGTAGCGGCGGTCGTGCTCGATCTGCTGCTTCAGGCCCATGGCCTGGGCGGCGCTGTCCAGGTAGCCGGTGACAATGTTCCAGCCGACCCGGCCACGGCTCAGGTGGTCGAGGGTGGAAAGCTTGCGGGCGAACAGGTAGGGCGCCTCGTAGGTGAGGTTGACGGTGAGGCCGAAACCCAGGTTGCGGGTGACCGCGGCCATGGCCGAAACCAGCAGCAGCGGGTCGTTCACCGGTAGCTGGATCGACTCCTTGAGGGTCACGTCCAGCGAGCCCTGGTAGATGTCGTAGACCCCGACTATGTCGGCGATAAACAGCCCGTCGAACAGGCCGCGCTCCAGCAACTGGGCCAGCTCGGTCCAGTATTCGAGGCTCTGGTACTGGGTTGAATTGTCCCGCGGGTGGGTCCACAGGCCGTGGTTGATATGCCCCACGCAGTTCATGTTGAAGGCGTTGAGCAGGATCTTCTTCTTGGCGGTTGCCGGTGTGGCCATCAGATGGTCCCCCGCAGCGGCGGGTTCTGCTGGTTGAGGTAGTAGTTGCCCACCGCGTGGTACTTCCAGCGCACCGGGTCGTGCAGGGTGTGCACCCGGGCATTGCGCCAGTGGCGGTCCAGGCCATGTTCGGCCAGGGTCGCCTGGCTGCCGGCCAGTTCGAACAGGGTGCTGCCAGCGGCCAGGGAGATTTCCGTGCTCAGGGCGCGTGCCTCGGCCACCGCGATGGAGGCGGCGGCCACGGTGTCGGCGTTGGTCCGGGCCTGGGCCAGGTCGAGGAATTCCCCGGCGCGCTCCAGCAGGGCTTCGGTGGCGTGCAGGCGGATGCTCAGGTGGCCGAAGCTCTTGAGGGTTAGTGGATCGTCGGTGGCCTGGTCGCTGCCGGAGTCGATCCACGGCCGGGTCTTGCTGCGCACGAAGCGCAGGGCGTCTTCAAAGGCGGCGCGGGCGATGCCGGTGTCGATGGCGGCGTGGAGGATCTGCGCCAGCGGGCCCACCGGGGTCGGGCGCTCGAAGGCGCTCTGGAACGGCACCACGTCGGCCTCGTCCACCGCCACGTTGTCGAACACTACCGAGCCGCTGCCGGTGGTGCGCTGGCCAAAGCCCGACCAATCGTCGATCACGCTCAAGCCCGGGGCATCGGCCGCAACGAAGGCCAGGTGCTGCACGCCATGTTCATCCACCACCGAGGTGGGGATGCGCTGGGCGTAGATAGCGCCGGTGGCGTAGAACTTGCGCCCATCGATGCGGTACTGGCCGCTGTGGTCGCGGCTCAGGCAGGTGGTGCGGTCGTGGGCGGTCTTGGTGCCGAGCTCGGCCAGGGCATTGCCGAAGCGCCGGCCGGCCAGCACTTCGGTGTACAGCCGTTGTTTCTGCTGCTCGCTGCCGTTCACCCGCAGCACTTCCAGGGCGTAGAAATGGTTCTGCGGGATCTGCCCGAGGGAGGAATCGGCCTCGGCAATCAGCGCGATGATCTTGGCCAGGGTGACATTGGAAACGCCGGCACCGCCGTATTCCTTGGGCACGCTGATGCCCCATAGTCCGGAACGGGAAAAGGCTTCCAGTTCGGCATGCGGCAGGCGCCGTTCGCGGTCGCGCAGGGCGCTGTCACGCTTGAAATCTTCCGCCAGGTCGTTGGCGACAATCAGGGCTTGCTCGTCGCTGGCGATGACCGCGACGTGTTGAGAGAGGCTCATGTGTTTCTCCAGAGATCTGGTCAAAAGTGTTTTCGGCGGTCAGATCCAGGAGTGACGCGCGGGCAGAGTGCCATTGAGGCGATAGGCGCCGATGGCGTGGTATTTCCAGCGCACTGGGTCGTGCAGGGTGTGCACTCGGGCGTTGCGCCAATGGCGGTCGAGGTTGAACTCGGCGAGGGTGGCGCGGCTGCCGGCCAGCTCGAAGAGCTTTTCGCTGGCTTGCAGCGAGATCTCGGTGGTCAGCACCTTGGCCTCGGCCACGGCGATCGAGGCGCGGGCTGCGGACTCGGCGGTGATGGGTGCCGCGCTGACCTGGTCGAGCACCTGGCCCGCCTTGCGCAGCAGGGCCTCGGCGGCGTGCAGCTCGATCTGCAAACGGCCGATATCGGCGATCACATACAGGTCGTCACTGGCTTTCTCGACGTTGGCGTCGATCCACGGCCGTGCCCGTTCACGCACGAAGGCACTGGCGTCGGCCACGGCTTCGCGGGCGATGCCGGCGTCGATGGCGGCCTGGATCAGCTGCGAGATGGCGCCCTGGATATTCGGCGATTGGTTGATCTTCCAGTTGTCCAGCACCAGCTCGCTGTCGACCCGCACCTCGTTGAGCAGGATGGTGCCGCTGGCGGTGGTGCGCTGGCCGAAGCCCGACCAGTCGTCGACGATGCGCAGTCCCGGGGTGCCACGACGGACGAAGGCCAGCACCTGGCGGCCGTCGTCGTTCAGCGCCTTGACCGCGACCCAATGGGCGAACAGCGCGCCGGTGGAGTAGAACTTCTGGCCGTTGAGTACATGGCCTTCGCCATCGCGGGTGATCCGCGCCTTGAGTTCCAGGGTGTTCCTGGTGCCGCGTTCCGGGCCGGCATTGCCGATGCGCCAGCCTTCAAGGACGCTTTGCAGCAGCTGTTCTTTTTGCCGTTCGGTGCCGCAGCCGAGAATCAGCTGGAGGATGCCGAACTGGTTCTGCGGGATCTGCCCCAGGGCCGGGTCGGCCGCGGAAATGATCGCGAATACTTCGGCCAGGGTGACGAAGGACACTTCTGGCCCGCCATAGGCGCGGGGGATGGAAATGCTCCCCAGGCCGCTGCGGGTGAACTGTTCGATCTGCGCCCAGGGCAGCTTGCGCTGACGGTCGCGTTGGGCCGCTTGCTGGCGGGCCACATCGGCCAGCTCATGGGCGGCTTGCAGGGCCTCTGCGTCATTGCGCAGAACCTGTGCGGGCAACAACAGGGGGGCGATGTCCAGATCGCTCTGGACTTGTGCTTCAACCAGACTGGACATCAGTGCCACTCCTTGGCTGCACGCAATGCCCTGGCGATCTGCACTGGGGTGATTGTGTTCCGGACCATACCTACCTCACATCTTTTGGATAGGCCGCTGAGTGCGGCGAAATCAGAATCAAGACTGTCCGGTGGTCCGGTGCATATACCCTAAGCGCGTATAAAAATTAAATAAACTAACTTTTAGGAATAACAATAGAAGGGTTGGATCGAAGCCTGCAGGCTTTATGGATCAAGGCCTTGCGTGGTTTCTGCACGCGCAGGATTTGTAGGCGCTGGCTTGCCAGAAAAGGCGTTCCTGAGGACGGTGCAAGGCTTGAGGGCCCCTTCGCCGGCAAGCCGGCTCCTACGCAAGACGGATTCGAGCCAGCCCCGTTGTGTAGGAGCTGGCTTGCCAGCGAAGGCGTCCTTGAGGGCGGAGCAAGGCTTGAGGCCCCTTCGCCGGCAAGCCGGCTGTTACGGGGCGGTGGGGTGGTATGTAGGGGGTCAGGCCGCGGAGGGGCCGGAGCTGATGAACTTGCTGAGGAACTGCCGGGTGCGCTCTTCCCTGGGGTTGGCGAACAGCGCCTTGGCCTCGCCCTGTTCGACGATCACCCCCTTGTCGAAGAAGATCACCCGATTGGCCACGTCGCGGGCAAAACTCATCTCGTGGGTGACGATGACCATGGTGCGTTTCTCCTGGGCCAGGCCGCGAATGGTCGCCAGCACCTCACCCACCAGTTCCGGGTCGAGGGCCGAGGTGGGTTCGTCGAAGAGGATCACCTGGGGTTCCATGGCCAGGGCCCGGGCGATCGCCACCCGCTGTTGCTGGCCACCGGACAGGCGCCTGGGGTAGGCATCTTCCTTGCCCGCCAGGCCGACCTTGGCCAGCAGCGCGCGACCCAGGGCCTGGGCCTGCTCCCTTGGGGTCTTCTTCACCACCAGCGGGCCTTCGATGACGTTTTCCAGGGCGGTGCGGTGGGGGAACAGGTTGAAGTTCTGGAACACGAAACCCACCTGCTGGCGCAGCTGGCGAATCCGCCCCTGTTGATGGTTCAGGGGGAGGCTGCCGTCGATGGCGATGTCGCCGATGCGGATGCGGCCGCTGCTGGGCTCCTCGAGGAAATTCAGGCAGCGCAGGAAGGTGGTCTTGCCCGAGCCGCTGGGGCCGATGATGGCCACCACTTCGCCTTCCTTGACCTCCATGTCGATGCCATTGAGCACCGTCTGGCCCTTGAACTGCTTGGTCAGTTTTTCCACCACGATCATGGCTTCAAGACTCCTGGTCATGCCGATTGACCCGCTCTTCCAGCCGGTTCTGCAGGTGCGCGAGCACGCTGGCGAGAATCCAGTAGATCAGGGCGGCGGCAAGATACATGGTGAATATTTCGAAGGTCCGGGCGGTGATCAGCTGCGCCTGGCGGAACAGTTCCGGCACCTGGATGGTGGCCGCCAGGGCGGTGTCCTTGACCAGGGAGATGAAGCTGTTGCCCAGCGGCGGCAAGGCGGTGCGCATGGCTTGCGGCAGGATCGCCCGGCGCAGGGTCTGGGCCCGGGTCATGCCGATGCTGGCGGCGGCTTCCCACTGGCCGCGCTCGATGGAGCCGATGGCGGCCCTGAGGATTTCGCAGGCGTAGGCCGCCATGTTCAGGGAAAAGCCGATCAGCGCCGCGGGCAGCGGGTCCAGTTCCAGCCCCAGCTGTGGCAGGCCGTAGTAGATCACGAACAATTGCACCAGCAGTGGCGTGCCGCGAAAGAACGACACATAGACCCGGGCAATCCAGCTCACCAGCTTGAAGCGCGACAGGCGCATCAAGGCCAGGCCAAAGCCCAGCAGCAGGCCGAAGAACATGCCGCCGAGGCTGAGGATGACCGTGTAATACGCGCCCTTGAGAAGAAATGGCGCTGAATCCAGCGCCAGTTGCAGGCCTGCTTCCATTATTGGGTAACGTCAGCGTTGAAGTATTTCTCCGAGAGCTTCTTCAGCGTGCCGTCGGCCCGCAGTTCCTCGATGGCCTTGTTCACCGCCGCCAGCAGTTCAGGTTCACCCTTGCGCAGGGCCACGCCGGCTTCCTGGCGGGAGAAGGGCTCGCCAGAAACCACCAGGGTGTCCTTGGTTTTCTTGATCAGCTCGAAGGCCGCCAGGCGGTCCACCAGAATGGCGTCGATACGGCCTACGCGCAGGTCCTGGTACTTGGTCGGATCGTCGTCGTAGGTCTTGATGATGGCGGCCGGCACATTGTCCTTGAGCCACTGCTCGTAGTTGGTGCCCAGGCCCACGCCAACCTTGTGCCCGGCCAGGTCGGCGGCGGTCTTGAACTTGCCTTCATCCTTTTTCTGGGTCAGGGCCTGGATGCCGGAGACGGTGTAGGGGGTGGAGAAGTCGTACTTCTTCTTGCGCTCCTCGGAGATGGTCACCTGGTTCACCACCGCGTCCAGGCGCTTGGATTCCAGGGCCGCGAGGATGCCGTCCCACTTGGTCGGTTGCAGCTTGACCTTGACCCCGAGCTTGTTCGCCAGGGCCTCGGAGAACTCCACTTCGAAGCCGGCCAGCTTGCCGTTTTCATCGACATAGCTGAAGGGTGGGTAGGTGCCTTCCAGGCCGACGTTGATCACGCCTGCATCCTTGATCTTCTGCAGTTGCTCGCCGGCAACCGCTTGCCCCATGAGTCCGGCACCGAGGGCCAGGCCCAGTGTGCCAATCAGCAGATTGCGACGCAGTACGGAAAAGTTCATGACAAGCCCCTGTGTGTTTTCTTATGCACGGTACGGGTGGGAAATGCAGGTCGATCGGTGAGCCGGAACAGACGTTTATCCTGCCTGAATGCAGCTTATGCGTCTTTTTGAAAATCAGCCTGTGGCGCGACTATAAGACGGCGCTAATAGGTTGAAAAATAATATAAATTTAGCTTGTTATGCCTTTTTGTGATTAACCGAGCCCCCCTTCCGTAGGAGCTGGCCGGGCGGCGTTCCGCTTGCCAGCGAAGGGGGCCCCAAGAACGCTGCAAGACTCAAGGGCCTCTTCGCCGGCAAGCCGGCTCCTACGCAAAACGGCTCCTACGCGAAGGAGCCGGCATAGGCGAACAGCGCCGGGGCGCCGCCGGTGTGCAGGAACAGGATCGGGCCCTCATCGAAACGCTGGCGGCCGATGCCGTCCAGCAGGCCGGCCATGGCCTTGCCGGTGTACACCGGGTCCAGCAGCAGGCCTTCCTGGCTGGCCAGTAGCTTGACCGCGGCCAGGGTGCCGGCATTGGCCTCGCCATAGCGCGGAGCGAAATACTCGTCCCAGAGTTGGACGTTGAACGCCGCGGGCAGATTGACCCCCAGCAGCTCGGCGGTGCGTTCGGCCAGGCCCTGGACCTTGGGTCGCTGGTCTTCTTCGCTGCGCGAAACAGTGACGCCAATCACCGGCAATTGCGGCAGCACCTCGCTCAAGGCCAGGGCCAGGCCGCTGTGGGTGCCGGCGCTGCCGGAGGCCAGCACCACGGCGGCGAACGCCAGGCCGCTGTCCTCGATCTGCTGTGCCAGCTCCAGGCCGGCGCGCACGTAGCCCAGGGCGCCCAGGGCATTGGAGCCGCCAATGGGCACCAGGTAGGGCTTCTTGCCGTTGCTGCGCAGGCGCGCGGCCAGGGCCTGCAACTGCTCGTCGGCGTGGTCGAGGTTGTCCACCAGTTCGACCTTGGCATCGAACAGCTCCAGCAGCAGGCGGTTGCCGTTGCCCAGGTAGTTGGGGTCGGTGGTGCCGATGGGGTTTTCCAGCAGGGCCACACAACCCAGCCCCAGCTTGGCGGCCAGGGCTGCGGTCTGGCGCACGTGGTTGGACTGGATGGCACCGGCGGTGATCAGGGTATCGGCGCCCTGGGCCAGGGCGTCGGCGGCCAGGTATTCGAGCTTGCGCAGCTTGTTGCCGCCCATGGCCAGGGGCGTGGTGTCGTCGCGCTTGACGTAGACATCGCGGCCGACCCAGGCCGACAGGCGTTGGAGTTTTTCCAGGGCGGTGGTAGACCCGAGCAGGTCGAGACGGTTAAAGCGGGCCAGCTGTTGTTTGATCATGAGTCCGCACGGAACAGGGAAGGTGCAAGGACTATAGGCAGGCCCATTTGCCTGGGCAACTGCGAATCGCTTATGCAAAAAAGTGCTTTTGGCCAAACAATTAGTTCTTAAACCTCACCGTGTCGGGGCGTAAAGTGATCGCCGTTTGCGCGGCCCGATTGTCCGGCCGCCCGAGTGAGGAGACTTATCGTGAGCGAGCGTTCCAGCCATTGGCAGTTGCAGACCATCGTTGGCCAACTGCGCGATGCCCGTGATCAGTGGCGTAGCAGCAACGGCCGGGTCAGCGGCGAGCAGGGCGGTCGCGAACTGCCGTCGCGAGCGGCCATGGCGGAGATTCTCGAGGCCCTGTGCGGCGCCCTGTTTCCCATGCGCCTGGGGCCGGTGGACCTGCGCGAGGAGAGCGAGGACTTCTACGTTGGCCACACCCTGGACGCGGCGCTCAATGCCCTGCTGGCCCAGGCCCGCCTGGAGCTGCGCTATGTGGCCCGGCAGAACGGCGAGGCCGATGCCGAGGTCAACGCCAAGGCCATTCGCCTGATCCAGGATTTCGCCCTGGCCCTGCCGGGGCTGCGGGTGTTGCTGGACACCGATGTGCTGGCGGCCTATCACGGCGACCCGGCGGCCCGCAGCGTGGATGAGGTGCTGCTGTGCTACCCGGGAATTCTGGCGGTGATCCATCACCGTCTGGCGCACCATCTGTATCGCGCCGGCTTGCCCCTGCTGGCGCGCATCAGTGCGGAAATCGCCCATTCGGCCACCGGCATCGACATTCACCCGGGGGCGCAGATCGGCCGCAGCTTCTTTATCGACCATGGCACCGGCGTGGTGATCGGCGAGACCGCGATCATTGGCGAGCGGGTACGCATCTACCAAGCCGTGACCCTGGGCGCCAAGCGCTTCCCGGCGGACGAGGACGGCCAGTTGCAGAAGGGTCACCCGCGCCATCCGATCGTCGAGGACGACGTGGTGATCTATGCCGGCGCCACCATCCTCGGGCGCATCACCATCGGCAAGGGTTCGACCATTGGCGGCAATGTCTGGCTGACCCGCAGCGTGCCGGCGGGTTGCAACCTGACCCAGGCCAACCTGCAGCACGACGACGGTTCGCAAAAATAAACGCCCCACCCTGTGGCGGCAGGCTGTTTGTGTAGGGAGCTGGCTTGTGTAGGAGCTGGCTTGCCAGCGAAGACGTCTTCGAGGGCAGTGCAAGGCTTTAGGGCCTCTTCGCCGGCAAGCTGGCTCCTACAGGATGCGTTTTTTTTGTGCTGAACGATTGCGTTCGACACGCCTCATACCCTCCCTTGAGCTAGCGTACGAAAAGTACCGCTGAGCCTTGCGATTAGTCCTCGACCGCCTATCCATGTTTAACTTGAACGCTTGTTCAAGTTAAACCGGTGGTTCGCCGCCCGCTCACAACAGGAGGCTTGCCTTTGCTGAGTCCGTACCTTTCAGCCATGTTCCATCCCTTCGAGGTGCACCTTTGATGAGTGCATCGTCCTCCCCCGCGAACACCCTGATTCGCATGAACCCGCCGGTGTTCTACTTCGCCGCGAGCTTTATCCTGGCCTTCGGCCTGGTGGTGATTTCCCTGCCCGAACAGGCCGGTGCCTGGCTGCTGGCAGCGCAAAACTGGGCGGCCAATACGGTCGGCTGGTACTACATGCTGGCCATGACCCTGTACCTGGTCTTCGTGGTGGTCACCGCCTTGTCCGGCTACGGCAAGATCAAGCTCGGTGCCGACCACGACGAACCCGAGTTCAGCTACCTGTCCTGGGCCGGCATGCTATTCGCCGCCGGGATCAGCATCACCCTGTTCTTCTTCTGCGTTTCCGAACCCCTGACCCACATGCTGCAACCGCCCCAGGGCGAGGCCGGCACCGCCGAGGCGGCGCGCCAGGGCATGCAGTTGCTGTTCCTGCACTGGGGCCTGCATGGCTGGGGAGTGTTCGCCTTCGTCGGCATGGCCCTGGCCTATTTCGCCTACCGGCATAACCTGCCGCTGGCCCTGCGGTCGGCGCTGTACCCGCTGATTGGCAAGCGCATCAACGGCCCCATCGGCTACGCGGTGGACGGCTTCGGCATCATCGCCACGGTGTTCGGCCTGGGTGCTGACATGGGCTTTGGCGTGCTGCACCTCAATTCCGGCCTCGACTACCTGTTCGGCATCGCCCATACCCAGTGGGTGCAGGTTGGGTTGATCAGCCTGATGATGGGCGCGGCGATCATTGTCGCGGTGTCCGGCGTGGACAAGGGCGTGCGGGTGATGTCCGACATCAACATGCTGCTGGCGGTGGCCTTGCTGCTGTTCGTGCTGTTCGCCGGGCCGACCCAGCACCTGCTCAATACCCTGATCCAGAACCTCGGGGACTACCTGGGGGCGCTGCCGGCCAAGAGTTTCGATGTGTACGCCTACAACAAGCCCAGCGACTGGCTGGGTGGCTGGACGGTGTTCTACTGGGCCTGGTGGATTGCCTGGTCGCCGTTCGTGGGTTTGTTCATCGCGCGGATTTCCCGCGGGCGGACCATCCGTGAATTCGTCTTTGGCGTGCTGTTGATTCCCCTGGGCTTCACCCTGGCGTGGATGTCGATCTTCGGCAACAGCGCCATCGACCAGGTGCTCAACCACGGCATGAGCGCCCTGGGAATGTCGGCCATCGACAACCCGTCGATGACCCTCTACCTGCTGCTGGAAACCTACCCCTGGAGCAAGACCGTGATCGCCGTCACGGTGTTTATCAGCTTCGTGTTCTTCGTCACCTCGGCGGATTCCGGCACCGTGGTGCTCTCGACCCTTTCCGCCCGTGGCAACAACGCCGACGAGGACGGGCCGAAATGGCTGCGGGTGTTCTGGGGCGCCATGACCGCGCTGGTCACCAGTGCGCTGCTGTTCGCCGGCAACATCGATTCGCTGAAGTCGGCGGTGGTGCTGACCTCGCTGCCGTTCTCGCTGATCCTGCTGCTGATGATGTGGGGGCTGCACAAGGCCTTCTACCTGGAGTCGCAACGGCGCATTGCCCAGCTGCACTCCCTGGCGCCAGTGGCGCCGTCACGTCGCGGCAAGGGCGGCTGGCGCCAGCGCCTGAGCCAGGCGGTGCATTTCCCGTCCCGCGATGAGGTGTATCGCTTCCTCGACCAGACGGTGCGCCCGGCCATCGAGGAGGTGACCGCGGTGTTCGTCGAGAAGGGCCTGAACGTGGTCACCCAGCCCGATCCGGCCAACGACAGCGTGAGCCTGGAAATCGGTCACGGTGACCAGCATCCGTTCATCTACCAGGTGCAGATGCGCGGTTACTTCACCCCGTCCTTCGCCCGTGGCGGCATGGGCCCGAAAGAGCTGCGCAATCGCCGTTACTACCGGGCCGAGGTGCACCTGGCCGAGGGCAGCCAGGATTACGACCTGATGGGCTACTCCAAGGAGCAGATCATCAACGACATCCTCGACCAGTACGAACGCCATATGCAGTTCCTGCACCTGGTGCGTTGAGCCAGGCGCTCAGGCCCTGGCGAGCAGCAGATAGAGCGCCAGGGCCGCGAGCGGTACCGCGAACACTAGGCAGCCCACCAGCAACTCCGACCTCAGGGGTTGCTGGGCGCTGACCATGCCCACCGCACCGTTGATCACCGTCAGGGCCAGCCACAGGCCGATAAAGCCGTAGCTCAGGGTCTGCCGGCTGAAGCCCAGCCGTTCGCCGATAAACAGCACCAGGGCCAGCAGGATCAGGCCGAAGGTGATGATGATGGTGGTGTGCATGATGGCTACTCCGGGGTGCCGGCTAGCCGGCGCATGTATCGAGCATAGGCATCAAACCAGCCCGCCATTGGCCCGCAGGATCTGCCCGTTGACCCAGGCCGCCGCCGGGCTCGCCAGGAAGCTGACGATGCCGGCGATATCCTGCGGCTGCCCGAGGCGCTCCAGGGGCGGCATCTTGGCGAAGTTCGCCACCTGCTCCGGGCTCTTGTCCTTGAGGAACAGCTCGGTGGCCACCGGCCCCGGCGCCACGGCGTTGACCGTGATCTGACGCCCACGCAACTCCTTGGCAAAGACCTGGGTCAGGGACTCCACCGCCGCCTTGCTGGCGATGTACACCGCGTAGCCCGGCAAGTTGAGGCCCACCGTGCTGCTGGAAAAGTTGACGATACGACCGCCGTCATTCAGGCGCTCGGCCGCTTCGCGCAGGGTATTGAACGTGCCGCGGGTGTTGATGGCGAAAGTCTGCTCGTAAAGTTCATCGCTGTGCTCGGCCAGCGGCAGCACCTTGAGGATGCCGGCGTTGTTGATCAGCACATCGACCTTGCCCAGCTGGGTTTCGGTTTCCTCGAACAGCCGACGCACGTCGCTGGCGCTGGCCACATCGGCCTTGACCGCTATGGCTCGGTGACCGGCCTGGCGCAGTTCCACCACCAATTTCGAAGCCTCCTCGCTGCTGCTGGAGTAGTTGATCGCCACGGCGTAGCCATCACGGGCCAGCTGGCGGGCGATCACCGCGCCTATGCCGCGGGAGGCTCCGGTGATGAGGGCGACTTTGCTGGCTTGAGCGGTCATGGGAATGTCCTTCTGGGGGAGGGGAGTGGCCGCAGAATCACCGATTTACCCCTGTGGATAAATGCGCCAGAGTTGCCTTGACTGTTCAATATTCACCAACAATCAAGCCTGTGGAGTGCGCTGTGGATCAAGTCAAAGCGATGAAAGTCTTCGTGCGGATCTACGAGCGCAGCAGCTTCACCCTGGCCGCCGACGATCTGAATCTGCCCCGGGCGACCCTGACCCATACCCTCAACCAGTTCGAGGCCTGGCTCGGCACTCGGCTGCTGGAGCGCAGCACCCGCCGGGTACGCCCGACCCTGGATGGCGAGGCCTATTACCCGCGCTGCGTGCAACTGCTGGCGGAGCTGGAGGAGGCCGAACTGGCGTTTCGCACGGTGCAACCCCAGGGGCGCCTGCGAGTGGATATGCACGGCACCCTGGCCGGGCATTTCGTGATCCCGCGGCTGGGGCAGTTCATGCAAGGTTATCCACAGATCGAACTGGCTATCAGCGAGGCCGATCACTTCGTCGACCTGATCGCCGAAGGCGTGGACTGTGTATTGCGCGCTGGCCACCTGGGAGATTCCAGCCTGGTGGCCCGGCGGGTGGCGAGCCTGCGCCAGGTCACCTGTGCCAGCCCCGAATACCTGGCACGCCATGGTCAGCCCCACTGCCTGGGGGATCTGGCGGAACATCGCGCGGTGAACTATGTATCGCGCACTGGCAACCGGCTCTATCCCTTTGAATTCGTGCGCGATGGCCAGGTTCGCCAGGTGCATATCGACGGCGCCCTGTCGGTATTCGGCGCCGAGATCTACAGCGCTTCGGCGCTGGCCGGGCTGGGCATCATCCAGTGCCCGCACTATCACGTGGCCGAAGCGCTGGCCCAGGGGCGGCTGCGGGAAATCCTCAGCGACACGCCACCGCCGGCCATGCCGGTGTCGGTGGTCTACCCCCACAGCCGCCATCTGTCGCCGCGGGTGCGGGTATTTGTCGACTGGCTGGCCCAGGTGTTTGCCGAGGCGGAGTAGAGGCGGGCTGTGGTCAGGCGATGGGCCGTCAGCGTAGTGGTTAACTAAGTGTGTATGGTGTGTATTGCGCCTGCCTGGTTGGGTAAGGTGGGTTTGAAATGAGCCCGTTACTGCACGAGGAGTCCAACGAGATGAAATTTCCGGTGGTTCTGCACAAGGATGCCGACTCCGAATACGGGGTGATAGTCCCGGATGTGCCGGGCTGTTACTCCGCCGGCCAGACCGTGTCCCAGGCGTTCGAGAACGTCAAGGAAGCGCTGTCGCTGCATTACGAGGGGCTGGTGGCCGATGGCGAGCCACTGCCCCAGGTGCACGAGATCGACCTGCATCTGGACAACCCTGAATACGCCGGTGGCGTATGGGGGGTGGTGGAGTTCGATGTGACGCCGTACTTCGGCAAATCGGTGCGCTTTAACGCCACCTTGCCCGAGCATCTGCTCGAACGCATCGACCAGCGGGTCAAGCGTGATCAGCGCTACAGCTCCCGTTCCGGCTTTCTGGCGGCCGCCGCGCTGCGCGAGCTGTCTGCCTGACAATAGGCATCGCCGTTCGGCCGGGTGCTACGTTGGGCCCTGCTGTGTGCCCTTGGCTTTAGCTGCCCGTTACCCGCCGCTGCCGCAATGGCCGCCTCGGTGACGGGCCCCAATTCACTCCCCCTTTATGTGCAGGGGGGAGGCCCTTCTGGCATCCCTTCCAACCTCTTTTTAAGCCTATTTCGCGCCCTTTTTCCCTGCTCCAGGGCCGGGCAGAAGTGCTGCATGCGGTCTATAAATAATAGGCGCAGAGCCCTTGGATGGCGGGTTTCGACGCCTGGTTTGCTACCCGGAACCTGACGCCCATGACTGCTTGCCCGCACCCATTGGCGGCTGCATTTCGCCTATTGCCTCGAACGCCTGCCCCGGCCTTGCGCCCTGGCGACTGCCAGCTCGCTGATGGGGCAGATTGCCATCAATGCTAGCTACGATAAAGTACTGTGGTATGTAGTACGTAAATGCAAATATTCAGCACTTTCCCTTGCTTCATTCGATACAGGCCAATGAATGCCGAAATAGCTGTTTTTAGGGGCTGAGCGGCAGTTTTTGCCAGTAAATACGCAATAAATGCTGCTTGGTGGCCTGTGCTAGACAGGGTTTTTGGGTTTTTAGGGCGTTGAAACAGGCTGTTAGTCAGTACGAATTCGGTACGAAATCATGGTTGTCAGGCCCGAATGTGCAGATTGACGAGAATTCCACAGGAACTGCCACGGCCTACCTGGCTCAGAACAGCATGGGCAGGCCGGACACTGGGCCAGGCCAAGAGTCGTTATCACTGAAGAAGTCGTTTACCGGGGCCCTGCCACTGCTGGCGGTGCTCGAAGCCCGAGCGGCCCTATCGGTCGTATCGGGGCACTCCAATCCAGAGAGGATCCGATGACTTATCAAGCTGCCGAAAATCGCTATGAAGCCATGCCCTATCGTCGTGTCGGTCGCAGCGGCCTGGTCTTGCCGGCGCTGTCGCTGGGGCTGTGGCACAACTTTGGCGACAGCACGCCGATCGACACCCAGCGCGCCTTGCTGCGCACCGCCTTCGACCTGGGGATCAACCACTTCGACCTGGCCAACAACTACGGGCCGCCCTATGGCAGCGCCGAAATCAATTTCGGCCGCCTGCTGCAGGAAGACTTCAAGGCCTACCGCGATGAGCTGATCATTTCCAGCAAGGCCGGCTGGGACATGTGGCCCGGCCCCTACGGCCAGGGCGGTGGCTCGCGCAAATATGTGCTGGCCAGCCTCGACCAGAGCCTGCAGCGCATGGGCCTGGACTATGTGGATATCTTCTATTCCCACCGCTTCGACCCGGACACGCCGCTGGAGGAAACCGCCAGCGCCCTGGCCAGTGCGGTGCAGCAGGGCAAGGCGCTGTATATTGGCATCTCTTCCTACTCGGGGGTGAAGACCCGGGAAATGGTCGCGCTGCTCAAGGAGTGGAAGGTGCCGCTGCTGATTCATCAGCCGGCCTACAACCTGCTCAACCGCTGGGTGGAGAAGGATCTGCTGGACACCACCGAGGCGTTGGGGGTCGGGGTGATCGCCTTTACCCCGCTGGCCCAGGGCCTGCTCACCGACAAGTACCTCAATGGCATTCCCGAGGATGCGCGGGTCAATCGCCCGGGTGGCGGCTCGTTGCAGGCGGCGCATTTGTCCGAGGCCAATATCGCCCTGGTGCGGGCCCTGAATGAAATCGCCAGCAGCCGTGGGCAAAGCCTGGCGCAGCTGGCCCTGGCCTGGACCCTGCGCGATCCGCGGGTGACTTCGGCACTGATCGGCGCCAGTCGGCCGGAGCAGATAGTGGAAAACGTCGGTGCCCTGCAAAACCTCAGCTTCAGCGTCGAGGAGCTGGTGCAGATCGATCACTTTGCCCGGGAAGGGCGGATCAACCTGTGGGAGAAACCGTCGCTGGCGGAGTAGGGCGCCTGTTGGCGAATTGAAGGCAACGGCCTCCGGCAGAGGGATCTGTCGGGGGCCGTTTGCCGAGTGGCGAGGGCGCCTATCGGCTGCTGTTGGCGCTGATCGTCAGGGCGGGTCGGGTATCGGCCAGGGGCGCTTGCTGCGTATCGTCCAGGTCGACCCTGGCGGTCACCGACAGGCCCGGGCGCAGGCGTTGCAGATCCGCCTGTTGGGCGTCGAAGCGAATGCGTACCGGCACTCGCTGCACGATCTTGGTGAAGTTGCCGGTGCCCGGTTCGAAGGGCAGCAGGGCGAAGGTCGAACCCGAGCCCGGGGCCAGGCTGTCCACGGTGCCGGTCAGGGTCACTCCCGGCAGGGCATCGATGCGAATTCGCGTCGGCTGGCCCGGGTGCATGTGCTGGGTCTGGGTCTCCTTGAAGTTGGCCAGCACGTAGAGTTGATGCAGTGGTACCAGGGTCAGCAGGCGCGAGCCCGGTTGCACGTAATCCCCCACCTGAACCTGACGATTGCCCACGGTGCCGTCCATGGGTGCATAGACGGTGGCGTGGCGCTGGTCCTGTTGCGCCAGTTCCAGGCGAGCCCTGGCGCTTAGCACCCTGGCCTGGGCAATTTGCAATTGCGCCTGCAGGCGCTGGCGTTGTGCCAGGGTCACCGCCAGGTCGCTTTGTGCCACCTGCAGCAGGGCCTGGGCGTGGGCCAGGCCCTGCTCGGCCGAGATCGCCTGGGTGGTGTATTTGTCGACTTCGTTGCGGGCCACGGCGCCCGAATTGACCAGGGTATCGAAGCGCTTGCGCTCAGTGCCGGCGCGCAGGGATTCGGCCTGGGTGCTGCGGATCGACGTACGTGCCGCCAGCACTCGGGTATCGGCCAGGCGCTGTTGCGCGTCCTGGATCTGCAGCGCGGCCTGGGCCTGGGCGACTTGCGCCAGGCTGTCGGCCAGGTCGCCGCTGGCCAGGTTGACCCGGCTGTCGAATTCCTCGCTGTCGATTCGTACCAGGGGTTGGCCGGCGCTGACGTTCTGGTGGTCGCTGACCAGCACGGCGCTCACCAGGCCATGCACCCGTGGCGCGACCGAGGTGGCATCGGCGGCGATATAGGCGTCGTCGGTGCTTTCGCTGGAAGGCGCCAGCAGCACCCAGCCCACCCCGGCCATCACCAAAAGCAGGGCCGCAATCCCGGCGAACAGTGGCCGTCTGGAGCGCCGGCGCGGTGCTGAAGCCTCTGGCGTGGCCTGTTGCATGGCGCTCTGCGCCTGGGTGCTGTGCTCCATGTTGAAGCTCCATGGCAATTTATATTACGATCATAATATTCATGTGATGGGCGAAATTCTACCGGGGAGATTCAGCGTGACGACAAGCGTATCCGAGCTCCCGAGTGCAGCAGCCCAGGCACCTGCCCGGCGCAAGTTCCTGGTGTTCACCGTCATGGCCTTCGGCATGTTCATGGCGCTGATCGATATCCAGATAGTCGCCGCCTCGCTAAATGATGTGCAGGCCGGGCTCAGTGCCGGGCCCGATGAAGTGAGCTGGGTGCAGACGGCCTATCTGATCGCCGAACTGATCATGATTCCCTTCTCGGCCTTTCTCGCCCAGGCGCTGTCCACGCGCTGGCTGTTCAGTGCCAGCGCGGCGTTCTTCACCTTGTTCAGCATGGGCTGCGGGCTGGCCTGGAACATCGAGTCGATGATCGTGTTACGGGCGCTGCAAGGTTTTGCCGGCGGGGCCATGGTGCCCACGGTATTTGCCATGGGCTTCCTGCTGTTCGAAGGCAAGCAGCGGGCACTGGTGCCGGCGATTCTCGGCATGACCGCGGTGCTGGCGCCGACCCTGGGGCCCACGGTGGGCGGGCTGGTGACCTTCTACCTGGACTGGCGCTGGATCTTCTTTATCAACCTGCTGCCGGGCCTGTTGATTTGCATCGGCGCGGCCCTGCTGATCGATGTCGATCGTGCCGATCTGTCCCTGCTGCGGCGCATCGACTGGCTGCATCTGCTGGCTATGGCCCTGGCCCTGGGCTGCTTCGAATATGTGCTGGAAGAGGGCCCGCGCAAGGACTGGTTCGGTGACAGCGGGATTCTGATCGCCGCGTGGATTGGCCTGGTGTCCTTTGGCCTGTTTATCGAGCGCTCGCTGTATTCGCTCAACCCGATCGTGTCGCTGGCGCCGTTTCGCGACCGCACTTTCAGCGTGGCCTGCCTGCTCAATCTGGTGATTGGATTCGGCCTGTACGCCTCGACCTATCTGGTTCCGGTGTTCCTCGGCCGGGTGCGCGGTTTCGACAGCCTGGAGATCGGCACCACGGTGTTTGTGGTGGGCATCGGGCAACTGCTGAGCACCGTGATCGCGGCCCGGGCTTCGGAGAAAGTCGACCGACGCCTGATCGTCTCGGTGGGTTTTCTGGGGCTGGCCCTGAGCCTGTGGCTGACCTCGCGCATCACCTCCAACTGGGGCTTCGGCGAATTGCTGGTGCCCCAGGTGGTGCGTGGCCTGTTCCTCATGCTGTGCATAGTGCCCAGCGTCAACATGGCCCTGGGTTCGTTCCAGGGCGTGGCGCTGCGCCAGGCCTCTGGGCTGTTCAACCTGATGCGCAACCTGGGTGGCGCCATCGGCATCGCCACGGTCAATACCTGGTTGCAGGACGACGCCCGGACCCAGGCGCTGCGCCTGTCCGAGTCCCTGGGCAGGCAAGCGACTGCCGCCCAGGAACTCATGGGGCAACTGGCCCTGAAAATTGCCGCCGACACACCCGACCCCGGCCAGGCCCTGCTGATGGCCCAGGGCGTCTTCGGCCGGTTGCTGGGGCGCGAAGCCCTGACCCTGGCCTTTGCCGACGTGTTCCGCCTGATGGCGCTGATGTTTGTGGTGGCGCTGTTGCTGGTGCCGCTGTGCAAGGGTGCCCTGGCTGGCCCAGCCGCCGTACCACCGACTAACCGCAATTCAGGAGACAGTTCCCCATGAGTACGCAAGAAGCATTGCCGATACCGCGCCGCGGTGGCTTCAGGAAGACCCTGTTCAAGGGCATTTACCAGGGGGTGCTGGGCGCGCTGCGCGCCAGCTTCTGGATCGAGTCGCGCTTGCTGCCTCGGCGTGCCGCGCGGCGAGCGCTGAAGATGTTCACCACGCCACAACGGCTGCGCCAGCCATTCCCGCCGACGCTGCCCAGGGCCACGGAGCAGGACCTGGACACCGCCGAGGGCCGCTTGCGCTGTTTTCGTTGGGCCCCGCCGCAGGCGCGTCGCCGAGTGTTGTTGATGCACGGCTGGAGTGGCGCCAGTACCCAGTGGCAGCACCTGATTGCACTGCTGCTGGAGCAGGAGTGCGAAGTGCTGTGCTTCGACTGCATCGGCCATGGCGCCAGTGGCGGCCGGCAGGCTTCGTTGCCAACCTTTGTCGCCATGCTCCACCAGGTGCAGCGGCAACTGGGGCCGTTCGACAGCCTGGTCGGCCATTCCCTGGGCGCCGCCGCTGCGGGCTATGCCTTGAGTACCGAGGTTGGTAGGGGTTTTGACCGGGCGGTGCTGTTGGCGGCGCCGGCGGATATCGAAGACGTGGTGCGGCGTTTCGCGGCGTTCCTGTGGATCAACGACAAGGTTCGCCAGCGCCTGCAGTTGCTAGTTGAACAACGCTACCAACAGGACATGGCCAGCCTGGCGGTCAGCCGTTATGGCCCTCAGGTGCAGATTCCGGTGCTGCTGGTGCACGACCAGCAGGACCAGGAGATTCCGGCCAGTGACCTTCAATCCTTTGCCGCCGCCCTGCATCACCGGCAGGTCTTGGAAACCCGCGGGCTGGGCCATCTGAAGATTCTCAAGGACCGGGCGACCCTGGGCGCCGTGGTCGATTTTGTCTGTGCAGGGGAGGAGCGCGCATGAACCACGCCTACGATGTGATAGTGATCGGCGGCGGCCCTGGCGGTTATGTCGCCGCGATCCGCGCCGCGCAACTGGGGCTGAACACGGTCTGTATCGAGCGCTACCAGGGCAAGGACGGCAAGGTCGCCTTGGGTGGCACCTGCCTGAACCTGGGCTGCATTCCGTCCAAGGCGCTGCTGGACAGCTCCCTGCACTATGACCAGGCGCGTCACGGCTTTGCGCTGCACGGTATCTCGATCCTCGAGCCGCAGCTGGATGTGCCGGCCATGCTGGCGCGCAAGGATGCCGTGGTGCGCAATTTCAACGGCGGCATTGCCTCGCTGTTCAAGGCCAATGGCGTGGCCTTGCTGGAAGGCCACGGCAGGTTGCTGGCCAACCGGCAGGTACAGGTCACCGGCGCCGACGGCAGTACCCAGTGCATCAGCGGCCAGTACATCATCCTTGCGCCGGGTTCGCGGCCGATCGAGATCCCGGCGGCGCCGCTTGCGGGTGAGGTGATAGTCGATTCCAGCGGTGCCCTGGAGTTCACCCGTGTGCCCAAGCGCCTCGGGGTGATCGGCGCCGGGGTCATCGGGCTGGAGCTGGGCTCGGTGTGGGCTCGCCTGGGCGCCGAAGTGACGGTGCTGGAAGCCCTCGACAGCTTCCTGCCGGCGGTGGATCTGCAGATTGCCAGGGAGGCGCAGAAGATCCTCGGCAAGCAGGGCCTGGATATCCGCCTGGGCGCCCGGGTGACGGCTACTGAAGTGCAGGGTGACAGGGTCAAGGTCAGCCTCAGCGAGGCGGGCGAGGAGCAACAGCAGGTCTTTGACCGGCTGATTGTCGCCGTTGGCCGCCGCCCGCTGACCGCCGACCTGCTGGCCATCGACAGTGGCGTAGCGCTGGACGAGCGGGGCTTTATCCATGTCGACGAGCAATGCCGCACCAGCGTCCCCGGGGTGTTCGCCATCGGCGACGTGGTGCGTGGGCCAATGCTGGCGCACAAGGCTTCGGAAGAAGGGCTGATGGTGGTCGAGAGCCTGGTCGGTCATCGGCATCCGCTCAACTACGGGCTGATTCCTTCGGTGATCTACACCCACCCGGAAATCGCCTGGGTCGGCCAGACCGAGCAGGCCCTCAAGGCCCAGGGAATCGAGCTGAATATCGGCACCTTCCCCTTCTCCGCCAGCAGCCGGGCCCTGGCGGCCAATGACAGCGCCGGGCTGGTCAAGGTCATAGCCGACGCCCGCAGCGACCGGGTGCTGGGGGTGCATGTGATTGGCCCGGGCGCGGCGGAGCTGGTGCAGCAAGAGGCGATCGGCATGGAGTTCGGCACCAGCGCCGAAGACCTGGGCATGATGATATTCGCCCACCCGACCCTGTCCGAAGCCCTGCATGAAGCCGCGCTGGCGGTGAATGGCCGAGCGATTCATATCGCTAATCGCAAGAAGAAGCCGGCGCCGAGTTCTACTGCCAAGTAGTGCTTGGCCAATGGTAGGAGCGAGCTTGCTCGCGATGAATTTGAAGGCGACGCACGTTCCCAGTGAACGCGCGTTATCGTTCACGGCCATCGCGAGCAAGCTCGCTCCTACAGGGGATTATCTTTTATTGGGAAAGCCGAGAATTTCTGCGGTTTCACTAAAGAACTGATCCCTCGCCGAGCGTTTTCTGAGTTGCATATTGATGACCTGCGACTGGTCTGGAAGGTCAAAGTAGCCTTCATCCAGGCTGCACAGGCTTTCCAGAATAGGCACTGGCAAGCCCAGCAATTGCCTGACCTGGGACCTGGAAAGCACTTTGTTTTCCACCAGCATTTTCACGCCACGTGCAATCAGCTGTGGTCGTTCAAAATCAAAGTCGCCATCCATCGGCTCGCCTTTGACCCAGCCTCTGGCTGATCTAGCTTTCCACAGCCGAGTCGTCGTGGTGTCGTTGATGATTTCCAGATCCACGCAACGATGCACCATGGCCGCGACAGAGACTTTCCAGCGTGACTTCAACGCCAGCAAAGTATCCAGGGTGGGCCAGCGAATTTCCCGGAGGAAGCTTTCCGCAGGCATCAGGAAGGCGCTTGCGAAGCGGTGGGCCTGAGACTCAAGCAGCGCGTGGTTGGCGGCGTACTGTTCCTTGGAAATATGGCGGTGGAGAACAATGTGGCCGAGTTCATGGGCTGCATCGAAACGGTTCCTGATGCCGTTTGCCTTATCGGCGACCAGGAGTACATAAGGCCGCTGGTCCAGTTCGTACCAGTTTGAAACACCGTCCATTTTCAGATGGCCCAATGTGGTCCGGGCGCAGATGACTCCGGCGTTCTCGAGTGCTTGAACCACATTGGCAACAGGTGCGATTCCCAACCCCCAGGCGTGCCTGCATTCGCTGGCCATTTGCTCGATTTCCTGTTCGGAGATCACCTGGCAGTTGGTTTCTGTCAAATGCGGGACATTGACCGCCGCGAACTCAAGGCTTTCCTGAAGCTTGTAAGAAATATTCTGCAGCCACTCCAGGCGGACCTCGGCAATGTCTCGGGCATTGCTTGTGGTACTGACTTGGGAGCGGAAGAAAAATGGCGTGTTCTGAGCGGTTTCAACCGGCTGTTCAAGCAGCCAGTTTTCGCTGACGCCAAACACTTCACACAAGCGCTGGAAGGCTTCACCCTCAGGCTCCTGCAATCCATTTTCCCATTTTGAGATGTTTCCAGAGGTATGCCCCACCTTTTCGGCCAATGCTGTTTGGGTGATCCCCAAAGCGAGGCGCAACTGTTTGAGGCGCTCTGAGTAAAAGCTCGCGACTCCAGTTCTCATGGTTTACCTCTTGGCCACAGGCTTATCGGTGAGTTGGGCTTCGGCCTCTTCGATGCGCTGCATCTTATCTCGCAATACCACCAGCTCCATGGGTTTCTGTTCGTTGAGCGCCTCACCGGAGTAGCCTCCGAGCAGTTCCTCCAGGGGACAATTCATGTGAAAGCCCTTGCCATTGAAAAAGGGTACCGCGAGGGTGATGGCCCTGGGCTCCGATTGATCGGTTTCGTTGGGTGGAGGGGCATGGACGATGACCAGAGCGTGAATCAGCTTTTCGTCCAGCGCTTGTTGCAAACCGTCGATCCAGTCCAGTTGGGTCGGGGCGAGAAACTCGTTCAATGCTTTCAGTTCGCGTCGATGTTTTGCCTCGCGCACTTCTTTCTGCCACGGCAGGACAACGGCGGTAATGCGTACACAGCCAATTTTCAACAGAACGTAGTGGTGCCCACTCGGGTCGGTGGCCAGAACCACCGGACTCCAGCGTCGCAGGCTGGCCAGTGCGTCCTGGACCAGTGAGTGGCGCAATTGCCCTCGAAGATATTCGGCAGGAGTGTGAGCCAATAATGCCCGGGTCTCTTTCACTGCCTTCTGAAAGGTCTGGGGAAGCAGAACCTCCAACTCATCAAAAAAATCCTGATGAATCTGGCTCCTGATGAACTGCTGTATTTCTTCTTTGGTTGCCATGACTGTTCACCGCAATCTGTTTGATTGGCGGACTTTTAGGACAGATTCATGGCTTATCCAAGGTATTTGCCGCGTTTTAGCGCCGCTTTCTGGCTATTTGTGAAAATAGATTTTCCTTACGCATTCCAACGCCTTTGCCTGATTGTGGGGCCTTGCCTCACCTCTCTATAGTTTTGTCGCTCTTACCAGCATGCAAGCTTGTTACTTTCACGGTGCGGTATTTCTTTGCAACTCCCCCCACATATTTGTGGAGGGATCATCAGTCATCGCAATGGCCGCTCAGGCTGTCAGGAACTGCCGTTCACGCACTTTCAACGAAAGAACGGCACATCCCCCAGAATGGTCGCGCGTTGCATCACTCGGCGCTGCGGGCGGTAGTCGTCGACGGCGTAGTGCTGGGTCACGCGGTTGTCCCAGAAGGCCAGGTCGTTTTCCTGCCAGCGCCAGCGGATGGTGAATTCCGGGCGGGTGGCGTGGGCGAACAGCAGTGGGAGGATGGCGGCGCTTTCGCTCTCCGACAGTTCGTTGATCCTGGTGGTGAAGCCTTCGTTGACGAACAGCGACTTGCGCCCGCTGACCGGGTGGGTGCGGATCACCGGGTGCGACAGCGGCGGGTTGTTGCGCCGGGCCTGTTCCCAGCGCGCCAGGTCTTCGGGGGTATTGCCGAAGCGTTCCAGGGGGAAGGACTTGGTGAAGTCGTGGGTCGCGGTCAGGCCCTGCAGCAGGTTTTTCATCGGCTCCGACAGGGCCTCGTAGGCGGCGATGCCGCTGGCCCACAGGGTGTCGCCGCCGAACTCCGGCAGCAGCTTGGCGCTGAGCACCGCGCCCAGGGCCGGGGTGGGCAGGAAGGTCACGTCGGTGTGCCAGATGGCGTTGTCGCGCACGTCGGTTTCGGCGGTGTCGAGGATCAGCACTTCCGGCTGTTCCGGCACATGGGGGTAGATCGGGTGGATATGCAGGTCGCCGAAGTTGGCGGCGAAGTGCGCCTGCTGCTGTGGGGTGATGGGCTGGTTGCGTAGGAATAGCACCTGGTGCTTGAGCAGCGCCTGCTCGATGGCATCGCGCAGTTCAACGCTCAGTGGCTGGCTGATATCGACGCCGCTGATCTGGGCGCCGAGGGCGGAGCTTAAAGGGGTGATGGTCAGGCTCATGGTGGTTCTCGTATTCGCGGTGTTGCAGGAGCGGTCGCTGCCAGGCGTGGGGGCCTGTTCGCTGGCAAGCCAGCTCCTACACGGGGGAGAGGGATCGTTCGTTGTCAGTGAGATTGGCCGTGCCAGGGCACCAGTTTGCGTTGCAGGGCGCGCAGGCCCATTTCCAGGGCGAAGGCGATCAGGGCAATCACCAGGATCCCCAGCACCACCACATCGGTGACCAGGAACTGCGCGGCGGACTGCACCATGAACCCCAGGCCGCTGGTGGCGGCGATCAGCTCCGCCGCCACCAGGGTCGACCAGCCCACGCCCAGGCCGATGCGCACCCCGGTGAGGATGTCCGGCAGGGCGCTGGGCAGGATTACATGACGAATCAGCTGGGCCCGGGTAGCACCCAGGGACTGGGCGGCGCGCAGCTTGGCCGGGTCCACGGTGCGCACGCCGGTGGCGGTGGCAATGGCGATCGGGGCGAAGATCGCCAGGTAGATCAGCAGCACCTTGGACAGCTCGCCAATGCCGCACCAGATGACGATCAGCGGCAGGTAGGCCAGGGGCGGAATCGGTCGGTAGAACTCGATCAAGGGGTCGAGCACGCCACGGGCAATGCGGTTGGCGCCAATGGCGATGCCCACCGGTATCGCCGTCAGCACGGCAAAGCCCAGGGCCAGGCCGATGCGTTGCAGGCTCGCCGCCAGGTGCTGCCAGAGGGTGGAATCCATATAGCCGCTGGTGGCCAGCAACCAGCCTTTTTCCAGCACTGCCGATGGGGGCGGCAGGAACAGCGGTTCGATCAGGCCCGTGGCGGTGACCGCCCACCACAGGGCCAGCAGGCTGACCAGGGTCAGCATGCTGATCCAGCGGGTGCTCAGGCTGCGACGCACCGGCAGCGGCGCTTTCGGCTTGGCCTCACGGGTGGCGGTGGCGGGAATCTGGTAGCTGCTCATGGGCGCTCCTGCTGCTGGCTGGCGCTGCGCTGGGAGAACACCCGGGCCAGCACGTGTTCGCGGGTTTCGATAAACAACGGGTCGGATTTGATCGCCCGCGCTGATTCGCCGGCGGCATAGCGCTGGCCGAAGTCCAGGTGCAGGCGCTCGACGATCTGCCCCGGGTTGGGCGCTAGCAGGATCAGGTCGGTGGCGAGGAATACCGCTTCCTCGATGTCGTGGGTAATCAGGAACACCGGCTTGGCGGTGCGTTGCCAGACTTGCAGCAGCAGCTCCTGCATCTGCTCGCGGGTGAAGGCGTCGAGGGCGCCGAAGGGTTCGTCCATCAGCAGCACTCGCGGGTCGGCCGCCAGGGCGCGGGCCAGGCCCACGCGCTGCTTCTGGCCACCGGAGAGCTGCCAGATGCGGCGCTGGTCGAAGCCGGCCAGGTCCACCAGGGCGAGCATCTCCCGGGCCCTGGCCTCACGTTTGGCGCGGGCCACGCCGGCCAGTTCCAGGCCGAAGGCGACGTTGCCCAGCACGTCCTGCCAGGGCAGCAGGGCGTCATCCTGGAACACCACGCCGCGCTCGGCGCCCGGGCCCTGCACCGGCACGCCGTCGAGGCTGATGCGCCCGGCGCTGGGCGCGACGAAGCCGGCGATCAGGTTCAGCAGTGAGGTCTTGCCGCTGCCGGAAGGGCCCAGGGCAACCAGCAGTTGCTGCGGTCCCAGGGTCAGGGAAATATCCGCCAGCACCGGGTCGGCGGCGCCGGGGTACTGTGCGCTGATGCGCTCCAGTTGTAGCAAGGCCATGACGGCTATCTCCTGTCCTGAGGCGGATTACTCGGGGATGAACTTGGCGCTGACGTAGGGGGCGTAGTCCGGCAGTACGGCGTCGACCTTGCCCTGCTCCTTGAGGAAGGCGGCGGTGTCGGTGATGGCCTTGGTGATGGGCGCGCCGAGGCTCAGCACCTGGTCAGCGGCCAATGGGTAGACGTTGCCTTGCAGCAGCAGTGGGATATCGCTGGCCTTGGCTCCGGAGAGTTTCACCAGCTTGTCGAGGTTGTCCTGCTTGGCCAGCCAGGCCTGCGGGTCCTTGCGGTAGTCGGCGTAGGCATCCAGGGTGACCTTGGCGAAGGCGCTGACGATTTCCGGGTGCTTCTCGGCAAAATCCTTGCGCACTATCCAGGCGTCGAAGGTCGGCGCGCCGAACTTGGCCAGCTCACCGGAAGTGATCAGCACCTTGCCGTTTTCCTTGGCCACGCCCAGGGCCGGGTCCCAGACGTAGGTGGCGTCGATATCACCGCGTTTCCAGGCGGCGATGATCGCCGGCGGTGCCAGGTTGAGCACCTGGACCTTGGCCGGGTCGATGTTCCAGTGCTTGAGCGCCGCCAGCAGGCTGTAGTGGCCGGTGGAGACGAAGGGCACGGCGACTTTCTTGCCGATCAGGTCTTGCGGGTTGTTGATGCCGGAACCATCGCGGGCCACCAGGGCCTCGGCGGCACCGATCTGGGTGGCGATGAGGAAGGTCTGTACCGGCACCTTGCGGGTGATGGCGGCGGTCAGCGGGCTGGAGCCCAGGTAGCCGATCTGCACATCGCCGGAAGCGATGGCGGCGATCACATCGGCGCCGTTATCGAATTTGCGCCAATTGATCTTGGCCTGGGTGGCTTTTTCATAGCTGCCGTCGGCCTGGGCCACCTTGGCCGGGTCGACGGTGGTCTGGTAGGCGACGGTAAGGTCTGCAGCCTGGGCCAGGAAGCTCGCTGCAGCCAGGGACGCGGCCGCCAGGAGGCGAAGGGGGAAATGCAGTTTCATCGGGGGGCTCCTCATAGGCGGCCGGTGATCGGCGTTGGAGGAGACTAAATGATCTAAGAATGCAGAAATAAATAACTTATTTGCATTAGCTTATGAGGGGAAATACGGCCTGCTGTCGTGGCGAGGGAGCTTGCTCCCGCTGGGCTGCAAAGCAGCCCTCAACTCAGGCGGCGCGGATATTCGGGAATATCCGGTCGTCAGGTTTGGGGTGGCTACGCCACCCAGCGGGAGCAAGCTCCTCGCCACGCTAGTTGCTGATGGCCAGGATGCTGGCCTGGTAGGCGCCGACGAATACGTCGAAATCACCCACCTCGTTCTGTTCCAGGTCGGCTTGCTGTTCCAGGGATTTGCGCGCGGCTTGTTCGAAGGCGGCTTGCTCGTCCTTGGCCAGGGCCTGGCTGCGGAAATGCTCGGCGTGGGCCCGGCTCTGGCGCAGGGAGAACTGGCTGAAGCTTTCCTTGTGCGCGCTCATGGCCGCCAGCACCTGGGCCGAAGGGGTCAGGGACGCATCCTTGACCTTGGCCAGCTGGGCGTCCAGGGCCTTGCTGTGTTCGTCGCTGCCATGGCTCTGGTCCAGCAGCGCGGCCAGCGGGGCGATCTGCTCCAGCAGCTCGGCGGCCCATTGCTTCATCTCTACCGGCTGGCCCTGACGCTGCAGTTGCAGGCCCGGGCGCCGACCTTCCTTGACCACCGCGAGGAAGTTCGCGGAGGCGTTGCCGCACTCGTTGTTCTCCAGCAGCGGGCTGTCGTTGAGCGCGCAATACAGCAGGAAGGCGTCGAGGAAACGGGCTTCCTGGAGGTCGATGCCCAGGGGCAGGAAGGGGTTGATGTCCAGGCAGCGCACTTCGACGTACTGGATGCCACGGGCCATCAGCGCCTGGATCGGCCGCTCGCCGGTGTAGGTCACGCGCTTGGGGCGGATATTGGAGTAGTACTCGTTTTCGATCTGCAGGATGTTGGTGTTGAGCTGCACCCACTCGCCGTCCTTGTGGGTGCCGACTTCCACATAAGGCGCATAGGGCGTGGCCACGGCCTTGCGCAGGCTGTCGGTGTAGCTGTTCAGATCGTTGTAGCAAGGGGTCAGGCCGGCCTGGGCCTTGCTCTGGTAACCCAGGTCGCTCATGCGCAGGCTGGTGGCGTAGGGCAGGTACAGGGTCTCGGCGTCGAGCTGTTCCAGCTGGTGCGCGCGACCGCGCAAAAAGCCCGCGTCCAGGGCCGGCGAGGCACCGAACAGGTACATCAGCAGCCAGCTGTAGCGGCGGAAATTGCGAATCAGCGCGATATAGGCCGAGGACTGGTAGTCACGGTCGCTACCACTGAAGCCCTCGGCCTGCTTGAGCAGCGGCCACAGCGCTTCGGGCAGGGAGAAGTTGTAGTGGATGCCGGCGATGCACTGCATGGTCTTGCCGTAGCGCAGGGCCAGGCCCTTGCGGTACACGTACTTGAGCTGGCCGATGTTGGAGGTGCCGTAATAGGCGATCGGAATGTCTTCCTCGGCCGGCAACGGGCACGGCATCGATGGACTCCACAGGTACTCGTTGCCGAGCTTGCTGTAGGCGAAGCGATGAATCTTGTCGAGGCTGGCCAGGGTATCCGCCGGGTCCTTGAGGGCCGGGGTGATGAACTCCAGCAGCGACTCGGAATAGTCGGTGGTGATCTGTTCGTTGGTCAGCGCGGAACCCAGTTCTTCCGGGTGCGGGGTCTGTGCCAGGCGGCCTTCGCTGGTGACACGCAGGCATTCACGTTCGATACCGTGCAGGCACTGCTCGAGCAGGGAGAGGTTAGCGCGCTCGCCGAGCAGAGCCAGGCGGCGGTTGAGAAGTTCGCTCAAGTTGGATTCCTTCACGCGTCAGTCGCCCCAATATGGGGGTGGGCAGGACGGTCTACAAGGGTGAAGTTAAAACTGGCGTTTTCGCCTGGTTTTTGAGTCAAGCCGACTCGCTTGAAAACGCCAATCCTTCATCCCTGAATCTGGCTTCAGCGTGGGCAGGAAAACTCCGACGCCGCTTTTGCAGCGCCGAAATTAACCCAATTTCATGACGGGGAGCTATAGGACCGCGAAGGTGCCTTGTGCTTTTGCGACCAGTTTGTCGCCCTGGATCACGTCCGCTTCCACCACCAGGGTGCGGCGGCCGGGGTGGATCACCCTGGCCCGGCACAGCACTTCACCCTCGGCCACGGCGCGGATGTAGTTGATCTTGCATTCGATGGTGGCGCTCTGCTGGTCAAAACCATGGGTGCTGGAGCAGGCCAGGCCCATGGCGATGTCCACCAGGCTGAAGATCGCCCCGCCGTGGAGCTTCTGCCCGCGGTTGCGCAGTTGCGGGGTCAGCTCCAGGGCGACGTCGGCCTCGCCGGTCTCCAGGCGTTGCAGGCGGCAGCCAAGCAGTTGGCTGAAGGCGCTTTGGGTCAGGCCGGCCGGGACTTCCATCAACGTTTCTTCAACTGCTTGGCGTTGGCAAACAGCGAGGCCATGGCGTTGTTGCTTGGCGCCGCGGTGGCGGTTTCCTTGCGTGGCGCGCTGCCCTGGGACTGGCGTGGTGCGGAGCCCGGACGGGAACCGCGCGCGCCGTCGACTTTCTCGCCCGGGGTGTCGCTCATGCGCATCGACAGGCCCACGCGCTTGCGCGGAATATCCACTTCCATGACCTTGACCTTGACCACATCACCGGCCTTGACCGCTTCACGGGGGTCCTTGATGAACTTTTCCGACAGCGCCGAGATGTGCACCAGGCCGTCCTGGTGCACGCCGATATCGACGAAGGCGCCGAAGTTGGTGACGTTGGTCACCACGCCTTCGAGAATCATCCCCGGTTGCAGGTCCTTGAGGTCTTCGACGCCTTCCTGGAACTCGGCGGTCTTGAACTCAGGGCGTGGGTCGCGGCCGGGCTTGTCCAGTTCCTGGAGGATGTCGGTGACGGTGGGCAGGCCGAAGGTTTCGTCGGTGAATTTCTTCGGGTCCAGGCGCTTGAGGAAGCCGCTGTCGCCAATCAGCGAGCGAATGTCGCGGCCAGTGTCGGCGGCGATGCGCTGCACCAGCGGGTAGGCCTCCGGGTGCACCGCCGAAGCGTCCAGCGGGTTGTCGCCGTTCATCACCCGCAGGAAGCCGGCGGCTTGTTCGAAGGTCTTTTCACCCAGGCGGGCCACCTTTTTCAGCGCGGCGCGGGTCTTGAAGGCACCGTGCTCGTCGCGGTGGCTGACGATGTTCTGCGCCAGGGTCGCGTTAAGGCCGGAGATCCGCGCCAGCAGGGCCACGGAAGCGGTGTTGACGTCCACGCCCACGGCGTTCACGCAGTCTTCCACTACCGCGTCCAGGCCGCGAGCCAGTTTCAGCTGCGACACGTCGTGCTGGTACTGGCCGACGCCGATGGATTTCGGATCGATCTTCACCAGTTCGGCCAGCGGGTCTTGCAGGCGGCGGGCGATGGACACCGCGCCACGGATCGACACGTCCAGGTCGGGGAATTCCTTGGCCGCCAGTTCCGAGGCCGAGTACACCGAGGCGCCGGCTTCTGACACCATGACCTTGGTCATCTTCATGGCCGGGTATTTCTTGATCAGGTCGGCGGCCAGCTTGTCGGTCTCGCGGCTGGCGGTGCCGTTGCCGATGGCGATCAGGTCCACCGAGTGCTTGGCGCACAGGGCGGCCAGGGTGGCGATGGTCTGGTCCCACTTGTTGTGGGGCACGTGGGGGTAGACGGTGGCGTGGTCCAGCAGCTTGCCAGTGGCATCCACCACCGCCACCTTGCAGCCGGTGCGCAGGCCCGGGTCCAGGCCCAGGGTGGCGCGCGGGCCGGCCGGTGCGGCCAGCAGCAGGTCGTGCAGGTTGTGGGCGAAAACGTTGATCGCCTCGGTTTCCGCGCCGTCGCGCAGCTCGCCCAGCAGGTCGGTTTCCAGGTGGGTGTAGAGCTTGACCTTCCAGGTCCAGCGCACCACTTCGCCCAGCCACTTGTCCGCTGGGCGGCTCTGGTTCTGGATGCCGAATTGCTGGCCGATCATGCCTTCGCAGGGGTGCATGGTGCCCGGCAGCTCGTCACCCACTTTCAGTGCGGAGCTGAGAATGCCTTCGTTGCGGCCACGGAAAATCGCCAGGGCGCGGTGCGACGGCATGCTTTTCAGCGGTTCATCGTGTTCGAAGTAGTCGCGGAACTTGGCGCCTTCCTCTTCCTTGCCGGCGATCACGCGGGCACTGAGGGTGGCTTCCTGCTTGAGGAAGTTGCGCAGCTTGTCCAGCAGGCTGGCGTTCTCGGCGAAGCGCTCCATGAGGATGTACTTGGCGCCTTCCAGGGCGGCCTTGACGTCGGCCACGCCTTTTTCCGCATCGACAAAGCGTGCGGCTTCGGCTTCCGGGGTCAGGCCCGGGTCGTTGAACAGGCCGTCGGCCAGCTCGCCGAGGCCGGCTTCCAGGGCGATCTGGCCCTTGGTGCGGCGCTTCTGCTTATAAGGCAGGTAGAGGTCTTCGAGGCGGGTCTTGGTGTCGGCCAGCTTGATCTCGCGAGCCAGTTCCGGGGTCAGTTTGCCCTGCTCCTCGATGCTGGCGAGGATGCTGATCCGCCGCTCGTCGAGTTCGCGCAGGTAGCGCAGGCGCTCTTCCAGATGACGCAGCTGGGTGTCATCGAGGCTGCCGGTGACTTCTTTGCGGTAACGGGCGATGAAGGGCACGGTGGAGCCTTCATCCAAGAGTGCGACGGCCGCTTCGACCTGCTGTGGGCGTACGCCGAGTTCCTCGGCAATGCGGCTGTTGATGCTGTCCATAAAACCACCTGACAAATGTGTGAAAGCAGGCCCGGGGGAACGATTGGCGCTCCCGGTGGGTCTGGTTGAGCGGCCTGGCGCGCGCCGCCACCTGGATCAAAAGGCTGCCTGTTGACCCGTGAAATCGAAAAAATACTGCCGGCCCAGGCACATAAATAAACCGGCCGCAGACGTACTGATCAAATATTGCCCAACACCAAAGGCGGCGCATTATACCCAGCGTGACCGAAATCGGGTGGGCTTGCGCAAGCCCGGCCGACAGCGGGTTTGCTGGCGATAGAGGAAAAATCTGCTAACAATGCACACGGTGCGTATAACGGCAGCTACGCCATAATGCGCACCGAGATTAGAGGAGCATCCAATGAGCAGCACTGCACAAACTGCTGAAGGCGAAAAAATTCTTATTGTTGACGATGATCCAGGGCTGAGCAGCCTGCTGGAGCGTTTCTTCGTCAGCAAGGGCTACCGTGCCCGCGCAGTTCCGAACACCGAGCAAATGGACCGCCTGCTGGGTCGCGAAGTGTTCAACCTGGTGGTACTCGACCTGATGCTGCCCGGCGAAGACGGCCTGACTGCCTGCCGCCGCCTGCGCAGCGCGAACAACCAGATCCCGATCATCATGCTCACCGCCAAGGGCGACGAGTTGAGCCGTATCAAGGGCCTGGAACTGGGGGCCGACGACTACCTGGCCAAGCCCTTCAACCCTGACGAGCTGATGGCCCGGGTCAAGGCTGTGCTGCGCCGCCAGTCGGCTCCGGTGCCGGGTGCACCGGGCAGCGAAGACGAAAGCGTGACCTTCGGTGACTACGAGCTGTCCCTGGCCACCCGCGAACTCAAGCGCGGCGATGAAGTGCACATGCTCACCACCGGTGAGTTCGCGGTGCTCAAGGCCCTGGTGATGAACGCACGCCAGCCGCTGACCCGGGACAAGCTGATGAACCTGGCCCGTGGCCGCGAGTGGGACGCCCTGGAGCGCTCCATCGACGTGCAGATTTCCCGCCTGCGGCGGATGATCGAGCCCGATCCTTCCAAGCCGCGCTATATCCAGACCGTCTGGGGCGTGGGTTACGTCTTTGTGCCGGATGGCACGGCGACCAAGTGATAGGTGATTTGTAGGAGCGAGCGCCCGGGCAGTCGACCCGGGCGTTCGCATTCCGCCACCCTGTGAGCGCGACTCGCTCCTGCAAAGTGTGTAATGGCTGTTTATGAAAACCCCGCTGTGGTTCCCCCAGAGTTTCTTCTCCCGCACCCTGTGGCTGGTGCTGATCGTGGTGCTGTTTTCCAAGGCCTTGACCCTGGTTTATCTGTTGATGAACGAGGACGTGCTGGTGGACCGCCAGTACAGCCACGGCGTGGCCCTGACCCTGCGCGCCTATTGGGCTGCCGATGAATCCAACCGCGACCAGATCGCCGAGGCCGCCGGCCTGATCAAGGTGGTGGGCAGCGGCGTTCCGGCCGGCGAACAGCACTGGCCCTACAGCGAGATCTACCAGCGGCAGATGCAGGCCGAGCTGGGCGCCGACACCGAGGTGCGCTTGCGCATGCATGCGCCGCCGGCGCTCTGGGTACGGGCGCCGAGCCTGGGGGATGGCTGGCTCAAGGTGCCGTTGTACCCGCACCCGCTGCGCGGGCAGAAGATCTGGAGCGTGCTGGGCTGGTTCCTGGCCATCGGCCTGCTGTCCACCGCTTCGGCGTGGATTTTCGTCAGCCAGCTCAACCAGCCCCTCAAGCGCCTGGTGTATGCCGCGCGGCAACTGGGCCAGGGGCGCAGCGTGCGCTTGCCCATCAGCGATACGCCCAGCGAGATGACCGAGGTCTATCGCGCCTTCAACCAGATGGCCGAGGACGTGGAGCAGGCGGGACGCGAACGGGAGCTGATGCTGGCGGGGGTGTCCCATGACCTGCGCACGCCGCTGACGCGCTTGCGCCTATCACTGGAATTGATGGGGGATCACACCGACCTGACCGACGACATGGTGCGGGATATCGAGGACATGGACGCCATTCTCGATCAGTTCCTGGCCTTTATCCGCGATGGTCGCGACGAGTCGGTGGAAGAGGTGGACCTGGGCGACCTGGTGCAGGAAGTGGTGGCGCCCTATAACCAGAACCAAGAGCGGGTGCACCTGCGCCTGGAACCGATCCAGCCATTTCCGCTGCGCCGGGTGTCGATGAAGCGCCTGCTCAACAACCTGATTGGCAACGCCCTGAACCACGCGGGCACCGACGTCGACGTGGCCGCCTATGTCTCCGGCGACACCAGTGCCCCCTATGTGGTGCTGAGCGTGATGGACCGTGGCGCGGGGATCGATCCTTCGGAGCTGGAGGCGATCTTCAACCCCTTCACCCGCGGCGACCGCGCCCGGGGCGGCAAGGGCACCGGCCTGGGTTTGGCTATCGTCAAGCGGATTGCCGCGATGCATGGCGGTAACGTCGAACTGCGCAACCGTCCGGATGGCGGCCTGGAAGCCCGGGTGCGGCTGCCGCTGGGACTGCTGCTGCCACGGGATGCAGATTAAGGGCAGCGGCAAGTTGCAAGCTTCTAGCGGCAAGAGAAAGGCTGCGTGCTTTTCTCTTGCCGCTTGCCGCTAACAGCTCGCCCCTGCTCCTATCCTTTGCCTTTGGTGCGGGTCATGTTTGGCCCGCCATTCTTCTCGATGTGCTCGATGATGATGCCCGCCACGTTCTTGCCGGTGGTGGTTTCGATACCTTCCAGGCCTGGCGAGGAATTGACTTCCATCACCAGCGGCCCGTGATTGGAGCGCAGGATATCCACCCCCGCCACGCTCAGGCCCATGACCTTGGCCGCCCGTAGCGCGGTCATGCGTTCTTCCGGGGTGATCTTGATCAGGCTGGCGCTGCCACCGCGATGCAGGTTGGAGCGGAACTCCCCCGGCTTGGCCTGGCGCTTCATCGCCGCGATCACCTTGTCGCCCACCACGAAGCAGCGGATGTCGGCGCCGCCGGCTTCCTTGATGTATTCCTGAACCATGATGTTCTGCTTCAGGCCCATGAAGGCCTCGATCACCGACTCCGCCGCGGTGGCGGTTTCACAGAGCACCACGCCGATGCCCTGGGTGCCTTCCAGCACCTTGATCACCAGCGGCGCGCCGTTGACCATCTCGATCAGGTCGGGGATGTCGTCCGGCGAGTGGGCGAAGCCGGTCACCGGCAGGCCGATGCCACGCCGCGACAGCAGCTGCAGCGAGCGCAGCTTGTCCCGGGAGCGGGCGATGGCCACCGATTCATTGAGGGGGAACACCCCCATCATTTCGAACTGGCGCAGCACTGCGCAGCCATAGAAGGTCACCGATGCGCCGATCCGCGGGATCACCGCATCGAAGCCCTCCAGGGGCTTGCCGCGGTAGTGGATCTGCGGCTTGTGGCTGGCGATGTTCATATAGGCGCGCAGGGTGTCGACCACTACCATTTCATGGCCACGCTCGGTGCCGGCCTCGACCAGGCGACGAGTGGAATACAGACGCGGGTTACGCGACAGCACAGCGATCTTCATGCAACACCTGTGGCAGAGGTAGTGGATACCGGGAACACCGGTTTGTCTTGTACGTACTTGATACCCGGATTGACCACCAACTGGCCGTGGATCAGGGCCTTGGAACCCAGCAGCAGGCGATAGCGCATGGCCTTGCGGCAGGCGAGGGTGAATTCCACCCGCCAGACGCGATCGCCCAGGGCCAGGGTGGTGCTGATCACATAGCGCACCTGGGCCTGGCCGTTGGAGCTCTTGATGGTTTTCATCGTCACCAGCGGCGCTTCGCAACGCCGATGACGCAATTGCACCACGCTGCCCAGATGGGCATTGAAGCGCACCCACTGCTCACCGTCGCGCTCGAAGGGCTCGATCTCGGTGGCATGCAGGCTGGAGGTACTGGCGCCGGTATCGATCTTGGCGCGCAGGCCGGCCACTCCCAGATCCGGGAGCGCCACCCACTCGCGCAGACCGACAACGGTCAATTGGTCAAAAGTCTTCAATAAGGGCAATCCACAATGAGCCTTTCCAGGCCGGGGCCAGGGTGTTGAATACAGCGTTGGTGAGCCAGTGGCCCAATTTTATCGTTGCCGAGAGCGTCTTGTTCAGCGCTGAACTCTAACCTTCGACTGGGCATAGATTGTGACAATAGCCGCCCGGGCCGGATTCGCGGTATTCACGCAGAATCCGCGGCAAATGGCGATAGCTTTCTCGACGTCGGATTTCCAGCGCTGGAGGGACTTGTCGGCTGCGGTATTTTAGGTGAACGGCAAGCTTTATGAGTATTGGCTGCGCGGTTGTACAGTTGCAGCATTTTTCAGCAGAGGAATTTCCGTGGCGCACAAGCAGGAAGACGAAGAGGACAAGGTTCGCCTGGACAAGTGGCTGTGGGCGGCGCGCTTCTACAAGACCCGTGCCCTGGCCAAGGCCGCCATCGAAAGCGGCAAGGTGCATCACCGTGGCGAGCGCTGCAAGCCGGGCAAGGAACCGCGCATTGGCGATGAATACCAGATCCGCGCCGGCTTCGATGAGCGCACCGTGGTGGTCCAGGCGCTGTCCATCGTGCGCCGCGGCGCTCCCGAGGCGCAGACCCTGTATGAGGAAACCGCGGCCAGTATCGCCAAGCGTGAAACCGCCGCCGCCCAGCGCAAGGCCGGCGCCCTGGGAGTGAGCACCGATGGCAAACCGAGCAAGAAGCAGCGCCGTGACCTGTTCAAGTTCCATGGCAGCAGCCACGAGTAAGACGGTAGGAGCCGGCTTGCCGGCGAATGGGCCCTTGAGGACGCCTTCGCTGGCAAGCCCTGCAGAGCTGCTTAGCGCAGCAGGCTGCTGGCGCGCACCACGCTCATGCGTGACAGCAGCGGCATATGACCCAGCAGCTTGAACAGTGGGTAGGTCAGGCGCAGCAGGAAGTTCGACATCCGCGCCGCGTACGGGGTGTAGAAGCCCCAGCCCAGGGCCAGCACCGCCAGCAGCACGCCACCTATATAGTCGTCCTGGCCCCAGTGCGCACCGGCCACCAGGCGCGGCATCATGAACAGCAGGGTCAGGCCCCAGACCGTCAGGAACTGGCCGGCGCTGCGGGCGAAAATGCCCATGAACAAGCCCCAGATCAGCAGCACCGAAGCATGGTCGCCAGGGAAACTCTGGCTCGAGCGGTCCTTGAGTTCCCAGGTTTTTTCCCAGCCCGGGAAGTAGTCGCTCATGTGTACCGCGCCGTCGAGCACCATGGACGGGCTGTTGTGCTGCCAGTTCATCAGCGCCACCAACTTGGAAAACAGCGCGCGAATCACCACCATAAGAATCAGGATCGACAGAAAGCCGAAAAAGGCTCGGCGTACGTCCACCGCCTTGAACACCCAGTCACCGCGAATCAGCAGGCCCAGCATGATCAGGCCCACCACCACGTCGAAGGGGCGCAGGCTGGCCACGGCCCAGATATGCAGCCAGGTGGAGTGGGTGGCGAGGGGAGCGTTGAGGTGATGGAACAGCCATTCGTCGAACGTCAAGCAGAGCGTCTGTCCGGTGGGCCATAACCAGAAACCCAGCAGGGCCAAAGGGAGTAGATTGCACAGAGCCAGCTTGCCGAGGTTCCACCTTGCTTGGAACAAACCCGGATTGTTCATAAAATATCTCCAATCACCGCAAAAAAACTGCACCCTCATGGTGCAGATCGCAAATTTTCGGTGCTTGTAACCTTTTTGTCATCATTCAGATACCCAGACCTATGACTGATTTGCCGGATACCGACTTCACTCAACGCTTCATCTTCGATGAGAGCGACGCCCGCGGCGAGCTGGTGGCGCTGGAGCGCAGTTACGCTGAAGTCCTTGCCAAACACCCCTATCCCGAGCCGGTTGCGCAACTGCTCGGCGAGCTGATGGCGGCGGCGTCGTTGCTGGTCGGCACCCTGAAGTTCGATGGCTTGCTGATTCTTCAAGCGCGCTCCGAAGGCCCGGTGCCGTTGCTGATGATCGAGTGCTCCAGCGAGCGCGAGATTCGCGGCCTGGCGCGTTACGACGCCGCGCAGATCGCCCCGGATGCAACCCTTGCCGACCTGATGCCCGATGGCGTCCTGGCCTTGACCGTGGACCCGACCCAGGGCCAGCGCTACCAGGGCATCGTCGACCTGGACGGCGCGACCCTGGCGGAATGCTTCACCAACTACTTCGTCATGTCGCAGCAGACCGGCACCCGTTTCTGGCTCTACGCCGACGGCCGCAATGCCCGTGGCCTGCTGCTGCAACAGCTGCCCGCCGACCGCCTGCGCGACCCCGAAGAGCGCGACGCCAACTGGCAGCACCTCACCGCCCTGGCCAGCACCCTGAGCGCTGATGAACTGCTGAGCCTGGACAACGAAACCATTCTGCATCGCCTGTACCACGAAGAGGCCGTGCGCCTGTTCGACGTGCAGCCACTGCGCTTCCGCTGCAGCTGCTCCCGCGAGCGTTCGGGCAATGCCCTGGTCAGCCTGGGGCTGGAAGATGCGCAGGAACTGGTGGTGGAACATGGCGGCAGCATCGAGATCGATTGCCAGTTCTGCAACGAACGCTACCTGTTCGATGCCGCGGATATTGCGCAATTGTTCGCCGGAGCGGGTGTGGATACACCGTCAGATACTCGTCACTAAAACGGTTCAGCGCAGGTAAATTACCTGGCAAACGCCGGAATTACGCCGTACTGACGGGAGGACCCTACTTTTTTTGGGCTTTTCTGGCATAATCCGGCGCACTTTTTTCGCGGTAGTAGTGCGCGACTTTCTACTACAAAACGTTTGGAGCACTCGGCCACTGGCCGACGGGGAACCTCATGACGCAAGCCAATAACGCCGTGTACACCGATCTGAGTGTGGATGATCTGGTCAAAGAAGCCCTGAACCGCGGTGAGGGCGAACTGGCCGATACCGGCGCTCTGGTGGTACGCACCGGTCATCGTACCGGCCGTTCGCCAGTGGATCGTTTCATCGTTGAAGAGCCCAGCACCCAGGACGCCATTGCCTGGGGCCCGATCAACCGCAAGTTCCCGGCGGCCAAGTTCGACGCCCTGTGGGACCGCGTTGAAGCCTATGTGGGTGAGCGTGAGCGTTTTGTTTCCCATGTGCATGTAGGTTCCGACCCGGCGCACTACCTGCCGGTGAAAATGACCACCGAGACTGCCTGGCACAACCTGTTCGGCCGTTGCCTGTTCATCAACCCAGAGCAGTACAACGCCGGTGGCAAGGCCGAGTGGCAGATCCTCAACGCGCCGAACTTCGTCTGCGAACCTGCGCGTGACGGCACCAACTCCGACGGCACCGTGATCATCAACTTCGCGGCCAAGAAAGTGCTGATCGCCGGCATGCGCTACGCCGGTGAAATGAAGAAAGCCCTGTTCTCGGTACAGAACTTCCTGCTGCCGGCGGTCGACGTACTGCCGATGCACTGCGCCGCCAACATGGGCGAAGAAGGCGACGTGACCCTGTTCTTCGGTCTGTCGGGCACCGGCAAGACCACCCTGTCGGCCGACGAAAGCCGTTACCTGATCGGTGACGACGAACACGGCTGGGGCGTGGGCGTGGTGTTCAACATCGAAGGCGGTTGCTATGCCAAGTGCATCGACCTGTCGGAGAAGAACGAGCCGGTGATCTGGAAAGCCATCCAGCACGGCGCCGTTCTGGAAAACGTGGTTCTGGATGCCAACAAGAAGGCCGACTACGCCGACGACAGCCTGACCCAGAACAGCCGCGCCGCCTACCCGCGCGAGCTGATCGAAAAACGCGCACCGAAGAACCTCGGTGGTGAGCCCAACGCGGTGATCTTCCTGACCTGCGACCTGACCGGCGTACTGCCGCCAGTGTCGATCCTCAGCGAAGAACAAGCGGCCTACCACTTCCTGTCCGGCTACACCGCGCTGGTGGGCTCGACTGAAATGGGTTCGGGCTCGGGCATCAAGTCGACCTTCTCCACCTGCTTCGGCGCGCCGTTCTTCCCGCGTCCTGCAGGCGAATACGCCGAGCTGCTGATCAAGCGTATCCGCGGCTTCGGCTCCAAGGTCTACCTGGTCAACACCGGCTGGACCGGCGGTGGCTACGGCGTGGGCAAGCGCTTCAACATCCCCACCACCCGTGGCGTGATTGCAGCGATCCAGAGCGGCGCACTGATCGGTGCCGAGACCGAGCACCTGGACATCGTCAACCTGGACGTGCCGAAAGCCGTTCCAGGCGTCGACACCGGCCTGCTCAACCCACGCAACACCTGGGCTGACCAAGCCGCCTACGACGAAGCCGCCAAGGCCCTGGCCGGCCTGTTTATCGAGAACTTCAAGAAGTTCGACGTAAGCGACGCGATCAAGGCTGCTGGTCCGAAGCTGTAAGCCTCGACCCGCCATGAAAAAAACCGCCCTTCGGGGCGGTTTTTTTATGCCTGTCAGGCCTTCAGGTGCAGCAACAACGCCCCCAGCAGCACCAGCGCCACCCCCGTCACCTGCACCGCCGTCAGGCGCTCCTTGAAGAACAGATAACCCAGCACTGCGGCAATGCCGCCGGACAGGGTGCTGATCACCGTCACCACCGACACCGAGCCGCTCATGGCGCCCCAGGAAAAGGCGAAGAAGGCGCCCAGGTTCATCAGGCTGGTGGCGGCCAGGGTGCCGCAGTTTTTCAGCGGCGGGATCTTCAGCCCATCGGGAATGCTCAGCACCATCAACAGCATCACGCTGGTGCCCACCACATAGCCCAGCCAGAGCATGCTGATGGGACCCAGTTGCGGCAGGGTGAAGCGGCCCTGCAGCCAGAAGCTGGCGCCATACAGAAGGGCCGAGAGCAGGGCGTAGATGATTGAGCGGCCGAAGTCGGTGCTATGGGGCAGCTTGGAGTCCGCGTGCATGCTGGAGAGGATCACGCCAAGCACGCACAACAGGATGCACAGCAGCTGGATCAGGCTGATCTGCTCGCCGCTGGCCCAGGACAGCAGGGTGGTAACCACGCCATAGGAGGTCACCAGCGGCGCCACGATGGATGCTTTGCCTAGGGCGAAGGCCTTGCCCAGGGCCAGGGCGCCGGTGACGGTAAAGGCCGCGGCGAGCACGCCCATCAACCAGACCTCCACAGGCGCAGCCATGGCCTTGAACAGGTAGGCGGGAAAGATCACCAGCAACAGGCTCATCAGGCAAACGCCCAGGGCCTGGCCGAAGAACACCGCACGTTTCACGCCCACGGCGCGCACGTTGAGGCCCACGAGAAAATCGGTGCCGCCCCAGAGCAGGGCAGCGAGCAAACCCATCAATACGTCCACTGACTGTCCTTGTCGATTGACCGGTTGGAGAAGTCCAACGGTCGTGCTGGCTACTGATCCGCGAGGCGAAAGGCCGGCGCCATGCGCTCCTGTTCCGCCCGGGACAGCCCGAGCGCCTGGGCCAGGGTTGGCCACTGGCGAACCACGTTCTGGCAGTGCTCGATAATGCCCTGGGCTTCTGCGCGAGAGAGGCGGAAATATGCCGCGACTTCCCGTGCCAGTTCAAGGTCCAGGGCGTTGTCGGCTTCGCTGATATTGAGCTTCAGCCCTTCAGTCGCCCAGCCTCAGAGCCCCTCCAGTTCCTCGGTGTCCCAACGCCCGTGCCTGATGGCCTGGTAGAGCATGCCAATGGTCAGCGGCAGCTTGTCGTCACGGCCCTTGGCCCGGCGTTTCAGCGCCGGGTCATGGCCTTCGGGCTGGAAGTAGCGGTAGCTGTCGAAGTCGGCGAAGTCGATGTCGAACTGTTCTTCCAGGGCCAGCAGCAAATGCCGGGCATCGGCGCCGTCGCAGCCCAGGTCGAGGTTGATCGCGCTGCTCAGGCGCAGGGTCTTGCGCTCGGGCAGGCCGATCTCCTCATGCAGCAGTTGCATCAGTTGGCGCATGGTGGCGTCGTCGGGAAAATCGGGGGCCAGGTGCATATTCGCAGTCCATTGGCAGCTTTTGAGAGGGGGCAGTGTACGGCGATTTGCCGATTGGCTTGCAAGTGCTCGAGGTGGACTGCAGGCAGGCACTGGTGACTGTCCCGTCATGGCCCCTCTGGCATTTCGGGCCGAGCATTGGCGGGCAAAACTGTGTATGGTTCGCCGCTCGCGGGTGGGCTGGGGCAGAGGCCTGGCCACCTTTATCTACAGGGATTTTGTTATGGCTTTGTTTCGCTTCGCGGCGTTGTTGTGGCTAGGGATGCTAGCGAGTTTGGCCCAGGCCCAGCCGTTGTCGATCCAGGTGCTGGATGCCGTGGCCAAGGGCGCACCATTGGCCGATGCCGACGTGCAGGTGCAACAGGCGGCGAACCGGGCGGCAGGGCGTACTGACGCCGAGGGCCGGGTGACCCTGGCCACGGATGCGGCCGATACCTCGGCCACTGAGCTGCTGCTGCGCAAGGCGGGGTACAGCGAGCTGCGGGTCAAATGCCCGTGCCAGGGCTTGAGCTATGCCTTGAGCCCGCTGCTGGAAAACCCCGAGAGCCTGCGGGTGGTGCTGAGCTGGAGCGCACCCGGGGAGGACCTGGACGCGCACCTGAGCTACCCCCACAAGCTGCTGTACTTCGCCAATGGCAAAGGGCCCGGCGCCCACCTGGATACGGACAGCAGCGACAGCCGCGGGCCGGAAACCATCACCATCGACCAGCGTGTGACGGGCGATGCCTATCTCTATGCCGTGCACGATTTCACCAATGGCAATAACCCCGACTCGCTGCGCCTGGGCCGCAGCCAGGCCCAGGTCTTTGTCTACAAGGGCCCAGCGCTGATCCGCAGCTACCGGGTGCCGCAGAACCGCCAGGGCAACCTGTGGCTGGTGTTTCGCCTGAGCGCCGATGGCCAGTTGCAGGATATCGACCGCATGCTGCAAAGCAGCCAGGAGCCGGATGCGCTGATGAGCGAGTTCGATCCGTTGCTGGAAAAGTCCAAGACCATCGAAGAAGTAGTGGCCAAGGACCTGGGCCCGGTCACCGCGAAAAGCCTCAACCAGAAAGGCGAGGCGTCTTACCGCAAGGGTGACTTCGGCGGGGCGACCGTCTACTACCGCGAAGCCATCGAGCTGGAGCCGGGCTATGCCCAGGCCTACAGCAACCTGGCCCTGGCCGCGCGCAAGCACAGCCGGCCGGACGAGGCGATAGTCGCCGACCGCCAGGCGATTGCCCTGGCCAGCGGCCCGAATGCATCCACCGTGCGCGCCAGTGCCTACTACGACATGGGGCGCATCTACGAGGATGCCGGGCAGTTGGCCACGGCCCTGGAACACTATCGGAAGGCCCGGGAACAGAAGGCCAACCCGGTCTACGACCAGGCGATAGAGCGGCTGAACAGCCACTGATCGCACAGGCGAAAGTTATCCCACAACGCGCCGGCAGTGGCGCGTTGTGCATTTATGGAGGTTGTAATGCGCACTGCTGTTTTTTCCTGGTTGCTGGCGCTGTGCCTGTCCATGGGCGTGGCTCAAGCAGCTGGGCCGTTGGAGTTTGCCACCATTGATCGCAGTGGCTGGCCGAATTCCCTGACCAGCTCTGTGGAGTTCGACACCGCATCACGGGGCGAGATTCTGATGTTCGCCAAGGTCTTGCTGGCCAGCGAGGCACTGGATGAGTCGGCCCTGAAGCAGCGCCTGGGCGTGCGCCAGCTGGACCTGGCCTCGGTGAACCAGGTGCGCCAGCGCTTCTGGGAGCTGCTGCTGGAAAACTACCGCCTGGCCAGCCAGGACTGCGACGGCGCGCCGTTCTGCCCACCGGTGCGCAACCTGGGGGACCTGCGCCAGCTGGCGGCCGGTTTCACCGGCGACAGCAAAGCCACCTACGGCGCCTGGGCCGAGGCCAGCGCGCGCTTTCATCAGCAGTACCTGCACGAGCAGCTGCGGCTGGCGGCGCTGTTTCCCAGCGTCAGCAGCGAGATCCGGCGCATGGCCCCGGCCGAGCACCTGGGCGATGAACTGGCGGACCGCCAGTTCCTGCTGACCTTTGATGACGGTCCGAGCCCGCGGGATGGACGTACGGATCAATTGCTGGAGGTGCTGCGTGCCGAGGATCTGCACGGCCTGTTCTTTGTCCTGGGGGACTCGTTCCAGGCGCGCTTGAACCAGTCGTCGGAGGTGCAGATGCGCGGCCTGTACGACGGCCAGTGCGTGGGCATACACGGCTGGGAACATAAATCCCATGCGTCGTGGGGCGAATGGCAGAACTCGGTAATCCATAGCGCTAACCTGGCCAGCCGTACCCTGGCGGATGCATACCAGCCGCTGTTTCGACCGCCCTACGGGCAACGGCGCAGCGACAGTGCCGGGTTCTTCAAGGCCCAGGGCATGCAGCTGATGCTGTGGAACATCGACTCCCAGGACTGGAGCAAGAAGGTCAGTGCCACGGCCGCCGCCCAGCGGGTACAGACCCTGATGCTGCTCTGGCGCCGGGGCATCATCCTGTTCCATGACACCCACGCCAAGGCGGCGCTGGCGGTGCCGGCGCTGCTGGATGGCAACCGCTACAACGGCGTGCAGTGGCTGGACTGCCGGAGCCTGTAGATGCGGGTTCGCCAGCCCTGGCGGTAGCATCCGGTAGTGGATTTTCCGCGACCTTTTCTCGAACTGCCGCGCCGTCCCGCTAGTCTTCAGGCTCAGGTCGGCGGTCCCAGGAGTGACCCTTATGCACAGCACCCTCGAACAGGTCTTCGGTTATCCACAGTTCCGTCCGGGCCAGGAAGCGGCCATCAGCGCGGTGCTGGCCGGGCGCTCGGCGGCGGCGATCTTTCCCACGGGGTCGGGCAAGTCGCTGTGCTATCAATTGCCGGCGCTGCTGTTGCCGCACCTGACCCTGGTGGTGTCGCCACTGTTGGCGCTGATGCAAGACCAGCTGGCCTTTCTCCAGCGTCATGGCATTGCCGCGGCCAGCATCGATTCGGCCCAGGGCCGGGATGAAGCCAACCAGGTCATGGCCCGTGCCCGTTCCGGGGAACTGAAGATCCTGATGATCTCGGTGGAGCGCCTGAAGAACGAACGCTTTCGTCACTTCCTGCAGCAGGTGCCCCTGTCCCTGCTGGTGGTGGACGAGGCCCACTGCATTTCCGAATGGGGCCACAATTTCCGCCCCGATTACCTGAAGCTGCCGGACTACCAGCGCCAGTTCAATATTCCCCAGGTGCTGCTGCTGACGGCCACCGCAACCCCCAAAGTGATCGCCGATATGCAGGCCAGGTTTGCCATCGAGGAGAGGGATGTAGTCACCACCGGCTTCTACCGACCCAACCTCAAGCTGCTGGTGGAGCCGGTGCGTGGCGCCGATAAGCGTCGGCGCCTGGTGCAGTGGCTGGGGGAGCGGGCCGGGCAGCCGAGCATTGTCTACGTGACCCTGCAGAAGACCGCCGAGCAGGTTGCCGAGCACCTGAGCCAGCAGGGCATCGCCGCCGAGGCTTATCACGCCGGCCTGCCCCATGAGCAGCGCGAGTCGATCCAGCGGCGGTTCATGGCAGGGCATAGCCACTGCATAGTCGCCACCATTGCCTTCGGCATGGGCATCGACAAGAGCGATATCCGCAATGTGCTGCACTTCGATTTGCCCAAGTCCATCGAGAACTACAGCCAGGAAGTCGGTCGTGCCGGGCGCGATGGCCAGCCATCGGACTGCCTGGTGCTGGCCAACCGCGACAGCCTCAACGTGCTGGAAAACTTCGTCTACGGCGACACTCCGGAACTGAGCGGCATTCGCTGTGTGCTGGAGGAATTGCAGGCGTCGGCGCCCGAGGGGCAATGGGAGTTTCTGCTTGGGCCCCTGGCGGACCAGAGCAATATTCGCCAACTGCCGCTCAAGACCCTGCTGGTGCAGCTTGAATTGCGCGGCCTGATCGCGCCGCGTTACGCCTATTTCGCCGAGTACCGCTTCAAGCTGCTGCTGGAGCCCGAGGTGCTGCTGGCGCGTTTCGAAGGCGAGCGCCGGGACTTCGTGGCCGCCATCCTCCATACCTCGAGCCGGGCCCGGACCTGGGCCACGGTGAACTTCGAGGCGCTTTACGAGCAGTACCAGGCGCCGCGCAGCCGAGTGGTCAAGGCCCTGGATTATTTCCAGGAACAGGGCTGGGTGGAGCTGGAAAGCAAGCAGATGACCGAGGTCTACAGCCTGTTGCAGACCGACTTCGACGCCTCGGTGTTGAGTGCCGAGCTGCATGCCTATTTCACTCGGCACGAGGGCAGCGAGATCGCACGGATTCACGCCATGCTCGATCTGTTCGCCAGCGAGCAGTGCCTGAGCCAGCGCCTGGCGCAGTATTTTGGCGACCAGCAGGTGCCGCAGGCCTGCGGGCATTGTTCGGTGTGCGAGGGCCGGGTGGCGCGCTTGCCGGAGCCGCCGGCATTGCCCGCGCTTGTGGATAAGAATTTCGATCAACTGTGCGGCGAATTTATCCACAGGCACCAGCAGCACACGGGCGATGTGCCCGAGGCGCAACGCCTGACGCGTTTTCTCTGCGGAATCAGCGTGCCGCTGTTCACCAAGCTCAAGGCCCGCAGCATCCGTGGCTTTGGTGCCCTGGAAGACTACCCCTACGCCGCGGTGCGCCAGTGGTGCCAGGCCCAAGGCTGATATCCGTGGCCCTTGCCCAGGCTTAACCGTCTGCGGTGAAATGCTGGGCGATCGACCGATCGCCTTGCCTGCAATCGATGGGAGACCCGCCCTGATGTCCGAGCTTATGCCGCAACGCGGTGACTACCGCCATTTCCAGCCGATCCTCACGCGCTGGCACGACAATGACGTCTACGGTCATGTGAACAACGTCACCTACTACAGCTTCTTCGACACGGCGGTGAACACCTACCTGATCGAACAGGGCGGCCTGGATATTCATGACGGCGAGGTGGTGGGATTCGTGGTCAGTTCCGCGTGCGATTACTTCGCCTCAATCGCCTTTCCCGAGCGTATCGAGATCGGCCTGCGGGTCGGCAAGCTGGGCAACAGTTCGGTGCAGTACGAGTTGGCGGTGTTCAAGGCGGGGGAAGCGGATGCTTGTGCGGCGGGGCGTTTTGTCCACGTGTTCGTGGATCGGCGGTCGAACCAGCCGGTGCCCATTCCGCCCGCATTGCGAGCGGCCCTGGAGCACCTGCTGGTCGGTTGACCGCCTGGATCGGCAGCGGCTGAATCAGTCGCGCCAGTGGCGATGCTTGCGATGCCCGTAGGCATGGCCACGGCCACGATGGCCGTCGCGGTAGTAGCGGCGGTCGTCGCGGCCACGGTAGTCGCGATCTTCCCGGGCGCTTTCATTGCCCATGTAGTTGCCCAGCGCGCCGCCGGCGCCACCGCCCGCCGCGGCACCGATCAGGCTGCCGGTGTTGCCGCCCATGCTGCGGCCCACCACGTTGCCGCCGGCCGCACCCAGGGCGCCACCAATGGCCGCCTGGCCACGGCTGCGCTTGTCGGCACCCACCGCACTGCCGCCTGCGCCACCCAGGGCCGCGCCGATGGCCGAACCGGTATTGCCGCCGAGCTGCTGGCCGACCACCGAGCCTAGAACCCCGCCCAATGCGCCGCCCACACCTGCTTCAGTGGTGCCACCGGCAGAGGCGAAGCCGCTGACCAGGCCAAGGGACAACAAGAGAATCGAGGAGAACTTCATGGGGGAACCTCAAAGGGATGACGGCGCGATCCTGAGGCTTGTAGCAGGGTGCTTACAAACGAAATCCGACGAATAGCACGAGTTGTACACAATCGCGTAACTTATTGTTTTTAGGGCGGAACTTAACTGCTTTTCGCCGGTCTTTAGCTACTTCGGAACGGCTGCTTTTTTGCAAAAGCGGCCTTTTTTGTGCCTGCGATTCAGCCCCGTGGGGAGGCGTTCGCCGGCAAGCCGGCTCCTACGCTTCCTGTGCTAGCTGTAGGAGCTGGCTTGCCAGCGAAGAGGCCCTCAAGCCAGGAGTCAGGCCGAGCGGGCCATGATCAGGCCATTGTCGCTGGCCGCTTCCAGGCGGATGGCGATGAACTTCGAGGTCGGGGTGTGGCTGCCGTCGCCAGTGCTTTCCAGCGGCACCAGGGGGTTCACTTCCGGATAGTAGGCCGCGGCCTGGCCGGCCGGGATATCGAATGCCAGCAGGGTGAAGCCCTTGACCCGGCGCTCGCGGCCATCATCCCAGAGCGAGACGATATCGGCCTTCTGCCCCGGCTTGAAGCCCAGGCGGATGATGTCCGCCTCGTTGGCGAACAGCACGTCGCGCTGGCCCTTGACCCCGCGGTAGCGGTCATCGAGGCCATAGATGGTGGTGTTGTACTGGTCGTGGGAGCGCATCGACTGCAGGATCAGGTCCGGCAGTTGGCCGGTGGCCCGGGTGCGCTCGTGGATCAGGTCCTTGGGCAGCCGATTGGCGCGGAAGTTGGCGCGCCCCGAAGGGGTGTTCCACTGCCGGGCGCCAGCGCTGTTGCCCAGGTAGAAACCGCCCGGGTGCTTGAGCCGTTCGTTGAAGTCCTTGAAACCGGGAATGGTGTCGGCGATCAGGTCGCGGATGCGCCCGTAATCCGCCGCCAGCCAGTTCCAGTCCACCGGCTTGCTGCCCAGGGTGGCGGCGGCGATACCGGCGAGAATCCATGGCTCGGAGCGCATCTGCGACGACAGCGGCTGCAACTGGCCATTGGAGGCGTGGACCATGCTGAACGAGTCTTCCACGGTCACCGCTTGCGGGCCGCCGGCCTGCTGGTCGATGTCGGTGCGGCCCAGGCACGGCAGGATCAGGGCGTCCTTGCCGTGGGCCAGGTGACTGCGGTTGAGCTTGGTGCTGATCTGCACCGTGAGGTCGCAGTTGCTCAGGGCCTGGAAGGTGCGCTGGCTGTCCGGGGTGGCTTGGGCGAAGTTACCCCCCAGGCCGATGAAGACCTTGGAGCGGCCATCGAGCATGGCGTGGATCGCCTCGACCACGTTGTGACCGTTGTCCCGCGGCACCTTGAACTGGAAGCGCCGCTCCAGGGCGTCGAGGAAGGCCACCGGCGGCCGCTCGTTGATGCCCATGGTGCGGTCGCCCTGCACGTTACTGTGGCCGCGTACCGGGCACAGGCCGGCACCGGGCCGGCCGAGGTTGCCGCGCAACAGCATCAGGTTGGCGATTTCCTGGATGGTGGCCACCGAGTGGCGATGCTGGGTGATGCCCATGGCCCAGCACATGATCACGTTCTTGCCCTTGGTGTACATGCGCGCGGCTTGTTCGATCTCCCCCAGGGTCAGGCCCGACTGCTCGACGATCTGCTCCCAGGGGGTGTCGTCGATGCTGCCCAGGTAGTCGAGCACCTGGGCGGTGTGGGCATTGAGGAAGTCGTGGTCGAACACCGATTCGGTGCCGGCGTTCTGCGCCTCGCGTTCCCATTGCAGGAGGAACTTGGCCATGCCCCGCAGCAGCGCCATGTCGCCGCCCAGGGCCGGGCGGAAGTAGGCGGTGTTGGTCGGGCGATTGCCGTTGGTGAGCATCTCGATGGGGCTCTGCGGGTGCTGGAAACGTTCCAGGCCGCGCTCTTTCAGTGGGTTGACGCACACCACCTGGGCGCCGCGCTTCACCGCTTCGCGCAGGGGTTCGAGCATCCGCGGGTGGTTGGTGCCGGGGTTCTGGCCCCAGACGAAGATTGCGTCGGCGTGTTCGAAGTCATCGAAGGTCACGGTGCCCTTACCGACCCCGACGCTTTGCGCCAGGGCCACGCCGCTGGCCTCGTGGCACATGTTCGAGCAGTCGGGGAAATTGTTGGTGCCGTAGGCGCGCACGAACAGCTGGTACAGGTAGGCCGCCTCGTTGCTGGCCCGGCCCGAGGTGTAGAACTCGGCCATGTCCGGGCTGGGCAGGTTGTGCAGGTGCTTGGCGATCAGGCTGAAGGCGTTTTCCCAGCTGATGGGCTGGTAGCGGTCGGTGTCGGCGTTGTAGCTCATGGGCTCGGTCAGCCGGCCCTGGTATTCAAGCCAGTAGTCGCTCTGCTCCAGCAGCGAGGTGACGCTGTGCTTGGCGAAGAAGGCCGCGTCCACCCGGCGCTTGGTGGCCTCCCAGTTCACTGCTTTGGCGCCGTTCTCGCAGAATTTGACCATGCCGCTTTCCGGCGAGTCGCCCCAGGCGCAGCCCGGGCAGTCGAAGCCGCCGTTCTGGTTGGTCTTGAGCATCATGCGGATGTTCTTCAGCGCGTTGTCGCTGGTCAGCCAGGCCTGGGCCACGCTGATCAGGGCTCCCCAGCCACCGGCCGGACCCTTGTAGGGCTTGTAGCGGGCCACGGGTTTCTGATCGGCTTGGTGGTGTGTACTCACAGGGGATTCTCCATCGCGGGGCTGTGGGCCCGCGGCGCACAGTTGTGCGGCAGGTGGGCAAGTTGAGGCGGAGCGGGCGCGGCCGGAACACGGCCAGGCTGTGGCCATCCGCTAATGCACGCTCAAGGTTGCTGTGGGGCGGGCTGGCGTCGAGCGCGGTTGCAGGGATGGCGGGGCTGGCGGTGCCCTTGAGGGGCCAGTGGCACATTGGGGCCCAAGCCTAAGCGCGGCAATCTGTCGCGTCTAATTGCTAGTACTGATCTATTGATAGATGGCGTCGATCAGGGCTTGCCGAGAAATTCCTGGTAGAGGGCGAAGCAGGCTTGCGCCAGGGCCGAGCGCGGCGCGCTGCGGCGCATGATCAGGCCCAGGCGGGCCAGGGTCTGGGCATCGCTGATGGGTTGCAGGCGCAGGTGCTCGGTCAGCACCTCCAGGCCGCTGTCCAGGGGCAGCACCGCGCAGCACAGGCCACCGTGGACCAACTGCACCAGCTGATGCACGGCATCGGTCTGCAACAGCGGCTGCGGTTGCAGCCCGCGAATATGGAAGTGATGGTCGATGGACTGGCGAAAATGCATGCCGCTGGTGAGCAGGCCCAGGGGCAGTTCGGTCAGTGCTTCCCAGCTCAATGGCTGCTCGCCGAAGCTGAAATGCCGCTGGTCATAGAGCAGGCCCATATGGGTTGCCTCCAGGGGCAGGGAATCGAAGTGTTCACTGTCCAGGCGCTCCAGGTAGGACACCCCCAGGTCCAGGCGATTGCTCGCCAGTTGCTCGAGGATCTGCTCCGAACTCAGGGCGCACAGCTCGAAGCGTAGGTTCGGGTGCTCGGCATGCAGGCGTTGCAGCAGCGGTGAGGGGTCGAAGTTCGACAGTGGCACCACCCCCAGGCGCAGGGTGCCGGCCAGGTTGCCGCGGCAGGCGGCGGCTTCGGCCAGCAGGCCGTCGTAGGCGGTGAGCACGCTGCGGGCCCAGGCCAGCACCCGTTCCCCGGGCGCGGTAAAACCCTCGAAGCGCTGGCCGCGATTGACCAGCGGCAGTTCGAGCTCTTCCTCGAGATTGCGCAGGCGCATGGACAGGGTCGGCTGGGTGATGTGGCAGCGGGCGGCGGCCTGGCCGAAGTGGCGGGTTTCATCCAGGGCGACGAGGAATTTCAGCTGCTTGATGTCCATCGTCGCTCCCGGGTGGCAAAAGGCCGGGATTCTACCGCGCTGGCCCGGCCTTGGGTCACGGGGGAACCTCATTCGGCGGGACTGGTCTAGTCTTTCGCGTCCGGACCCAACAACCAAGGAGTGTGCGACATGAGTATTTTCAGCTTTGTGAAAGAAGCCGGTGAAAAACTGATCGACCTGCTGACCCCGGGCAATGCCAATGCCAGCGAGCAGCTCAAGGAACACATCGCCAAGGTCGGCTTGGGCAACCCCAATGTCCAGGCCAGGGTCGAAGGTGACAAGGTCATAGTCACGGGGGAAGTGGCGACACAGGAAGAGAAGGAAAAGATCCTCCTGGCCCTGGGCAATATCGCCGGAGTCGGCAGCGTCGAGGACCAGATCAGCGTCAGCGGCCCGGTGGTGGTCTCGGCGGTATTCGTCACGGTGAAGAAGGGCGACACCCTGAGCGCCATCGCCAAGGTGCAGTACGGCGACGCCAACAAGTACAACAAGATCTTCGAGGCCAACAAGCCGCTGCTGTCGCACCCGGACAAGATCTACCCGGGCCAGGTGCTGCGTATTCCTGAATGAGCGGTGCTCTTCGCGGGCCAGCCCGCTCCTACACAACCTCGTAGGAGCGGGCTTGCCCGCGAAAGGCTTCACAGCCCTTCAAGCAACTTCCGGTAATCCCCCACCGCCGCGAACTCCGCCGTGTCCTTCGGCCCTTTGCGGCTATCGGGCTGGCTCACCGCCAGCAATTGCCCCACGCCAAAATCCCGCGCACTGCGCAGGATCGGCAGGGTGTCGTCGATAAACAGGCTGCGGGCCGGGTCGAAGCGGATATCGGCTTGCAGCGCATCCCAGAACTGCGGGCTCTCCTTGGGAAAGCCGTAGTCGTGGGAGCTGATCAGGCGTTCGAAGTAGGGCGCCAGTTCGATCCGCTCCAGCTTCAATGACAGGGAATCACGGTGCGCGTTGGTGATCAGGATCACCCGCTTGCCGGCCTGTTTGATGGCCGCAAGAAAGGTGTCGGCATCCGGGCGCAGGGCGATCAGGTGCGCGGTTTCGAGCTTCAGCTCGCGCACCGGCAGCTTCAGCTCGGCGCTCCAGAAATCCAGGCAATACCACTGCAACCGACCGGCGTTACGCTCGAACAAGGGTTGCAGTTCCAGCTCGGCCATGGCCCGGCTGACGCCGTGCAGCTCGGCGTAGCGCTGGGGCAGGTGCTCCAGCCAGAAATGGTTGTCGTAGTGCAGGTCCAGCAGGGTGCCGTCCATATCCAACAGGACGGTATCGATATCGCGCCAGGGCAGCAGGGCCATTGAACACTTCTCCAGCGGCAGTAGAACCGCCCTGAACAGAGCGGTCACACGCAGTAAACAATAGGCCGGCGACTGGGCCCGTGCAGCACTAATCTGCAACCCAGTCGCCGGCCAACAGGCTGTATAGTAACCCGCCATCGCCAAGGAGCCCGCTATGCGCCAGAAACCCACCGTACTCGCCCGCGAGATCGTCGCCACCAGTCGTCTGTTCTGTGTCGAAGAGGTGCAGTTGCGGTTCGCCAATGGCGTGGAGCGCACCTATGAGCGGCTGGTGGGCAAGGGCGCAGGTTACGGCGCGGTGATGGTGGTGGCCATGCTCGACGCCGAGCACGCGGTGCTGGTGGAGGAGTACTGCGGTGGCACCGATGCCTACGAGCTGTCCCTGCCCAAGGGCCTGATCGAGCCGGGCGAGGACGTGTTGGCGGCGGCCGAGCGCGAGCTCAAGGAAGAGGCCGGGTTCGGCGCCCGGCAGCTGGAGCACTTGACCGAGCTGTCGCTGTCACCGGGCTACATGAGCCAGAAGATCCAGGTGGTGCTGGCCAGCGATCTGTATGAAGAGCGCCTGGAGGGCGACGAGCCCGAGCCGATGCGGGTCGACAAGGTCAACCTGCGGGACCTTTCCAGCCTGGCGCAAAACCCTCAATTCAGCGAAGGCCGAGCCTTGGCCGCGCTGTACCTGACCCGCGACCTGCTGAGCCAGCGTGGAGTCTTTCCTGCATGAGCACCGTATCGATGAATTTTCCCCATCCCTTGCTGGCTCCGGTGGTCGAGCTGGCGTTGCGCGCCGGAGAGGCGATCCTGCCGTTCTGGCGTGCTGAAGTGGCAGTCGAGCACAAGGCCGACGCCTCGCCGGTGACTGCCGCCGACCTGGCTGCGCACCATTTGATCGTGGCTGGCCTGAAGGCACTGGACCCGAGCATCCCGGTGCTCTCCGAAGAGGACGCCGACATCCCCCAGGCCACTCGCGCCGCCTGGCAGCGCTGGTGGCTGGTGGACCCGCTGGATGGCACCAAGGAATTCATTTCCGGCAGTGAAGAGTTCACCGTCAATATCGCTCTGATCGAGCAGGGGCGGGTGGTGTTCGGCGTGGTGTCGATGCCGACCAATGGCCGTTGCTACCTCGGCGGTGCCGGCCTTGGCGCCTGGCGCCAAGACCCGGGACAAGCGCCGCAGGCGATCCGCGTGCGCGAGCAGCCGAGTGCCGGTGAAGCATTCACCGTGGTGGCCAGCCGCCGACATTCGAGCCCGGAGCAGGAGCATTTGCTCAGTGGCTTGAGCGCGGCCCTGGGTGAGCTGCAACTGGCCAATATCGGCAGTTCGCTGAAGTTCTGCCTGCTGGCCGAAGGTGCAGCGGATTGCTATCCACGCTTGGCGCCCACGTCCCAGTGGGACACGGCGGCGGCCCAGGGTGTGCTCGAAGGGGCGGGTGGCGAAGTGCTGGACCTGATGGGCGCGGCGTTCTGCTACCCGCCGCGGGAGTCGTTGCTCAATGGCTTCTTCCTGGCGTTGCCGGCCAAGGCGCCGTGGCGCGGCAAGCTGCTGGAGCTGGCCCGCGGCTGATCGCCCGGCCAGCGCCTACAGGGGGCTGGCTTCTAGCGGTGCAGCACGTACTGGCCGGCGAAGCGCACGGCGTCCTCGTCGCTGCCGGCGTTCACCACCCGGGTGTGCAAGGTCAGGCGAGCACGGCCGTAGCGCTGGTACATCGACAGGAATTTCTTCCAGACCTTGTCATCAGGCGCCGCGCAGATCGCCACGGCATCGCCGGTGACCGGCAGCGGATAGCTGATCTGGCCTTCCTGGATGACGATATGCCCGTCATCGATCCCCTCCTCCTTGAGCCGCAGGTGCAGCCAGCCCCAGCCGGCCAGCACCGCACCGCAATACAGGCTGCCGCCGAACATGGTGCTCTTGTGGTTGACGTTGGCCTCCAGGGGCAGTTGCAGGCGCAGTTGCTGCGCCTGCCAGTCGACTACCTTCAGGCCCATGTCCCGGGTCAGGGGGATGTCGTGATGGAGGATGGATTCCAGGTATCGACTGTCGCGGTTCATGCACGGGCCTCAAGGGTCAGGGGATCACGGGTGCGGCTTATTCGGACTCATCGCCGGGGTGGCTGGCGCCGCCGTCGGCAAAACTCAAACCATGCTTGCGCAGCTTGTCGTGCAGGGTCTTGCGGGGAATGCCCAGGGCTTCGGCGAGGCTGCGCATGGAGCTGTGAGGCTGCGCCAGTTCGGCGGCGATCAGCGACTTTTCGAAGTGCTCCACCTGTTCGCTCAAGCCGCCGACGATCAGGCTCGGGGCGTTAGTGGCGACCTGCTCGGGGTGGTTGTGGTCCAGGGCCAGTTCCAGGCCCAGGGCGAAGCGCTCGGCGGCATTCTGCAGTTCGCGCACGTTGCCCGGCCAGTCGTGACGCAACAGCAATGCACGGTGCCCGGGCTGCAGTTCCTGGGGCGGCAGGCCATGGCGCGTGGCGGCCTCGTCGGCGAAGTGCTGGAACAGCATCAGCGCATCCTCGCCGCGCTCGCGCAGCGGTGGAATGCGCAGCGGTGCAACGTTCAAGCGGTAGTAGAGGTCGGCGCGAAAGCGTCCCTGGTCGGCGGCTTGGCGCAGGTCTTCCTTGGTGGCGGCGATGATGCGGATATCCAGCGGGATCTGCTGGTTGCCCCCCAGGCGCTCCACCACCCGCTCCTGCAGCAGGCGCAGCAGCTTGACCTGCACATCCAGGCTCATGCTCTCGATTTCATCGAGGAACAAGGTGCCGCCATTGGCGAATTCGAACTTGCCGATGCGGCGTTTCTGCGCGCCGGTGAAGGCCCCTGGCTCGTGGCCGAACAGCTCGCTTTCCACCACCGACTCCGCCAGGGCCCCGGCATTGATCGCCACGAACGGCCCGTTGCGTCGCGGTGACAGGTCGTGCAGGGCACGGGCCACCACCTCCTTGCCGGCACCGGTTTCACCAAGAATCAGCACATCGGCGCGGGTCGCGGCCAGGGCGCCGATCTGCTGGCGCAGGCGCAGCATCGGCGCCGACTGGCCCACCAGCCGGGCACTGAGTTCCTGGCGGTCGCTCAAGGCCAGGCGCAGGCTGCGGTTGTCCAGCACCAGGCGCCGCCAGTCCAGGGCGCGACGCACGCTGTCCAGCAGGGCATCACTGGCGAAGGGCTTTTCCAGGAAGTCATAGGCGCCGGCACGCATGGCCTGCACCGCCAGGGGCACGTCGCCGTGGCCGGTGATCAGCAACACCGGCAGTTCCGGGTCCTGGGCGTGCAACTGCTCGAGCAGTTCCAGGCCGTCGATGCCGGGCATGCGGATATCGCTGACCACCACCCCGGGCCAGTCCCGCTCCAGGCGCGGCGCCAGGCCCTGGGCCTCGGCCAGGGACAACACCTTGAGCCCGGCCAGGTCCAGGGTCTGGCTCAGGGCCTGGCGCAGGTGCGGGTCGTCATCGATCAGCACCACTTGCAACTGCGGGTCGAGGGTATCGGGACGGCTCATCGGTCACTTTCCAGAGAGGGTATGGTCGGCGCTGCCGCACCGGTTGTGATGGCTAGCAGGCTGCCTACGTACCTCATACGCCGCGATCCTCGGAGGGCTGCAGGTTGACCCCGGGCGCCCCGGCGCGCAGACGCAGGGTGATCAGCGCGCCGCCTTCGCGATGGTTGGCGAACGACAGCTCACCGCCGAAGGCACGCATCAGGGTGTCGCAAATCGCCAGGCCCAGGCCCAGGCCCTGGGTGCGTGTCTTGGTGGTGTAGAACGGCTCTCCGGCGCGGCCCAGGGCTTCCATGCAGAAGCCCGGGCCGTTATCGCGGATGTACAGGTTGACGCCGCTGGCAGTGGATTCGGCACTCAGCCAGAGTTTGCGCGGCGGGCCCTTTTCGGTCAGGGCATCCAGGGCGTTGGCCAAGAGGTTGCCCAGCACCTGGCGCAGGCGGGTTTCCCCGGCCTGGACCCACAGGGTGGCAGCCGGCAGGTCGCGGATCAGTTCCACTTCCATGGCCCGTCGGCGCTTGGCCAGCAGCGCCAGGGCATCGTCCAGGGCCGGTTGCAGGGCGACGCTTTCCGGGGCGTGGTGATCGCGCCGGGCGAAGGCCCGCAGGTGGGCGATGATCGAGGCCATGCGGCCGGTCAGCTCGCTGATTAGCTTGAGGTTGCCGCGGGCGTCATCGGTGCGTTGGTGGTCCAGCAGCACCTCGGCGTTTTCCGCATAGCTGCGGATCGCCGCCAGGGGCTGGTTGAGCTCGTGGCTGATGCTTGCCGACATGGTGCCCAGGGCCGAGAGCTTGCCGGCCTGGACCAGGTCGTCCTGGGCGCGCACCAGTTCCTGCTGGGCGGTCTCGCGCTCCAGCACTTCCTGTTTCAGGCGTCGGTTGAGGCTCTCCAGGTCGCTGGTGCGTTCGGCCACGCGGCGCTCCAGTTCTTGCCGGGCCTTGGCCTCGAAGGCGATTCGCTCCAGGTAGTGACGGCGGCGCTGCATCATCAGCCCGAGCAGCAGCATCAGCACCAGCAGCGTGGCGGCGCCCACCGCCACCACGGTACGCACCGGGCGGTCGATCAGGGTGCGCGGGGCGAGGATGCTGACGTTCCAGCCGGTTTCCTCGATCTGCTGGGTCTGGGTCAGCCAGGCATCGGGGTTGAGGTTCAGCGGGCGAGGGTCGCGGGTCGGGTAGGGCTGGATGGCGACTATCGCCTGGCGCTCCTCGGCGCTCAGCGGCCGGGTCGCGCGAAAGCGCCATTCCGGGCGTGAGGTGAGGATCACCACGCCGTTGTGGTCGGTCATCAGCAGCTGTTCCGGGGTCTTGCCCCACAGGCTTTCGGTGTGGTCCAGGTCGACCTTGACCACCAGTACGCCGAGGATGCGCTCGCCATCGCGGACTGCGGCGGCGAAGAAATAGCCGCGCTTGGCCGAGGTGGTGCCCAGGCCGAAGAAGCGTCCCAGGCGCCCGGCCATGGCTTCGCTGAAGTAGGGGCGGAAGGCGAAGTTGCGGCCGACGAAACTGTCGTGCTTGTCCCAGTTGGAGGCCGCCAGGGTGTTGCCGCTGGTGTCCATTAGGTACATGACCTCGGCGCCGCTCTGGGCGCTGATGTTCTTCAGCAGGCGGTTGGCGTTGCCCTGGGTCACGCCGTCGTCCGGCGCGCCCAACACCGCGCGCAGGGCCGGCAGGTCGCCGAGGATCTGTGGCAGCACTTCATAGCGGTGCAAGGTGCCCAGCAGGTTGGCCACGTAGAGGTCGAGGGTCTGGCGGTTCTGGCTGGTCAGTTCGTTGCGGTAGTAGCGCTCGGCCAGGTGTTCCAGTGGCCACAGCAGCGGCGCCAGGCACAGGGCCAGCAAGGCCAGGCTGCGCCAGCGGGGACGACGGGGAAGGGCTGTGGTCATGGAAAAAGCGCCTGTGGATACAGGCGCATTATGCCTAGCCCTGCTCGGCAAGACACTCGCGCAATGCGCTGTGCCACTCGGCTTGGGTCACGCCCCACTCGCGCGCCAGGCGGCTGCAGTCGAGGCGCGAATTCAGTGGCCGCGGTGCCGGCGTCGGGTAGGCGCTGGAGGGGATGGCTTCCAGCACCGCGCACGGTTTGTCCAGTGCCAGCAGCTGTTCGCCGATGGCCTGGGCAAAGCCGAACCAGGAGGTCTCGCCCTGGGCCGTGAGGTGGTAGGAACCCCAGGCGCCGGGGTTGCCGGCCAGCCAGCGCTGGATCAGCGCCCGGGTGCTGATGGCGATGGTGCCGGCCCAGGTCGGGGCGCCGATCTGGTCGGCCACCACCCGCAGCTCCGGTTTTTCCTGCAGCAGGCGTTGCATGGTCAGCAGGAAGTTCTTGCCATGGCTGGAGTAGACCCAGCTGGTGCGCAGGATCAGGTGCTGCCCCTGGACCAGGTTGATCGCCCGTTCCCCGGCCAGCTTGCTCTGGCCATAGACGCTCAGCGGGTTGGGCTCGTCATCCTCCACGTAGGGCCCGTCCTTGCGGCCATCGAAGACGTAGTCGGTGGAGTAGTGGATCAGCGGTACGCCCAGGGTCGCTGCTTCCTGAGCGAGGATCCCGGGGGCGACGGCATTGATCGCGAACGCCAGTTCCGGCTCGCTTTCGGCTTGATCGACGGCGGTGTGCGCGGCGGCGTTGATGATCAGGCCCGGGCGCAGGCTGCGCACCTGCTGGCGGATCTGTTCCGGATGGCTCAGGTCCAGCTGGTCGCGACCCAGGACCACAAGCTCGCCGAGGTCGCCAAGGCGCTGTCGCAGCTCGCGGGAGAGTTGGCCGTGCTGGCCGTTGATCAGGATTTTCAAGGGCGGGTTCATGGGAACAGGTCGGCCTCGTTCAGGCTCTTGCCATTCTGGTCCTTGGCGGAAAGCGTTGGCGTCCCTTCCAGTTGCCAATCGATCGCCAGGGTCGGATCGTCCCAGCGGATACAGCGCTCCGCGGACGGCGTGTAGTAATCGGTGGTTTTATAGAGAAATTCGGCGAAATCGCTAAGCACCACGAAACCGTGGGCAAAGCCCTCGGGAATCCAAAATTGGCGGTTATTGGCAGCAGACAGGCGGACGCTGGCCCACTGGCCGAAGCTGGGAGACCCACGACGGATATCCACAGCCACATCCAGCACCTCGCCGGCAATCACCCGCACTAGCTTTCCTTGAGCGTGTTCGATCTGATAATGCAGGCCACGTAGAACGTTCTTGGCTGAGCGCGAGTGATTGTCCTGGACGAACTGCTTGTTCAGGCCAGTGGCTTCTTCGAATGCCTTGGCATTGAAACTCTCGTAGAAAAACCCGCGCTCGTCGCCGAATACCTTGGGTTCGATGATCAGCACACCTGGAAGGTTCGTCTGGATGACATTCATGCAGGCTCTCCGGCCAGGGTGAAAAGGTACTGGCCATAGCCGGTCTTGCCGAAGTAGGCCGCGCGCTCAAGCAGGTGCTCACGGCTGATCCAGTTGTTCTCGTAGGCGATCTCTTCCAGGCAAGCGACTTTCAGGCCCTGGCGGTGCTCGATGGTCTGCACATACTGTGAGGCTTCCAGCAGGCTGTCGTGGGTGCCGGTATCGAGCCAGGCGAAGCCGCGGCCGAAGCGTTCCACTTGCAGGTCGCCACGCTTGAGATAGACATTGTTGACGTCGGTGATCTCCAGCTCGCCGCGAGGCGAAGGCTTGACCGCCTTGGCGATCTGCACCACGTCGTTGTCATAGAAGTACAGGCCGGTGACGGCATAGCTTGACTTCGGCTTCTTGGGCTTTTCCTCGATGGACAGCGCCCGGCCTTCGTGGTCGAAGTCGATGACTCCGAAGCGTTCCGGGTCCTTGACCCAGTAGCCGAACACCGTGGCCCCGGAATTGCGCTTGGCGGCCTTGCGCAACTGTTCGCCAAAGTACTGACCGTGGAAGATGTTGTCGCCGAGGATCAGGCACACCGGGTCGTTGCCGATGAACGCCTCGCCAATCAGGAAGGCCTGGGCCAGGCCATCCGGCGACGGCTGCTCGGCGTAGTTGAAGCGCACCCCGAACTGGCTGCCGTCACCCAGCAGGTTGCGGTACTGCGGCAGGTCATGGGGAGTGGAGATGATCAGGATGTCCTGGATTCCGGCCAGCATCAGCACCGAGATCGGGTAGTAGATCATCGGTTTGTCGTAGATCGGCAGCAGTTGCTTGGATACGCCGAGGGTGATGGGGTGCAGGCGGGTGCCGGAGCCGCCCGCCAGAACAATGCCTTTAATCATGCAATCAGATCCTTGATGTCGGTGGAACCCAGGCGTTGGCCCTGGTAGCTGCCGTCCTGTACGCGGCGGCACCACTCGAGGTTTTCCATGTACCACTGCACGGTCTTGCGCAGGCCAGTGGTGAAGGTTTCTTCCGGTACCCAGCCCAGCTCACGCTCGATCTTGCCGGCATCGATGGCATAGCGCAGGTCGTGGCCGGGGCGGTCCTGGACGAAGGTGATCAGGTCAGCGTAATGCGCCACGCCCTGGGGTTTTTCCGGAGCCAGCTCTTCCAGCAGGCTGCAGATGCCGCGCACTACATCGATATTCTTCTGCTCGTTGTGGCCGCCGATGTTGTAGGTCTCGCCGACCTTGCCTTCTGTCACCACCTTGAACAGGGCCCGGGCGTGATCCTCGACATACAGCCAGTCGCGCACTTGCAGGCCATTGCCATAGACCGGCAACGGCTTGCCCGCCAGGGCATTGAGGATCACCAACGGGATCAGCTTCTCGGGGAAGTGGAACGGGCCGTAGTTGTTAGAGCAGTTGGTGATCAGCACCGGCAGGCCGTAGGTGCGTTGCCAGGCGCGGACCAGATGGTCGGATGCCGCCTTGCTGGCGGAGTAGGGCGAGCTGGGGGCATAGGGTGTGGTTTCGGTGAACAGGTCGTCGACGCCATGCAGGTCGCCGTAGACCTCGTCGGTGGAGATATGGTGGAAACGGAACGCCGCCTTCTCCGCCTCCGGTAGTTTGTGCCAGTAGGCGCGGGTGGCTTCCAGCAGGCTGTAGGTGCCGACGATATTGGTCTGGATAAAGTCCGATGGCCCATCGATGGAGCGATCGACATGGGATTCCGCTGCCAGATGCATGATGGCATGGGGCTGGAACCGCGCCAGTACAGCACTGACCGTGGCCTGGTCGACGATATCGGCCTTGACGAATTCGTAGCGGCTGTTGCTGGCGATGCTGTGCAGCGATTCCAGGTTGCCGGCGTAGGTCAGCTTGTCCAGGTTGAGTACTTCGTGTTCCGTGTTCTGGATCAGATGGCGGACCAGGGCCGAGCCGATAAAACCGGCTCCGCCAGTAACGAGAATGCGCATGTGAGGTGGCCTGTGTCCTTGAAAACGGTCATTTACCGTAAAAATGCAGCATAGCTTGTCGGCAACAAGCCCCTGGTGCAATAGGCATAAGCAGTGGGTTCGACTACAAGCTGTCGGATATTCTGCAAACCGAAGTTTATCGCAGACCAGGGTCTTGTCTCGACTACCTTGCAGTTGCGCATTGCTTTGGAGGATGGCGATATAGGCGCCCTATAACAATTCCAGGGGTCGTTGTATGTTGCTCGCCACCTTGATCCACCGCGCCAGTCTGCCCAGCCCGCAAGTCACCGCCCAGCAGGCGCAGGAACTGCTGCAAAGCCACTACGGCCTGCAGGGCAGCCTGCATTCCCTGGGTAGCCAGCAGGACCTCAACTTCCGTGTCGACAGCCCCCAGGGCCGGTTTGTCCTGAAGATCTGCCGAGGCGACTACTCGACCCTGGAGTTGCAGGCGCAGCATGCCGGCCTGGGGCATCTGCAGCAGCATCCCGAATTGCGGGTACCCAGGGTCATCCCGGCCAGCAACGGCGCCGACCTGCTGTCCCTGGAGATTGCCGGGCAAGCGCTGCACGTACGCCTGCTGGACTATATCGACGGCCGTTCCCTGACCCACCTGCCGCATCTGGGTGTTGAGCTGGTGGCGGGCCTGGGGCGGTTGTGCGCAGAAATGGACCGGGCCCTGGCAGACTTCGACCATCCGGGGCTCGAGCGCACCCTGCAATGGGATGCCCGGCACGCCCAGGCCCTGATTCGGCATCTGTTGCCGGTCATCCAGGACCCGCAGCAACGCGCCCTGCTCGCCGACAGCGCCGAGCGTGCCGAGCGGCGCCTGCAACCGCTGCTTGGGCAATTGCCAGTGCAGGCCATCCACATGGACATCACCGACGACAATGTGGTCTGGCAGCGCGATGCCGCCTGCCACTGGCAGTTGCAGGGGGTGATAGATTTCGGCGACCTGGTCCGCACCTGGCGCATCACCGACCTGTCGGTCACCTGCGCCGCGCTGTTGCATCACGCCGAGGGCGATCCGCTGCGCATCCTGCCGGCGATCCAGGCCTACCATCAGGTCAATCCGCTGCAGCGGGCCGAGCTGCTGGCACTCTGGCCCTTGATCGTGGCCCGGGCCGTGGTGCTGGTGCTCAGTGGCGAGCAGCAGGTCGGCATCGATCCGGGCAATGACTATTCGCGGGCCAACCTTGCGCACGAGTGGGAGATCTTCCGGGTCGCCAGCTCGGTGCCCTTCGAGTTGATGGAAGCGGCCATTCTCAGCGCCGTCGGGGAGTCGTTGCCGGCCATCGACAGTACGGGTTTCGCGCCCCTGCTGCCGAGCCTGGTGGGCCGCGAGTTCGCCCTGATCGACCTGGGGGTGCTCAGTGCGCATTTCGAGGCTGGCAACTGGGAGCAACCGGGAATCGATGATCGCCTGCTGGCCGAGGCCGGCGCCGCCCATGGCCTGGCCGCCAGTCGCTATGGCCAGTACCGCCTGTCCCGTACGCGTCCCGACAGTGCCCTGGAACCCGAGACCTGCCCACTGCACGTGCAATTGCAGGTGCCGACGGGGACGACACTGGAGGCGCCGTTCGCCGGTGTGCTGCAGCGTGGTGCCAGCGGCCTGCTGCGTCTGGATGGCCCGGCACTGAGCCTGCACCTGTGGGGCGTCGAACCCTCGCTGCAGCCCGGGGCCGCCCTGGTCAAGGGCCAGGTGCTGGGGGCGGTGGCTGCTGATGGCCGGCTGCAGGTGCAACTGTGCCGTGTGGCGCAGCTCGATCCTCCGCTGTTTTGCAGCGCTTCCCGGGCCGCGGCCTGGCAGGCCTTGTGCCCGTCTCCGGCGGCCTTGCTGGGGCTGGCCTGCGATGCCGAGCCGGAAGTGGATGCCCAGGCCCTCTTGCAGCGGCGCGACGCCAGTTTTGCCCGCACGCAGAAGCACTACTACGTCGATCCGCCGCGGATCGAGCGTGGCTGGCGCAATCATCTGATCGATATGCAGGGGCGTTCCTACCTGGACATGCTCAACAACGTTGCGGTGCTCGGCCACGGTCATCCACGCATGGCCGCCGAGGCGGCGCGGCAGTGGTCGCTGCTCAATACCAACTCGCGTTTCCACTATGCGGCGGTCACCGAGTTCTCCGAGCGCTTGCTGGCCCTGGCGCCGGACTCCATGGACCGGGTGTTTCTGGTCAACAGCGGCACCGAGGCCAACGATCTGGCAATCCGCCTGGCCTGGGCCTACAGCGGCGGGCGCGACATGCTCAGCGTGCTGGAGGCCTATCACGGCTGGTCGGTGGCGGCCGATGCGGTGTCCACCTCCATTGCCGACAACCCCCAGGCGCTCACCAGCCGCCCGGACTGGGTGCACCCGGTGACCGCGCCCAACACCTATCGAGGCGAATTCCGCGGGCCCCACAGCACCGCGCAATACCTGCAGAGCGTCGACCAGCAGTTGCACCAGCTGGATGAGCAGGGCCGCCAGCTGGCCGGGTTCATCTGCGAGCCGGTATATGGCAACGCCGGGGGCATCTCCCTGCCACCGGGTTACCTGAAGGAGGTCTATGAGCGGGTACGGGCCCGTGGCGGGGTGTGCATCGCCGATGAGGTCCAGGTGGGTTACGGGCGCATGGGCGAGTTTTTCTGGGGCTTCGAAGAACAGGGCGTGGTGCCGGACATCATCACCATGGCCAAGGGCATGGGCAACGGCCAACCCCTGGGCGCGGTGATCACCCGGCGCGAGATCGCCGAGGCGCTGGAGGCTGAGGGCTACTTCTTCTCGTCGTCCGGCGGCAGCCCGGTCAGTTGCCGCATCGGCATCGCGGTGCTGGAGGTGATGCAGCAAGAGGGGCTCTGGGAAAATGCCCGGGTGGTGGGCGAGCACTTCCGGCAGCGCCTGGAGGGGCTCAAGGCACTGCATCCACTGGTGGGCGCGGTGCACGGTTCCGGGTTCTACCTGGGCCTGGAACTGATCCGTGATCACCAGACCCTGGAGCCGGCCACCGAGGAAACCGCGCTGCTGTGCAATCGCCTGCGGGAGCTGGGAATCTTCATGCAGCCCACCGGCGACTACCTGAACATTCTCAAGATCAAGCCGCCGATGGTCACCACCCGGCAGAACGTGGATTTCTTCGTCGACATGCTGTCCAGGGTGCTGGGCGAAGAGCTCTAGGCATCTCCTCCCTTGCGCCGGCAAGCCGGTTCCTACAGGGCATTGTAGGAGCCGGCTTGCCGGCGATTGCATTGATCATTAATTCGATTGTTATCGGCTTTAAGTCGAATATTTATTGTTCAGTGCATATTATTCGCTTCTAAAGCCGATATTTATCGGATATAAAGTGGCCATTGTCATCGACCGTATCCATGTCCGGGAGTTGTTCCATGAGCCGTATCGTTACCGTCGCCGCTACCCAGATGGCCTGTTCCTGGGACCTTGAGGCCAACCTTGAACGTGCCGAAAGGCTGGTCCGCGAAGCCGCCGCCAAGGGCGCGCAGATCATCCTGATCCAGGAGCTGTTCGAGGCGCCGTACTTCTGCCAGAAGCCCAATCCGGACTATCTGCAATTGGCCACCTCGGTGGATGGCAATGCCGCCATCGCGCATTTCCAGAAGGTCGCCCGGGAGCTGCAGGTGGTGTTGCCCATCAGCTTCTACGAGCGCTCCAACCGCGCGCGTTTCAACAGCATCGCCATCATCGATGCCGACGGCAGCAACCTGGGGATTTATCGTAAAAGCCATATTCCGGACGGCCCCGGCTACCACGAGAAGTACTACTTCAACCCGGGCGATACCGGCTTCAAGGTGTGGAACACCCGCTACGCCAAGATCGGCGTGGGCATCTGCTGGGACCAGTGGTTCCCCGAATGTGCCCGCAGCATGGCGTTGCAGGGCGCGGAGCTGCTGTTCTACCCCACCGCCATTGGCAGCGAGCCTCACGATGCGAGCATCTCCTCCCGTGATCACTGGCAGCGTGTGCAGCAGGGCCATGCCGGCGCCAACCTGATGCCGCTGATCGCCAGCAACCGCATCGGCAACGAAGAGCAGGACGGCTACGACATCACCTTCTACGGCTCGTCGTTTATCGCCAATCAGTTCGGCGAGAAGGTTCAAGAGCTCAACCAAAGCGAAGAAGGTATCCTTGTGCACAGCTTCGACCTCGACGAGCTCGAGCACATCCGCAGCGCCTGGGGCAGTTTCCGTGACCGTCGTCCGAACCTCTATGGCGCGCTGAAAACCCTCGACGGTTCCCTGGAGTCCTGAACACATGAGTATTTTGCACAGCACGCCGCGCGCCGACGGTTTCTACATGCCGGCCGAGTGGGCGACCCAGACCCAGGCCTGGATGATCTGGCCCGAGCGTCCGGACAACTGGCGCCTGGGCGGCAAGCCGGCCCAAGCCGCCCATGCCGCGGTGGCCAAGGCCATCGCGCGCTTCGAACCGGTGACCGTGGCGGTGTCCGCCGCCCAGTATGAAAATGCCCGGGCGCGCCTGGATGTACCCAATATCCGCATCGTGGAAATGTCCAGCGACGATGCCTGGGTGCGCGACACCGGTCCGACCTTCGTGATCAACGACAGCGGCGAAGTACGCGGCGTGCACTGGGGCTTCAATGCCTGGGGCGGTTTCGAGGGCGGCTTGTATGCGCCGTGGAACCGTGACGAACAGGTGGCCAGCAAGGTGCTGGAAATCGAGCGTTGCCAGGAGTACCGCACCGAGGGTTTCGTGCTCGAAGGCGGCTCGATCCACGTCGATGGCGAAGGCACCCTGATCACCACCGAGGAATGCCTGCTCAACCACAACCGCAACCCGCACCTGACTCGCGAACAGATCGAGGCGGTGCTGCGTGAGCAACTGTCGGTGCAGCAGATCGTCTGGCTGCCGGACGGCCTGTACAACGACGAAACCGACGGCCATGTGGATAACTTCTGCTGCTACGTGCGCCCGGGCGAAGTGCTGCTGGCCTGGACCGACGATCCCCAGGACCCCAATTTCCCTCGCTGCCGGGCAGCCATGCAGGTGCTGGAAACCACCCTCGACGCCAAGGGCCGTGCCTTCAAGGTGCACAAGATGCCAATCCCCGGCCCGCTGTATGCCACCGAGGAAGAATGTGCCGGCGTCGACGCGGTGCAAGGCAGTCAGGAGCGCAATCCATCGGTGCGCCTGGCGGGTTCCTACGTGAACTTCCTGATCGTCAATGGCGGGATCATCGCCCCGAGTTTCGACGACCCCATGGATGAACCGGCCAAGGCGATTCTGCAGCAGCTGTTCCCCGAGCATGAAGTGGTGATGGTGCCGGGGCGCGAACTGTTACTGGGGGGCGGCAACATCCATTGCCTTACCCAGCAACAACCTGCCGGGCGACGGGTTTGAGTGCCGATGTAACAAAAATGGTCGGATGTTTGACGTAGTTCGAACCGCGGGAATTTCGCCGGTTTGCACAAGGCCCGCAGCCTAGACAGGTTGCGGGCTTTTTTATGGCCGTATGTCGGCGCGTATCCCACGTTGGCATAGCTCTTGTATCTGCCCAGCGGTGATTCTGAGACATGGAGAACTTTGTTGTTCTGTCATAAACCTTGGATAAGTTAGGTCGCTCAGGAACCAGGAGAGAGCGCTGCAATGAATAGGGTCAGCGAGCGGGCATCGCATCCCTTGGCAATGAGCAACGAGTCGCTGCGGGTTCTGGTGCAATGGTTGAAGTCCAATGGAACGCGTCAGATCAGGGAACCTGATCCGCGCCGGATCATCATTGAACGTTACCCCGCTGGGTTGCTCAGCGAGGCCGAACTGCACGCTTTGTGGGATGTGGTGAAAGGATAGAAAGACAACGGATTGTAAAAAGCGCTGCCAGGATGGCAGCGCTTTTTTTTGGTTCTTCACGGATTACCGGGAAAGACGCTCTTGATCTTCATAAAAAAGAATTCGCTATCCCGGTAACCGTACGCCATCCGTTTGATGACCTTTATTCGATTGTTTATCCCTTCC